>CAIYZT010000324.1 GCA_903930735.1 uncultured Paracoccaceae bacterium | reverse complement strand
TGCCGCTTTGGGCCTCGCTGGCGTTTGCGGACTGGGGGGTGAAGGTCTTGGTTGATCTGTTTGCGCTGATGCCCTTCCGGGCAGCAATCGCTAAATATGCTACGAAACCCGCGTAAAAGGTTTTGACAAACACACAATCTGTGTCAACCTCCCCTTATCGGCAACCATTTGAAAGGAGGTGATCCAGTGTCTAGAGTGATATTGGAGAGTTGTGTCGGGACAGTCTTTGGAGGGTATTTTTAGGGGCAGACCCCTGAAATGACACTGAAGATTGGGCTTTGGACCTAACTGGCCCATCTCCTAGGAACTCGGGAAGGGTCGCCGATTACGGTGGCCCTTTCTCTTTTGGCGCGGTGCAGATAGTTTCGCGCTATGTTACGGATCAACGATACCCTTCATCTTGCCGACTGGGAGCTTTCGGAAAGCTTTGTCCGGGCATCGGGGCCGGGCGGGCAGAATGTGAACAAGGTTTCGACCGCGGTCGAGCTGCGGTTCGAGGCCGAACGCTCGCCGCATCTGACGCCTCAGATCAAGGCCCGGCTGAAAAAGCTGGCAGGGCGGCGCTGGACGCTGGAAGGGACTTTGGTCTTGCAGGTCGAGGACACCAGATCGCAGGCCCAAAACCGCGAGATCGCCCGTGAGCGTCTGGCCGAACTGGTCCGTGCCGCGCTGGTGGTGCCCAAACGCCGGATCGCCACCAAACCGACGCTGGGCAGTCAGCGCCGCCGTCTGGCCGCGAAGGTCCAGCGCGGCGAGATCAAGCTGGGGCGCGGCAAGATCGAGGACGAAGAATGACCCTCCAAGCCCTCGCCGCCGAGGCCGCATCGCATTGGGGCGGGACAATTACCCGCCTGATCCTGGACCGCGAGAATGCGGTTTTTGAAATGCAGGTGCCGCAGGGCCGCGCCGCGCTCAGGTTGCACCGGCCGGGCTATCAGGCGGATGCGGCCATCGAATCCGAGCTTTGGTGGTGCGCAGCGCTGTCAGTGGCGGGAGTCCGCGTTCCGGCCGCTCTGCCCGCCGCAGATGGTTTTTTGGTCACCTTATCGTCGGGCCGCCGCGCGAGCGCCATCGCCTGGGTCGACGGCGAGGCTTTGGGTACGGTCGGAAAGGCCTTGGATCTGCCCGCGGGTCAAATTCTGGACTTGCATTGCAAGCTGGGGGGCTTGCTTGCCACCTTGCACCGCGCGACCGATCGGCTGACCCTGCCCCCGAGCTTTATCCGCCCAAACTGGGACATTCCGGGGCTGGTCGGCGAGACCCCCTTTTGGGGCCGGTTTTGGGATCATCCGCTGGCAAGCCCGGATCAGCGCGCCCTCTTGGCGCAGGCGCGGTTGTTCCTTCACGAGCGCCTGACCCGCTATCTGGCCGAAGGCGGAAACTACGGTTTGATCCATGCCGATGTCCTGCGCGAGAATGTTTTGGTGAGTGGCGATGCTCTCTCGCTGATCGATTTTGATGACAGCGGATTTGGATTCCGGCTCTACGATCTGGGCACGGCGCTGCTCCATTGCCTGATCGAGCCAGCATATCTCGAAATTCGCGATGCCATGATGGCGGGTTACGGGACGCAAGATACGGAAATGGTGGACGTTTTCACCCTGGCGCGATGCTGCGCTTCGGTCGGTTGGATTATTCCGAAGCTTTCCCGCGACAGCCCCATCCACCAAAGCCATCTGGCAACCGCCTGCAAAATGGCCAAAAGAGTTTTGGGTTAAACGCGCAGGTTCTGTGCCGTCAGCGCACCCATATGGAAAACGCGCTTGTAGCGCTCAATCTCCGCCGCCGGTCCCATCGCCTTACTTGGGTTGTCCGACAATTTGACGGTCGGCCTGCCATTGGCCGAGACCGCTTTGCAAACCAGACTAAACGGCGCAAGGCGATCCTCATGGACCAGCCCGACAAAATCATTCGTCAGCATGGTGCCCCAGCCAAACGAAACCTTCACACGGCCATTGAACCGCGCATAAAGGGATTCTATTTCGGGCACATCCAAGCCGTCCGAAAAAATCACCAGCTTTTTCGTCGGATCCTCGCCGCGCTCTTTCCACCAACGGATGGCGGTTTCGGCGCCGTTTGCGGCATCGCCACTGTCGATCCGGATTCCGGTCCAACTGGCCAACCAATCGGGGGCGTTTCGCAAGAAATCCTCGGTGCCGTAAGTGTCCGGCAACATGATCCGCAGATTTCCGTCGTGCTCTTCGTGCCAATCAGCCAGTACCTGATAGGGCGCCTGGGCCAATTCGGCATCGGAATTGGCAAGCGCGGAATTGACCATCGGCAATTCATGGGCATTGGTGCCGATGGCCTCGATGTCACGGCGCATGGCAATCCGGCAATTCGACGTGCCGGTAAACCGGTTGCCCAAGCCCTCTTGCATCGCCTGAACGCACCAATCCTGCCACATGAAACCGTGCCGCCGCCGGGTTCCGAAGTCAGCGATGCGCAGATCCGGTATGGCGCGCAGCCGCTCGATCTTTTCCCAGATGCGGGCCATGGCGCGGGCGTAAAGCACCTGAAGTTCGAATTTCCCCATGGAACGCAGAACAGCGCGGCTACGCAATTCCATCAGGACGGCCAGGGCAGGAATTTCCCAGAGCATGACCTCGGGCCACGAGCCTTCAAAGCTCAGCTCGAACTGGCCATTCCGCTTTTCCAGATGATAGGCGGGCAAGCGCATCCCTTCGAACCATTCCATGAAGTCTGAGCGGAACATTTGTCGGCGGCCGTAAAAGGTATTGCCGCGCAGCCAGGTGCTTTCGCCTCTGGACAGGGATAGAGAGCGGACATGGTCCAATTGCTCGCGCAACTCGCCCTCGTCGATCAGTTCCGCCAGACGCACTTTGGTCGACCGGTTTATCACCGAAAACACGACTTGGGTATCGGGCTTGTTCCGGTAAATCGACTGACACATGAGCAGTTTGTAAAAATCCGTGTCGATCAGCGAACGCACGATCGGGTCGATCTTCCAGTTGTGGTTGTAAACCCGCGTAGCAATATCAACCATTCACCGCCTCCCATTTAAATTCTTCTAGAACGGCTGGGCGCGCGTGAAAACGGGTATTTGGGTCTGGCCGACGAAAACTCAGGCCCGCTTGGCCGCTGGGGCTGCGGCTTTGGGGTTCATTTGATCCTCGATCGCTTGCAAAAGTTCGTCGCGGCGCAGGGGTTTGACGAGAAATCCATCGAATCCGGCGGAAATACAGGCGTTGCGGTCTTCGAGATGACTTGAGGCAGTAAGCGCGAGGATCGGGCAGCGGTTTCTGCCAAGTTCAACCTCCTTTGCACGAATCTCGCGAACGGCGCTCAGCCCATCCATCATCGGCATGGAAACGTCCATCAAGATCAGATCGGGAGATTCATCAAGCCAGGCCTGGACCGCCGATACGCCATCCTCAGCCTCAATCAAACGGGCGACGTGACCGGTCAGGGCCTTGCGCAAAATCATCATGTTGGTGCGACTATCCTCGGCGACCAGCAGTCGTACCGAGCATGCTTTTTGCGACCAGGCCGGAGCCTCGGCTGGAATCAAGGAGGCGGGCAGGGTCGGTTGCAGCGGCAGCGACAGGGTAAAGCAGGAGCCTTTTCCGATCCTGCTCTTGACGGAGATAACCCCGCCCATTTGCTGCGCCAACATTGCGGAAATCGTCAGCCCAAGCCCGGTCCCCCCAAAGCGCCGGGTGATAGAATCGTCGGCTTGGGTAAAGCTATCGAAAATCGTTTCCAGATTGTCAGGGCTGATTCCGATACCCGTATCCGCAACCTGAAAGCTAAAGTTGCCCCCCAGTTTCGCGATCGTGATCGTGACGGCGCCGCTCTCGGTAAACTTGATGGAGTTTCCCATTAAATTGACCAAAATCTGCCGAATTTTGCCTTGATCGCCGCGCATATAGGACCAATCGGCACTAAGCCCATTGGAAATGTGCAAGGAAAGGTTCAGCCCTTTTTTCAGCCCCGAGGGCTGCAAGAGGCGCAGAACGCCTTCTACGGTCGCGCGCGCATCAAAGGGTTCGTTTTCCGGAACGATTTCTCCAGATTGCAGTTTTGACAGGTCAAGAATGTCGTTGATCATGCGCAAAAAGGCGCGCCCGGATTCAAGGACCGTGGCAACGTAGTCGCGCTGCAGGGCGGTCAGGCGGGTTTCTGCCAGCAGATCTGCCACGCCAATGACGCCGTTCATGGGCGTGCGGATTTCGTGGCTCATATTGGCAAGAAAGCGTGACTTGGCCCTGCAGCGGCCTCTGCAGCTTCGCGGGCGCGGGCGAGCTCTGCTTCGCGCTCCTTGGCTTGAGTAATGTCGCGCTCGATGGCAAGGGAGGTGATCAGCCGGCCCTCGTCGTCGAGGATGGGAATGATCGACGTATCAACCCAGTAGCCCCGACCTTTCTGATTTCTATTGAAAATCTCGACCCGAACGGCCGCGTTGTTCTTGCGGGCCTCGCCCAAACGCTCCAGCGTTTCGGGCAGCGTTTCGGCCGCATTCAGCAAATCACCAGGAAACTGCCCAATCGCCTGTTCGGGAGTAAAGCCGGTTATTCTGGTAAAGGCCTGATTGACCCAAGTGTAGCGGTGGT
>CAIYZT010000323.1 GCA_903930735.1 uncultured Paracoccaceae bacterium | reverse complement strand
CGGCCATCAGGCCAAAGCCCGCCAGACGCGCGCGCAGTTTGGCCTGCGGCTCGGCGGGGCGCAGGCGCTGGATATGCTGCAGCGGGGTCTCGTCGATATGCAGCTCGTCCACCTGATGCTGGGCAAAATAGCCGATCCGCAACTTGTTGGACTTGTGATACTTGCCGTCAGACGGTTGAAGTTTGCCCGCCAACAGCTTGGAAAGTGTGGATTTTCCCTCACCGTTACGCCCCAGCAGCGCGATGCGGTCGTCCTGATCGATGCGCAGATTCAGCCGCCGCAGAACCGGAGGGCCGCCATAGCCCACGGCAGCCGCGTCCAGATTGATGATCGGCGGAGCCAGTTCTTCGGGTTCGGGAAAGGTGAAGACCACCTTTTTGGCATCCTCTGGCGCCAGGATCGGCGTCATCTTTTCCAGCATTTTCACGCGCGATTGCGCCTGCACAGCCTTGGAGGCCTTGGCTTTGAAGCGGTCCACAAAGCTTTGCAAATGGGCGCGGCGGGCGTCCTGCTTTTTCGCCTCCGCGGTCAATAGAGCGCGTTTTTCGGCGGATTGACGGGCAAACTGGTCATAGGGGCCGTTCCAGAGCGTCAGCTTGCGGTTGTCCAGATGCAGGATCGAGGTGACCGCACGGTTCAAAAGACCGCGGTCGTGGCTGATGATCAGCACGGTATGGGGGTATTTTTGCAGATAGGATTCAAGCCAAAGCGCGCCTTCGAGGTCCAGATAGTTGGTCGGCTCGTCCAGCAGCAGATAGTCGGGCTGGGCGAAAAGCACGCCCGCCAGCGCGACACGCATCCGCCAGCCGCCCGAAAAATCGGAGCAGGGGCGGAGTTGCTGGTCGGGTTCAAACCCAAGGCCGCGCAGGATCGATGAAGCCCGCCCTTCGGCCGACCAGGCGTCGATATCGGTCAGGCGGTGCTGAACTTCGGCGATACGGGCCGGATCGGTGGCGGTCTCTGCTTCGGCCATCAAGGAGGTGCGTTCGGTGTCCGCCTCGAGCACGGTTTGCAGCAGCGAGGTGGACGACGACGGCACCTCTTGCGCGACGCCGCCGATGCGGGCGCGGGAGGGGATCGAGATATCGCCCCCCTCCAGCGCCAATTCGCGGCGGATCAGGCGAAAGAGTGTGGTCTTGCCCGCGCCATTGCGCCCGACAAGGCCGACTTTGTGGCCGGTTGGAATCGTGGCGCTCGCCCCTTCAAACAGGGGACGCCCTTCGACGGAATAGGTGATGTCTTCGATTTTCAGCATGGGGGCGCATTGCCCTAAGCACGCGCCCGCGTCAACCCGGGTAGCGTCAGGGGGCGGGCCTGCCATCGGCATATTCGGCGGGGCCTTTGATCTCCAGTTTGTTGCCGAAGGGATCGTGGATGTAAAAGGAATGCCCCACCCCCCGCGCACCGCCATGGGTGGCCTCTTGTACGATCTGCACCCCGAGGGCGGCAAGATGGGCCCGCATCGCGCCGGGATCTATGGGCGAGGTCGCGATGCACAGATGATCCAAGTTGCGCCCGCCTGCAACTGGCGGGACCGCGCCGGCAGCGCCCGGGTGGCTGGTATCCCACAGCACGATCAGCGCGGCCCCGCACCAAAGCTGTTCCATCCCCAATCCGGGATAGCTGTAGCCCGGCACGCAGCCGAGGACGTCCCGGTAGAAGGTCACCGCGCGCGCCATGTCATCAACCAGATACACAACATGGTCAAAACCGACGAGCGTGAAGGGGGGCAGGGACATCTGAGCTTCCTTTTATGACCTCGTGCCGGGCTTTCGCTTCCCGCTTTTCAACTTCGAGCCCGCGTGATAGCAGGCGCCGATATCAATTCCGGGCAAAAAGCCCCTCAATCGGAGAGCCAAATGGCCATCGAACGCACCCTGTCGATCATCAAGCCTGACGCGACAAAGCGCAACCTGACCGGCAAGATCATTGCCAAATTCGAAGAGGCGGGCCTGCGGGTCGTCGCATCAAAGCGCATCCACCTGAGCATGGTGCAGGCCGGCGCCTTTTACGCCGAGCATTCCGAGCGCGGCTTTTACGGCGAGCTTTGCGCATTTATGGCCTCCGAGCCGGTTGTAGTTCAGGTTCTGGAAGGCGAAGGCGCCATTGCCAAGAACCGCGAAGTGATGGGTGCGACCGATCCGGCAGCGGCCGCTGCCGGCACGATCCGCAAGGAATTTGCCTTGTCCAAGGGCGAGAACTCGGCCCATGGTTCGGACAGCGACGCGGCTGCGGCGCGCGAGATTGGGTTCTTCTTCTCCGGCCTTGAACTGGTTGGCTGAGGTCTGCTGAACAGATGCCGGGAGCGCTGTCGGCCCTCTCGGGCCCTCCGCAAGGATATTTCCCTCAGGATGAAGGGGCGAAGTCAGGGTCTGGACCCCGATTTGGGCCCGATTTGGGCCCGATTTGGGAACGACACCCATGGCGTTTAGGGCCGCTTCGAGATCGGAGCGGCCTTTTTCCGCGGTGCCTTTTATCGAAGCTTTGATCGCGTCAAATCTTTTGCGCAGGGCGATCTTTTCGGCGCCCTTGCAATCGGTCCAGGGGCGGCCCTGAAGGCCCATGACAAGAACATAATAGCCGATGAAATGGGGTGGCAGGCCGGCGAGCAGCCAGCGGCGGTATGCCTCATCTGGGCCCATATCGCGGATCTGTTCGGCGGTTGTGATGCCGGCCTTGGCGAAACTGGCCTCGGTGGCGGGGCCGAGATTGGGGATTGTTGAGACGGCGGACATGATCAGCCCTTTCGGTAACCCGCCAAGGCTGCCGTTTCGCGGCGCCGCCGTCAATTCGGATTTGGCGGGACCGGGTCCGGGTTTGCCCTAGATCGAGGCCCAGTCGCGGAACACGGGCGTGCCGCCCTGTTGCTGCGGGCTTTGAGTACCGGTTTGGCCCTGTTGCTGGGGCTGCGGACAAGGCGTGCCGCCTTGTTGGGCGGTTTCAGATTTCGACATTGTGACTGCTCCAGTCCTGTCACGGCTTTTCGCCGTATATTATTGTCTCAAATTGATTGGACTTTTCGCGGGCCAAAACAAGGCAAGATCGCGAAGCAGATACAAAGGCTTGTGCGGCGTGGCAAGCCGGGAACAGGCGGCCTCGGGCGCGTTTCCGCCTATTTTGCGGGCAAAACCTGGGCGGAAAAGCCGATTTCGGCCAGCGCGGCGATCAGCGCCGGCGCCGGACCTTGGGCCGAAACCTGGCGGGCGGCGAGATTGACGGTGACGGGGGCGGCGCCGGTAACAGTGGAAAGAGCGGACTTAACAGAGGCCTCGCAATGGCCGCAGCTCATATCGGGGACAGACAGAAGGATCATGGAATATCCTTTCAGGTTGAAACCAATATGGGGCGGCAAGGCGATGCCCGCAAGCTCGCAGCTTTTGATCTGTTCCTTTGCCCTCAAAGGGCACATATCTGAGGGCAGAACTGGAGGCTTTCGATGTCGAAAAACGTGAGTTTTGCCTTGGACGGGATGAGTTGCGCCTCTTGTGTGGGGCGGGCGGAGCGGGTGCTGCGCGCGATCGACGGGGTGCAATCGGCGAGTGTCAATCTGGCGACAGAAGGTGCGCAAGTTGTCTATGAGGCGCCGGCCAGCCCAGAGCTGATGGCGGCGTCTTTGGGCAAGGCGGGGTATCCGGCGCGGCAATATCATCTGACCCTCGCGGTTGAGGGTATGAGTTGCGCGGCCTGCGTTGGCCGGGTCGAGAGGATCCTTGGCGCGCAGGCGGGGGTGGCGAGCGCGGCAGCCAATCTGGCGACGCGGCGGGCCCAGATCACTGGGTGGCAGCCGTTGGAGGCGCAGGTTCTGGCGCGGGCCGTGACCAAGGCGGGGTATCCGGCGGCGGCTTTGGAAGAGGGGGCTGGCGGGGGGGGCGGCGAGGCGCCGGAGGAGGGCGCCCGGCTCTGGCGCGATGTCTGGATTGCGGCGGGCCTGACTTTACCGGTGTTTCTGACCGAAATGGGCGGGCATTTCATTCCGGGGTTCCATCATGGGCTGCTGGCGCTTATCCCGTTGCAAAGCCTCTGGTTGCTGCAATTCCTTTTGGTCAGCGCAGTGCTGGCTTGGCCCGGATCGCGGTTTTTTCGCAAGGGATTTCCAGCACTTATGCGCGGCGCGCCGGATATGAATGCGCTGGTTGCGCTTGGCGCCGGGGCGGCTTGGACCTATTCGGTCGTGGTGACTTTTCTGCCTTGGGCGCTGCCCGAGGCCTCACGCGTTGTGTATTTCGAGGCGGCGGCGGTCAGCGTTACACTGATCCTTTTGGGCCGCGCGCTGGAGGCGCGGGCGCGGGGGCGGGCGGGGCAGGCGATTGCGCGGCTTTTGCGTTTGACGCCGAAACGGGCGCGGCGGATTGGCGAAGACGGGGTGGTTTGCGAGGTGGCGGTGGCG
>CAIYZT010000322.1 GCA_903930735.1 uncultured Paracoccaceae bacterium | reverse complement strand
CGCGGCCATTGTGGCCTGGGCCTTGGTGGCGTTGTCCTTCGCCGTCTCCGGTCATGCCCTGTCGGCTCCAACCCGCCTCGCGCTGCCCTTGACCTTTCTGCATGGCGCGGCGCTGCTGTTCTGGGTCGGCAGCCTGCTGCCATTGGGCTTTGCCGTGATGCCGCTGGACGCGCCCAAACGGGCCGCCCTACTGGGACGGTTCTCGCGACCGGCCCTCATTGCCGTGATCGTGCTGATCGGCACCGGCGCAGGGCTGATCCTGATCCGGCCTTTGGGGGCCGTGACGCTGGCCACGCCTTGGGTCCGACTTCTTGGCGCAAAGCTCGCGCTGGTTGGCGTGATGCTGGCGCTGGCGGTCTGGCACAAGGGATGGGCCACGCCCCGGCTTGCAAACGGTCAGGATATGCCGGTGCGCAAAACGATCCGCGTCGAGGCGCTTCTCGGTCTGGTCGTTCTGTGCCTGGCCATGGGGTTCCGTCTGGCCCCGCCACCTGTCGCGCCCCGGGCCGAGCCACCGTCGGTCCATATCCACACAGCACAGGCGATGGCCACTATCGAACTCACGGCGGCTCCACCCGGCGCCGTATCGCTGCGCGTGTCGTTGGCCGATGGTGATTTCAACCTCCTTGAACCGAAAGAGGTGCGCCTGACCTTGACCGATCCGGTTGCCGGGATCGGCCCGTTGGCAGTTGTGGCCACGCGGGCCGAACCGGGCCTGTGGACCACTGCCACTGTCACCCTGCCCAGCCCCGGCCCATGGGAGGTACGGCTGAAGCTGTTGATCAGCGACTTCGAACAGGCCACTCTAACGGGTGAACTCAAGGTCAAGGGACCAGAGACACCATGACATCTGCACCCGCAAAATCTGACATCCGCCCCGGAGAAGTGACCCTGGACCCCAATCTTGTAACCCAAGGCGATCTGACCCTGACCGTGATCGGCCACATCCGCTCGCCCTGGTCGAAAGGGAATTGCCCCAAGAACCTCCGTGAGGCCCGCGCGCAGGGGGGAGGTTTCTCAATCGAGATTGACGCGCCCTATCGCCCGGGCCTCGCGGGGCTGAAAGCAGGTGATGCCATCGTGGTGCTGTACTGGATGGACGTCGCGCGTCGTGATCTGATCGTGCAGTCCCCTGCCCATCGGACCGGGCCGGTCGGCACTTTCGCCGTGCGCTCCCCCGCTCGCCCGAACCCCATTGCGATGGCCGTGGCACACTTGCTTGAGATCGACGTGACCAAGGGCGTTTTGCAGATCGACGCCATCGATGCTTTCGAAGGAACGCCAGTTCTGGACATCAAGCCTTGGCTCGCAAGCATCGATGTGCCAAGCACCACAGCAGACTGATCGCGTTTCGGAAGACGATCCATTCACGATCACGTCCCGATCAGCCCACCATGGCACCGAACTTCGGGCAGCATCTCCCCAAACGCCGATTTTGGTGCGTCGAGAGGAGTCGCTTGAACATCAATGGGCGAATGCAGGGCAGCTGGAGGCCGCCCTGCAAAGCACGCCGGAACTTGACTTATGAGGTCTGTCATCTCCCTCCGTTTGCCAAAGCTTAGATCCGTCACGATCTGGCCAGATTACCTCCCCCGTTTGTCGGCCACCGACCATACTACAGAACCGATGGTAAGCAGCGCACCGATGACAGGTTCGATGTCGGAGGCCTCCACGAAGCCTTTGGCGACAAGCGCCGTCCCAGCGACGGTCAGGACTTGGCGGATGAGGGCGAGGATTGCAGGTTTCAGCATTGTTTTCTCCAGTTCAGATTTCATTGGTGGTGGCGAGGAATTCACCCGGTTTCATGGTCGGCAAGCGAAGCAGGCGGGGCGGGAAGGTTGCTGGCCAGCGCGCGCCGAGGAGGCGGGACTTGGCGACGCGGGCGATGGTGACCGCGTCGGATTGGTTGCCGCCGAGGACGAAGAAATGCGTATCGTCTTGACCAACGGCGAAGCCGACATGGCCGCCTGATCCGCGTTCGAAGATCAGCACGGCTCCTGGAACCGGCTTAGTTTCCTGACCGAACAACAGCCAGTTGCGCGCCCAATATGGATTGGTGTGTTGATTTTCACCCAGAACTGAGCCGGTTAGGCGGATAATTTTCACTGAGAACTGAGCCATGTGAACCTACCCCCAAAGCGGAGAGCAGCGGGGGCAACGGAGTGATCCACATGGGACT
>CAIYZT010000321.1 GCA_903930735.1 uncultured Paracoccaceae bacterium | reverse complement strand
CTATCCGCCCTTCTCCTCGCCCGACGCGGCGGGCAACTGGGTGGGCTGGGAAATCGACTTCATCAACGCAGTCTGCGCGGCGTCCGAAATGGAATGCGTGATCACGCCGGTGGCTTGGGACGGGATCATTCCTTCGCTGACTTCGGGGCAGATCGATGCCATCATGGCGTCGATGTCGATCACCGAAGAGCGGATGCAGACCATTGATTTCTCAGACAAATACTACAACACGCCAACCGTGGTCATCGCGGCGACCGGCGCGGTTGCCAGCGCTGATGCAGCAGGTCTTGCCGGCAAGATCATCGGCGTCCAAGCCTCCACCATCCATGAGGCCTATGTGAACGCCTATTTCGCCGCTGGCGCTGCCGAGGTGAAAATCTACCAGACCCAGGACGAAGCCAATCAGGATCTGGCTGCGGGCCGCATCGATGCGATCCAGGCGGACAGCATTGCCATGGACGCCTTTATCGCCTCCGAAGCCGGCACCGCTTGCTGCGTGGTCGTGGGCGCAGTGGCCGATGATCCAGCCATTCTGGGCTCGGGCGTGGGTGCTGGCCTGCGCAAGGGCGAGGCCGAACTGATGGCCAAGATCAATGCGGGCATCGCCAAGGTCATCGCTGATGGCACCTATGATGCGATCACCAAGAACTATTTCGCGTCCTCGATCTACGGCGGCTAAAAGATGCAAGCTCTGGGCGCCCTCGGCGCCTCCACGCTGGAGCTTCTGGCCTATTCGCCCCCCGGTTGGGGGGCGACACTTTTGCGCGGGCTTTGGAATTCGGTCCAAATCGCCACCGGCGCCTTCGCTTTGGGCTGCCTGATCGGCATCGCCGGAGCCTATGGCAAGCTATACGGCAGTCCTTGGGTCAAGGACCTGATGGCGATCTACACCACGGTCGTGCGCGCGGTGCCCGAACTGGTGCTGATCCTGATTTTGTATTTCGCGGTGACCGATGCGGTGAACCAATTGGTACTGGCCATGGGCGGCAGCCGGATCGAGATCAACGGCGTTGCGGCCGGTATTGCGGTTCTTGGCATCGTTCAGGGCGCCTATGCGACCGAGGTTTTGCGCGGCGCGATCCTTGCCGTGCCTTCGGGCCAGATTGAGGCTGCCCGCGCTATGGGCATGCCGCCGCTGCGGCTGGCGCAGCGCATCACCCTGCCCCTGATGCTGTCTTTTGCGATCCCCGGTCTGGCCAATCTGTGGCTCGTGGCCACCAAGGACACCGCGCTGTTGGCCGTCGTTGGCTTTGCCGAGCTTACCCAAGTCTCACGGCAAGCCGCCTCGACCACCAAGGCGTTTTTCACCTTTTACGCTGCGGCAGGCGTTCTATATCTGATCTTGTCCATCGTCTCGACCATTGGCTTTGCACGGCTCGAGAAATGGTCGCGCCGCGGGCAGCGGCGGATGGGGGGCTGAGATGTTGCAGGCACTCTTGATTCCCCGTCGTATGGTCATGCTGGCCATCGCACTCGGGCTTTTGTCGCTCTGTTTCATCTACGGCCGCTGGGATTGGCTGGGCGAGGCGAGATACCAAAATATGATGCTCAAGGGCATCTGGAATACCGTCTCGCTTTTGGTTTTGACCATGGCGCTGGGGATGGCGCTAGCGATCCCGCTCGGCCTCGCGCAGGCCGTGGGGCCTTGGTATCTGGCCCGGCCGGCGCAGGCGTTTTGCGGGCTGATCCGGGGTACGCCCCTGCTTTTGCAGCTCTTTTTGCTGTACTATGGCATCGGAAGCCTCTTTCCCGGCATCCCCGGTATCCGCGAAAGCATCTTCTGGCCGATCCTGCGCGATGCCTGGTATTTCGCGGTTCTGGGCCTGTCGCTGTCGGTCGCGGCCTATGAGGGCGAGGTGATGCGCGGCGCTTTCAAAGGCGTGCCACATGGCCAGCTGGAGGCCGCAACGGCCATGGGCATGCCGCCCTTCACCATGTTCCGGCGCATCTGGCTGCCGCAGGCGCTGCAACGGGTCCTGCCCACCTTGGGCGGCGAGACCGTGCTGCAAATGAAGGCAACGCCTTTGGTCGCGATGATCACCGTGACCGATATCTATGCCGTCTCCAGCCGCGTGCGGGCCGAAACCTTGATTGTTTACGAGCCTTTGCTGATGCTGGCGCTGGTCTATATGGCGATCACCGGGATCATCGTGCTGATGTTCCGCTGGTTTGAAAACCGGGTGCCAACGCGCACAGCCTGACGCTGCGCGGCCTCAGGAAAGCTCCAGCGTCGCTAGCTTTTGAACCATCTCTAGCCCCCGGTTGACCGAAGCCCGGTCCCGCCGCCGAATCCAATCGAGCCAGAGCCCGTCCAACGCGGCCATGACCAAATCGCAAACTGCCGGAACCCGGTCGGCGCGGGAATAGTGGCTCATGTCCCTTAGGATCGCTTCCAGCCGCGCGCGGGAGGCGCTGTAAAGCTCCAGCTCGGTCTTGGCGATCTCTGGGCGGGTCAGAGCCGCCGACCAAAGATCAACCCGCATCCGCAGGTATTCCGGGGTCAGGATCTCTTCGGTGAATCCCGCCTTTACGAAGCGGGCAAAGCGGTCACGGGCGGTCATTGGATGCCCCCCCTCGCCCCGCTCCGATTGCGCCTCGGTCTCGTGCAAAAGCCGCGTGGCCAGCCGGTAAACCTCGCTCATCACCTCGTCCATATCAGCGAAGTGATAGGAGATATGGCCAAGGCTCATCTGCGCCTCGGCGGCGATTTTGCGAGCCGTTACAGCAGCATAGCCGCGCTGCTGCAAAACCCGCAGCGCCGCCACAACCAAGGCTTCTCGCCTAAGTCCGGGCGCAGGCTCGCCCGGTTCAAGATTCTTCGGCACGGCGCGCCTCTGCCTCGCGGGCGGCCTCGATAGTGGCGATACGGCGGCGGCGGACTTCATAAACAATCGCCAAAAGCAGCGTCACCATGATCAGCAAAAAGGCCAGCGCATTGATCGTCGGCGTGATCCCCGAGCGGACTTTGGAAAACACATAGACCGTCAAGGTATCGGCCCCGCCACGCGTGAACAGCGTGACATTGAAATTCTCGATCGACTGAAAGAACGAGATCGCCGCCCCTGCCCCAATGGCGGGATATAGATGCGGCAACAGGATCCGGCGCATCACCTGACCATGGCTCGCGCCCAGGTCCAAAGCGGCCTCTTCCAGCCCCTGATCAAAGCTTTGCAGCCGCGCCAGAACCAATAACATCACGAAGGAGGCGATATAGCTGACCTGCCCCAAAACCGACAGATGCAGACCCGAGCCGACGCCGAACTGGTTCCAGAACAGCAGCGTCGAGATCCCGATCACCACGCCCGGCACCAGAATCGGCGCCACCATCAGCCCATAAAGCATGCCCCGCACCCGCCCGCCGATCGAATTGACCAAAATGGCGCCCGCCGTGCCCACAGGCACCGCAATCGCAGCCACCGCAAGCGCGACCAGCAGCGTGTTGCGGAAAGCGATCCATATCCGGTTATCCGCCCACATGGCGATGAACCATTCGTCGGTCCACCCCTTCCACGGGTAGATCGTCGGCAGCTTGCTGGCGTTAAATGCGGCGCCGCCCATGACCAGCAGCGGCACCAGCATGTAAAGCAGGAAGGCGCCCATATAGAGATGAAACAGGAAGTTGCGATTTCTGTGCATGTCCGCCCCCCTATTTCGCGATGTCGGAAAGCTTGACGCGGAAAATCCACATCGCAAGCGACACGACCAACGTGCAGACGATCAGCAGCATAAAGGCAAAGGCCGCCCCCGAATTCCAATCCTGCTCTTCGAGCATGATGCCCTGAATGGTCTGGGTAAACCAACCCGAGGTGGTGGAACCCAGAACCGCCGGCACCAAAAGCGAGCCTGCCGACAGCATGAAAACCATGACCGCGCCGCTGGCGATGCCGGGCTTGGCATGGGGCAGGATAACCCGCCAATGTATGCGCCACCAGGGCGCGCCCAGATCATCCGCCGCCTCGATCTGATTACTGTCCAGCGATTGCATCGCATTATACAGCGGGAACAGCATGAACAGCACATAGGTATAGACAAGGCCGACGATCACCGGGCTATAGCCGTCGATCCAACGGATCTCTTTCTCGATCACCCCCAGCGCCATCAGTACCCCGTTAAGCGGCCCCTTGAAGGCCAGAATGATCCACCAGGCGAAAGAGCGCAGCACTTCGGACACCCAAAGTGGCACGAAGAGCAGCAGGAAAAGCGTCGGCAGGGATTTGGGCGAGACGACCTTGGCGAGGTAATAGGACAAGGGATAGGCGATCAGGAAGGTCACGAAGGTGACCATGCCCGAATACCAGATCGTGTACAAAAACACCTTGACCCGGGGTGAGATCATCACATCGAGGCCAAAGATATTCATCGCGACCTCGCCGCCAAAGATGCGCAGGTAATTGTTGATCGAATATGTATCTTTTGGCCCGCCGACCTCTGAAATCGGCAGATAGGGCCGGAAGGAGCTTTCAAACAGGGTGAAGTCCGGCAAGATGACCAGAACCGCCAACCAGAAGAAGGTGAGGCCGATGAAGGCCCAGGTCAGGCCCTTGCCGTAGCGCCGATAAAGGTCTTGCATGGCTCAGGCCCCCGCTGTGGTGCTGTCGGGCAAAAGCGACGAATTGGCCGCGTCGAAGGTCATATGCATCTGGGTTCCGGGCGTCGGCACAGAGCCCGCGCCGTCGTTGCGCAACTCGGCCACGAGGTCAGTTCCGTTCTCGGTCACCGCATGGACCGAGATGAAATTGCCCTCAAAGGCGACCTCGGTAAGAGTGACGGGAACCGAGTTTTCCGCGCCCGGCTTTGCCGAGAGGATCACATGTTCGGGCCGGATATAAAGCTTGAGGTCCTTGCCGGCCGAGCTGTCCGGCAGCTTGGCGGTGAAGGTGCCAATGGCAGTGGAAAAGCTGGCGCGACCTTCAGATGCATTCTGAACATCGCCCTTCAAGATATTGTTTTCGCCGACGAAAGAGGCAACGAAGCCATTGACTGGATTGTTGTAGATATCTCTAGGACCCGCGACCTGTTGCAGGCGGCCCTGGCTCATCACGCCGACGCGGTCGGACATGGCCAGCGCCTCGCCCTGGTCATGGGTGATGTAGATGAAAGTGACCCCGGTGCGTTTCTGGATAGCACGCAGCTCGGCGCGCATATGCTGGCGCAGCTTTAGATCGAGCGCGGACAGGGGCTCGTCCAGCAGCATCACCGCCGGTTCAACAGCCAAAGCGCGCGCGATGGCGACGCGTTGTTTCTGGCCGCCCGAAAGCTGGCTGACCATCTTGTCCGCGCTGTCATGCAGATCGACAAGCGCCAGCAATTCCTCGGCCCGCTTGCGGCGCGTCACCTTGTCGACGCCGCGCACTTCAAGCCCGAAAGCGATGTTTTCCCAGATGGTCATCAGCGGAAACAGCGCGAGATTTTGAAAGATCAGCGCGGTCGGGCGCTGGTTTGGCCGCAAGCCGCTTACATCCTTGCCGCCAATTCGGATCACTCCGCCGGTCGGCTCGGTAAAGCCCGAGATCATGCGCAGGATCGTGGTTTTTCCGCAGCCAGAGGGGCCCAGAAACGAAAAGAACTCGCCAGGTTGAATGGTCACATTCACATGATCCACGGCTCGGAAATTTCCAAAATCGCAGCACACATTGTCCAGTTCAATTGAAGCGCTCATGTCCGTTTGTCCCCGTCATCTTTTGGTTTTTTTTCAGGCTAATCAGGCAGCTGCCCGCGCGCAATGACCTTGATTGCTCGGATCAACTATTTTGCGCCCGCCCCTGTTGCCTTCACACAAAAGCAACACGCCGGAGCCTTTTGGCCCCGGCGCATCACGTATTTATAGAAGATCAAGAAGCCTTGTACTTGTCAGCGTATTCGCCGCGCTTGGCGATGAATTCTGCCGACTGGTCGGGCCACCACCACAGAGCCGCCAGCTTGGCGTCATCAAAGGCAGCATTGTAATAGGCCGCAACGTCGGGGTTCATCATCTCGGCAGCGCCTTTGCCAACCGGGTTCGCCGAGAAGGCCGAAGCCCACATCGCCGCGCCTTCAGCGCCAGAAACCCACTTGGCCAGCTCATGAGCCTGATCGACGTTGGCCGCGTTCTTCATCAGCACAAAGCCCTGGTGCCAAGCGAAGGCGCCTTCGACCGGAGCGGCATAGCCAAAACCGTCGTTACGCAGGTTGTAGCCCGTCGAATCCCAGCACAGGCCCACGGTCGCGCCGTTTGCCACGAAACCAGCGTTGGCTTCGTTTTCGCCCGACCAGAACTGAACGACGTTGCCCTTGGCAGCGACAGCTGCGGCAAGTGCGATGTCCCACAGCTCGACCATGGCGCCCATGTCGGTGTAGCCATCCATCCACGGACGCGGCAAAGCGCCGGTCGCATCCAGATAGCGGCCCATGGCGGCAAGTGCCGAATGCGGACGCACAACGGCCTGGTTGGCCGGGTCGAACAGCGCTGCCAACGACGGCGGATCGCCCAACACAGCGGATGCCGTGTTGTAGACCAACGCCTCGGTGCCCCAGTTGGACGGAACGTACATCAGGTTGTCGCCATCGCGCGAACGCAGGCCGGCATTGCCGTCTGCGAGGCCGGGCAGGTAGTTGTCAACGGCCAGCTTGGCCGGATCAAACGCCTGCAGCAGGCCATTGGTGTTCCAGCCGCCCCAACGGTCGATGGTCGGCTCGATCATGTCGATGCCGCCAGCCTCAAGCGCCACTTTCGCCGCAGCGAACATGGTGTCTTGGTCCGGCTGCTCAGTGAAATTCACCGTGATGCCGGTTGCGGCGGTAAAGGCCGGGAATACGGTTTCGGCGAAGGCAGGATAGCCAGCCCAGCCGGTAAAGTTCAGCTCGCCCGACGAGGCCAGAGCCTTGGAAGAGATGATCGCAGGGGCCGCAAGGGCGCCCACGCCAACGGCCGATCGCTTTAGAAAGCTGCGGCGGCTAAGTGCGGAAGTTTTGGTCACGTGAAGTCTCCCTTGGTTTTTCCGGCTTGGTGCCGGGCAGTTGGTCGTAAATGTCCGGTGAAACACCCAATAGCAAGGCGCCATGACAATAGCACGACAGCAAAGCAACTGGCTTTTGATGCACAAATAATGTGCCTGTTCACCCAGATGTCAACACCCCTGTGCGGAAGAAAGCGGTGCGTCCGTATCTTTGTTCAAATATCTGAAGTTATCCAGATTTTATTTCGTCCTGGCGGGGCGCCCTCAGGACAGCTTTTTTAGCTGGAGGCGCAGATTTGCTCAGATGTACAGATGCGCAAGAGAAGTTTCTCCTCTGGCGATTCTCACTCTGGTGCCGTTCAGTTCGCAATCTCATATCCGCGCCGCGCCAGAATTCGGCGCAGCTCGGCATTGCCGCGGGTGGACCATTCCAGCGGCGGCGCCTTTTTTGGGTCCTGCTCGGCTTCGACCACGAACCAGCCCTCGTAGCCGAAATCAGCCAAGCGGCTGATGATCGCGTCAAAATCCAAAGAGCCGTCGCCCGGCACGGTAAAGGCGCCCTTGACCACCGCGTCCAGAAAGGAATCAGTTGAGCGGTCGATGGTGGCGATAACCCCGGCGCGAACGTCCTTGGTATGAACATGCGTGATGCGCGCATGATGATTGTCGATCACCCGCAGCACATCGCCGCCCGCAAAGGCCATATGCCCCGCATCATAAAGCAGCGGAATTCCAGGCCCGGAATGTTTCATGAACAGGTCCAGCTCGGCCTCAGTCTCGATCACCGCCGCCATATGGTGATGATAGGACAGCGGCATGCCCTGCTCGGCGCACCATTCGCCAAATTTGGTCATGTTACGCGCATAGGTGCGGATCTGAGCCTCGTCCAGTTTCAGCTTTTGCGCCAAGGGTTTAAAGCGCTCGCCTTGGATGGAGCCGGCCACTTCGCCGTAAACAATGCAAGGCGCGCCGGCGGCAATGAACAGATCCATCTGCGCGCGGATCCGGTCCTGATTTGCCGTCAGATCGCCGTTCAAAATCGTTCCCGAAAACCAGCCGCCGCAAACCGACATCTTTTGGTCCGCCAGAATCGGCCCCAGTTCGGCAATATCCATCGGAAAACGGCGGCCAGTTTCCATGCCCGAATAGCCAGCCTGCGCGGCCTGGCTCAAGCATTCTTGCAGGCTGACATCGTCCGATAGTTCAGGCAGATCATCATTCCACCAGCAAATTGGAGATATCCCAAGTTTCGCTTTCAGCATTCTTTTCCCCTTGGTCCGATCCAGTCCGCCGCTTTGTGCATCCCCATTACCAGATTGCCTTCCATGATCAAACCTTTCCATTTTCGGGCGATGCTGGGATTTCGTTTCCTGAAATTAGGCTGAAATCTCTGCTTTCCCCGGCCGCCGCGCACCCGTAAGCTTGGGCTCCGAAGCCGCGAAAGACAAAGGAAGCCGGATGCCCAAAACCGTCAAGGATTACATCCGCACCATCGCCGATTTCCCGCATGAGGGCATCTTGTTCCGCGACGTGACCACGCTTTTCGCCGATCCGCGCGGGTTTCGGATGTGCGTGGACCAGTTGCTCGCGCCCTATGCGGGGATGCGGATCGACAAAGTCGTGGGCCTAGAGGCGCGCGGGTTTATCTTGGGCGGCGCAGTCGCGCATCAGCTCTCGACCGGCTTTGTGCCGATCCGCAAAAAGGGCAAGCTGCCCGGGCAGACCGTCTCGCAGGCCTATACGCTTGAATATGGGCAGGCCGTGGTCGAGGTGCACGAAGATGCGATGCAGCCGGGCGAAAAGATCCTGCTGGTCGATGATCTGCTGGCCACCGGCGGCACCGCCGAGGCCGGGATCAAACTGATCGAGCGTTTGGGTGCGCAGGTCATCGGCTGCGCCTTTGTCGTGGATTTGCCCGACCTCGGCGGGCGCAAAAAGCTGGAAGCCTTGGGGATGGAGGTGCATTGCCTCTGCGCCTTTGAAGGGCTTTAAAGCGTTTCCACTTCATATTGAAACATATCCGGCAGCATGAAGGTAGTTCCAGCATTCCTGCGGGCTGAACATTTCGCAGATTTCGCCGATGGCTGTGAAGAGTTGGGAAAAGCTGCGGGCTCCGATGCGCCGGAGGT
>CAIYZT010000320.1 GCA_903930735.1 uncultured Paracoccaceae bacterium | reverse complement strand
GGAAATCGCGCGCGGCGCCTTTCGCCAAGAGCTTTATGATCGCCTGAACGTGGTGCCGATCCAGGTCCCTTCGCTTGAGGATCGGCGCGAGGATATTCCCCAACTCGCCCGCCATTTCATCGAGATGTTCCACCGCAGCCAGGGCCTGCCGATGCGCAGCCTGTCGTCCGAATCCGATGCCATGCTGCAAACCATGCAGTGGCCCGGAAACATCCGCCAATTGCGCAATGTGATCGAGCGTGTGCTGATCTTGGGTGATAGCGCGGGGCCGATCGAGGGCCGCGAATTGCCCGGCCAGGAGGCGCCCGAAGCCTCGTGGGGGCGGATGATCTTGGGCGGGGTGGTGGCCACCTTGCCGCTGCGCGAGGCCCGCGAAGTCTTTGAGCGCGAGTATCTGATCACCCAGATCAACCGATTCTCGGGCAATATCAGCCGCACTGCCGGCTTTGTCGGGATGGAGCGCAGCGCCCTGCACCGCAAACTTAAATCGCTTGGTGTGGTGTCGTCGGGCAAGGGCGGGCATTCAGATGAGGCTGAGGATGACTAAATCCGTGCTTTTCCACTGGAAATCCGCCCAAATCCCCAGCATAGTCGCGACAAGACCCCGTTCGCCAAACGAGGGTTCGTGAAATCCTTCTAGAAAAGGCACAATGAAATGGCTGCCGATAAACAGAATCTGCAAGACGCCTTTCTGAACCATGTTCGCAAGGCGAAAATTCCCGTGACCATTTTCCTGATCAACGGGGTCAAGCTGCAGGGCGTGATCACCTGGTTTGACAATTTCTGCGTGCTTTTGCGCCGCGATGGTCAGTCGCAACTGGTCTATAAACACGCGATCTCGACGATCATGCCGGGCGGTCCGGTAAACCTTTATGATGGTGAAGAATAATTTCCGATCTGCCGCAGGACGAAGACGATCCGTTTGATTTTTCCGAACGGGAGCGCCGGATTTCCGGGCAGCCGCATGAAACCGCGGCGCGCCCGACGCTGGCCTATGTGCTGCACCCTGACCGCAAGGACCGGCGCAACCGGCGCCTGCCCGAGCTTGGCCTTGCCGAGGCGGTCTCGCTGGCACATGCGCTGCCCGGCCTGAGCATTACCGGCTCCGAAGTGGTGCGTCTGGCAAAGGCGCAGGCGGGGATGCTGTTTGGCTCGGGCAAGGTGGCTGAACTCGGCGCGAAATTCCACGACGCCGGGGTAGAGCTGGTCTTGGTGGACGGCGTGGTCAGCCCGATCCAGCAGCGCAATCTGGAAAAGGAATGGGGCGTCAAACTGCTGGACCGCACCGGCCTGATCCTTGAAATTTTTGCCGACCGCGCCCGCACCCGTGAAGGCGTCCTGCAGGTCGAGTTGGCGGCGCTGTCCTATCAACGCTCGCGGCTGGTGCGCGCCTGGACCCATCTTGAACGTCAGCGCGGCGGCTTTGGCTTTGTCGGCGGGCCGGGCGAGACGCAGATCGAATCGGACCGCCGGGCGATTGACGATCATGTCGTGCGGCTGAAACGGCAGCTGGAGCGCGTGGTCAAAACCCGCGTCTTGCACCGGGCGGCGCGGGCAAAGGTGCCCTTCCCGATCGTGGCCTTGGTCGGCTATACTAACGCCGGCAAATCGACTTTGTTCAACCGCATCACCGGTGCCGAGGTTTTGGCCAAGGACATGCTCTTTGCCACTCTGGACCCTACGATGCGCGGCGTGACCCTGCCGACGGGCCAAAAGATCATCCTGTCTGACACCGTGGGCTTTATCTCTGATCTGCCGACGCAACTGGTCGCCGCCTTTCGCGCAACGCTTGAAGAGGTGTTGGAGGCCGATCTGGTGCTGCATGTCCGCGACATCTCGCATCCCGAAAGCGCCGAGCAATCCGCCGATGTCGCCGAGATTCTGACCGCCATCGGCCTGCCCGAGAAGACGCCGCAGCTGGAAATATGGAACAAGTTGGATCTGGTCAGCGGCGATGGCCGCGCCTCGCTGGACAGCCACAGCCAGAACCGCGCCAATGTCTATGCCCTGTCCGCCCTGACCGGCGAGGGCATCGATGCGCTGCTTGACGCCATTGGTGACACTTTTCACGAAGAAAAAACCGTGCAGGTCCTGACCTTGGGATTTCACGAAGGTCGCCGCCGGGCATGGCTGCACGCCGAAGAGGTGATCGAGGCCGAAGAGCTGAGCAGCGAGGGCTGGCATCTGACCCTGCGCTGGACCGCGCGGCAGGATCAGCGGTTTCGCGAGATTTAAGGCGCCTGCGACCGGGTTCAATCTGAATCCGGTGCTTTAGGGGGCAGGTGTCAGATCGGTAATCCCAACCGCTCCGGCGCGGGCGAGTTGGGGGTCGAGGCTCATCGGAATATACTCGCCCGACCGCCAAAGAACACTCAGATCATCGTAGTGCCGGCTTAGTGGATGGCCCGATTGCCCGGTTGAAATGATGAACACCGAGGATTCCGGATCGGCAAAATCATAAACCCCGCGGTAGGCCCCGGCATGGACGTTCTCATAGGGCGCCGCCCCGGTACCCCGCGTGCGACCGCGCATCAGCGTGGTATCGCCGCCGCTGGTCGATTGGCGGATGTTCACGAAATCGCGCAAGAAGGGCACCTCGCCCAGCACCGGATGATCATGGGTGGCCTGATGCGCATCGCCCCAGCGCCAGCTTTCAATCGCGGGGCCGTAAACCGCCGTCAATTCGATCAGCGCATCGTCCAGCGCGTCGCGGGCGATGTCGGTGCAGGTCTCGGTCGGGGCCGATTGCGTCACGTCGCACCAGACCGAAGCCCCGCCAATATTGCGGTAAACCCGTTCGATGAAGACGGGTTCGGAATGGGTAAAGGCATCGACCATGGGCCCCAGCTCATCGGCGGTCAGCCGCCGTTGCAGCGCCCGCAGCCAAGCCTCCGCGATCAGCGGCTCGGGCAGATGTTCGTTCATCTCGCCGTTCCATTGTGCAAGCAGTCCAAGCGCCTTTTGCCGCTGCCGCTCGGGCGTGCCTTCGGCTGCCGGATCGCCGGTGAACCACAGATCCGCCCCGATCAGCGGTAAAAGCGTGCGCGCCGTGGGCGAGACGGTGTCGGATTGCGCCTCGATGAAACTGTCGCGGGTATGGATGTTGCGCTCTTTCATCAGGGCGATAAAGCGCTGAATTCGCTGGGTATCGCCCCAGTCAAAGCTGACATGCCGCGGAAAGGGCGCATCGGTGATCTTGTTGTTGGTATTGCCAAGCAAGCCCGATGCGGGGGCAATATCGCGCGGGTTATCGGAATAGGGCAGCATCCCGGTCCAGCGGTTTGACCCGGTCCAGCCCGGTGCCGGCATCCGGCCCTTGGTGCGGCTGCCGGCGTCCCGCGCCGGCATCTTGCCGATCATCTGAAAGCCGATTCCATCGGCATCGGCAAGCGTCAGGTTCTGCGAGGGCGCCACGAACAACTCGCCCGCCGCAACCGCCTCGGTGACCGATTGCGATTTCATCAGCCGCATGGCCGAGGTCATCGAGGTGTCATCGCCCGACAGCGCCGTCCAGGACAGGGCCGCCACATGGCCCGCCGGGGTCACGCTTGCGAGGTCATAATGCGTGCCGGGCAGGATCGGCCCCGATTGCGACCAGCGCAGGGTCAGGGTGACCGAAGGCTGATCCTTGATCTGCATAATCGTCTTGCGTGACAGAAAATCAACCGGCCCCTCGGGCGTCATATATTGCTCGGG
>CAIYZT010000319.1 GCA_903930735.1 uncultured Paracoccaceae bacterium | reverse complement strand
GGCGCGTCCGTGAATTCGGCCGAAACCACTTTGGGCGCCGCCACAACCCGGGCAGCGGGCGCTGGCAAAGCAACACCCTCCAGCGCGGCAGGCAAGGGCGTGGGCAGACGTTCGGGCATTACCATCAGATCGTTCTCCTGCGCCCTCGGGTGTAAACTTCAGACTGTCGAATGTCTCACTCTTGTTGGCACGGAGGGTCGACGCCTGCTGCAAGGCCGGGAACTTCTTCGCCAATGATCCCGTGGCTATCGCTTCCATCACCTCACGCTCGTGGGAAAAAGTCAGTTGAAAGGGCCGTTGGTATAACACCCTGATTCTGCTGCACGTCGGGTTTCACAAGACCGGCACTTCGTCCTTGCAAGACTGCCTGCGCCTGAACCGCGCGCTTCTGGAGCACCTTTGGCGGGTCGAAACCCTGCTGGCCAACCCCGCGATGCGCCATGCCACCAATGCCGCGCGCGACTATTCGCTCAGCAGCGACCCCGAGGATCTGGCCCTGTGTCAGGCCCATCTGGCCGTTTGGCTGGGGCAGATTCCGAGGGCCCCCGGTCAGCGTCTGATGATCTCCAGCGAGGATTTCGCGGGCCATATGCCCGGCGTTGGCGATCTGACCCGCTATGATGCCCTCACCCCGATACTGTCAGCTTTCGTGAAAACCGCCGGTGCGGTGTTTGGCGGCGATACCGGGTTTTCGGTTTTGATCACCACGCGCGATCCGCCGTCCTGGCTGCGCTCGCTTTACTGGCAGCAGTCCACGGGCCGGTTGCTGACCGATGATTTCGATGCCTTCGCCGCAAGGCTGCCGGAAGCTGGTGATCACGCGGCGATGGCGCAGGATCTGCGCCATCGGATCGCGCCATGGCCGGTCACCCTGACTGCGCTGGAAGGGGTCAAGGACCGACCCCTTGGCCCCGCCGATGACATTCTGGATCTGGCAGACCTGCCCGCCGAACTGCGCGCGCAACTGATCGCATCGCCGCTTCGCAACGCGTCGCCATCAGGCGATCTGGCCGCCACCTATGTCGCGCTGAACCGCCTCGGCCTCGCATCCGACGTATTGAAGCGCCGTAAAGAGGATTTGCGGCAGGCGGCGGTTTCCAAGCCGCCCCAAACGCGGTAAGCCGCGCCATGAGCGATGATCCAACCCCAAGCCCTGCACCCAAGTCCCATGGCCGCCTGTCGATGCGCGCCAGCGCCATCCCACGCGATCTGATGGCTGAGCCGCGCCCGGTCAAGGGCACTTGGGTGGCCCGTATCCTGACCCTGCTGCCTGATGCCTTTCCGGGGATCCTCGGCCAATCGCTGACCGGACGCGCGATGGATCTGGGCCTGTGGCAGCTGGAGACAACCGATCTGCGCGGCTTTGGTATCGGCAAGCACCGCAATGTCGATGACACGCCTGCGGGCGGCGGCGCGGGGATGGTTTTGCGTGCCGATGTCGTGGATGCGGCGTTGCAAGCGGTTGCCAGCGGTGCGGACCGCGCCCGCTGGCCGGTGATTTACCTGTCGCCCGGCGGCAAGCCCTTTGATCAGGCCGCGGCCCGCCGACTGGCCGCTTGCGACGGGGTGACGCTGCTTTGCGGGCGCTTTGAAGGTGTGGATCAACGCGTGCTCGACCATCATCAGATCGAAGAAATCAGCCTCGGTGATTTCGTGATGACCGGCGGCGAGATCGCGGCCTTCGCCCTGATCGACGCCGCCGTGCGCCTATTGCCCGGCGTTCTGGGCAATGCCGCCTCGACCGAGGAAGAGAGCTTTTCGGTGGGCCTGCTGGAGCATCCCCAGTTCACCCGCCCGCAGGAATGGCAGGGACAAGAGATTCCGGCGGTACTGACCTCGGGCAACCACGGAGAAATCGCCAAGTGGCGTCAGGCGGAGGCGGAGAGGGTGACCGCCGAACGCCGTCCTGACTTGTGGGCAGAGCATCTGGCCAAACGCCGATAGGCGAACGAGACTTTTCCCGTTCCCTTGCCAAATTCGCCCAATCGGTCGGATTGCTGATGACCCCTTGCTCAAACAGCGCCCCGCCGTTTGAACAACGTCCCAAAAAAACGCTCCACTGGAGCGTTTTCAGATCGGGCCGAAGCAGCAATACAGCGGGAAAGCGTGGGACTGGTCCCTTGACCCCCCAGCCCCCAGCCCCTATACGCCCCCTGTCCGGGGTCTCTTGCCCAATCGGACCCGATTCCTTTTGGACCCTTGCCCCTGCCTTCTTCGTCATGGGTGGCCCAAAAGTTCGGTTCAAGGAAAAGCAG
>CAIYZT010000318.1 GCA_903930735.1 uncultured Paracoccaceae bacterium | reverse complement strand
CGTCACGACCGAAACCCCAAGCCCGACCGCAATCTGACCAGGCGTCTCGCCGCCCTGCCTCCGGGCGACAATCAACGCTCGCATCTTTGACGTGGTTTTGGCATTCTTGTGAATGTTCACGGGCTGTCTGCTGAAGATTGTGCTGCGTCGCAAACACCACCATCACCAGTTTCAGCCCGTGAACAACCTATTGAGACGTTACAGCTAGGGCGTGTTGCGCTCGATCAGATTGAAGACAATCCGCTCTGGGCCTGCTGCCAGCGCCCTTCGAAATCCTGCGGCACCAAAACATGCGCGGGCCCGAAATCGCGGGCCTTTTGCACGCCGCACAGGGCCATGGAAACATCCATTTCCTTGGCAATCACCTCCAGCGCCGCCGTAACCCCTGCCTGCCCCATCGCCCCCAGCCCATAGAGGTAGCTGCGGCCGATAAAGGTGCCCTTGGCCCCCAGCGCCAGCGCCTTCAACACGTCCTGACCCGACCGCACGCCGCCATCAAGATAGACCTCAGTCCGCTCCCCCACCGCGCGCACAATGCCGGGCAGGGCGCGGATAGTGGACAAAGCGCCGTCCAATTGGCGGCCGCCGTGGTTGGACACCAAGATCGCATCGGCCCCGACATCCACCGCCGCGCGTGCATCTTCGGGGTCCAGAATGCCTTTGAGGATCAACTTGCCGCCCCATTTATCCCGGATCCGCGCGACCTTGGCCCAATCGAGTTGCGGATCGTAATTCTCATTGGCCCAGCGCGTGACCTTGGCCAGATTTTCGACGTCCTTGGCGTGCCCCACGATATTGCCAAAACTGCGCCGTTTGGTCATCGCCATCTGCAGGGCCCAGCGCGGATGCATCGCCATGTCGAGCAGGTTCCGCGGGGTCAGTTTCGGCGGGGCGGTCAGGTCATTCTTGATGTCCTTGTGTCGCTGGCCCAGGATCTGCAAATCCAGTGTCAGAACCAGCGCCGAGCATCCCGCCCTTTTGGCCCGCTCGATCATGCCATCGACGAAATCCTCGTCCTTCATCACATAAAGCTGAAACCAGAATGGGGCCTTGGTATGGGCCGCGATATCTTCGATCGAGCAGATCGAAAAGGTGGACAGGGTGAACGGCACGCCAAAGGCCTCGGCCGCCCGCGCCGCCTTGATCTCGCCGTCCGCCGACTGCATGCCGGCCGATCCGACTGGGGACAGCGCGACCGGCATGGAAACCGCTAGCCCGATCATCGTCGAGGCGAGGCTGCGCCCGGTCAGATCCCGCGCAACCCTTTGGCGCAGGCGGATTTTCTGGAAATCATCCACGTTGTCGCGAAAGGTCTGTTCGGTGTAGGATCCGCTTTCGCAATAGTCCCAGAACATCCTTGGCACCCGCTGCTGATGCAGGCGCTTGAGGTCTTCGATGCAGGTGATCACGGGCATATCAGCCGCCGGTCCCTTTCACTTCGCCAAAGCGCCGGTCCGGCACCACCCACATCAGCGCCACAACGGCGATCAGGATCAGCGACAGGATCGGCATCCAGAAGGCCAGCGGAATGGCCAGGGCATAGGAGCCGAGCGACAGCTTGCCCTTCAGATCCGACCCCAACGCCTTGGCAAAGCTGGAGTCTTTGCCGTGCTGACCAACCAAAGCATAGACCAGCATCGTATAGGCAATCGCGCACATGCACAGATCGGCGGCATAGAGCGCCACGGTCACCGGGGCCGCGCCGTTTTCGCCCATGAAGGCCGTGGCAAAGGGCATCAGCGACAACCAGAACAGCAGATGCAGATTGGCCCAAAGCACCCATCCGCCGACATGTTTGACCGCCTGAAACATGTGGTGATGGTTGTTCCAGTAAAGGCCAACATTGATGAAGGACAGCACATAGCACAGAAAGATCGGCAGTAGCGGCCTCAGCGCCTCCAGATCATTGCCATGCGGGACCTTCAGTTCCAACACCATGATGGTGATGATGATCGCTCTAACCCCATCCGAAAACGCCTCGATCCGCCCCTTGTGCATCTTTGACCCCATCCCATGTCTGAGGCGTAAGAGTGGCATTGACCGGATTGGCATTCAACCCTTGCCGTTCGCGCAAAACAACAAATGGCAAGGGGCAGTTGTGCCCGTCAGCGCGGGGCGCCGCCGGTTGAAGCGGATTGCCTTCAATCTTATTCAGATTGAAGGCAATCCAAGACCAGCACAGGCCGGGAACATTGCGGTTGCGCTCAATCGGTTGAACCCGATTTAGCGCAACACGCTCTAAAGCCTGCCCGGCGGCACCTCGCGCGGCAAATCCGCCAGAGAGAAATGGATCGGCGTTTCGGCTGCGGGCGCCTTGCCTGCGATCACCTTGTCCACCGAAGCGCGGCCCAAAGGCGTCTGGGCAGAGGCCTCCACCGCAGGGGCCAGAGCGTGCCGCCCTGCGCGGTGAACAGATCCATGACCTGATTCATCCCCTCGCCCGGACGCCCGGCATTGGCGATCACCTTGACATTGGCGCCTTGCAAGGCTCGTTCGGCAAAGGCCCGGGCCTCGCCAAGCGCCATGATCCCATCGGCCTCGCGCTTTTGCGCGCTCAGATGGCCCTCGGCGATGATCACCGTGGTCTGCCGGTCCTGGTCGGCGGCGACCACCTGCTTGTCGCGCTCAATCTTGGCCTGACGCACCAGATCGACCCGCGCCACCGCCATATGCCGCTCGCGGGTTTCCTTTTTCTGCGTCAACACCTCTTGGCGGGCCAATTCGTTGGCAATTCCATCGGCTTGACCGGCTCCACCCCCCCCCATTGCTTCAGCTGCTCGATCACCTCGGCGGTAAAAGCCGCGCCGAATTTTGAACGCTCCGGCATGATCGCGTCGATCTTGTCCCAGGCGAGCACTTTACCTATCGCAAAGCTGTCAGGCATGGCAGACGCAGAATATAATGGTTGCCTCATGGCAAACAGACTTGCTGAAATCGCAATAATGCCCGTCGACCGTGCGATTGAGGCAGCTGTGGATCTAGTCTAGGAAGGCCAAAAGTACGGACCGACACGGGCAGAAAAACCGCCGACCGATCACAAGCGCCCGGAACCCGGCTAGGCTATAGGAGAGGGGTTGAACCATTGCGGCGCTAAACACACAGAAATCGCGCGTACGCACCTAGCGGCCGCGCTACGCGGCGAATAGGGTGGCCGCTGAGCCAGCGGCCCGGTGAGTTGGTGATGGTGAGTGGGGGAAATGCAAAGCATGATGAAAGAAAAAAGCACTGTGAGAAGCTTTATGGGTTCGTTATACCGCTCCTACTTCAAAACCCGAAAGTTTTCGTGGGTTATGACGCGGAAGTTGTCTGAGACCTTGTCGCGGAATTTTGTCCATTCCTGCGGGATGGTTTCACGCATGAATGCAAGGATGGCGTTGGCGAACTGCTTCTGATTTGAGTAGTAGCGATTGTGGGTAACGTATTG
>CAIYZT010000317.1 GCA_903930735.1 uncultured Paracoccaceae bacterium | reverse complement strand
GGGGTCGCGCACATTGTCGGTGCCCAGCATCACTTGCACGCCCGCTGCGCGCAATTCCTGCGCCGGGGCAAGGCCGCGCAGACGGGGCATGCGGTCCTGCGCCATGTCCTGCAGGTAAAGGTTCGCCGTGGGCTGGGCCGCGGCGAATTTTGACGACACCACCTTCGAAGACCCGCTGACCCTGCGAATTGACCGCGCGCAAAATCCGCATGTGGGCTTTGGCGCTGGCGACCACGCCTGCCTGGGCGCGGCCCATGCACGGGTTGTGATCCGCACCCTTTTGTCGGCCTTGGCCGGGATGGTCGAACGGATCGAGGTTGTAGAGGGTGAGCCCAACAAACGCGACATTGGCGGGCTCGTCCGTTTGGGCGGCTTCACGCGGCTGGTCCTGACCCTTCACCCAAGGTGATCGACCTTGTGGCGAAGTGACGATGGCACCCCTGCCACGATCCAAACTCCTGTCGTTGTCCTCTCGGGATGCCAGGGCCTTCCAGCGGCGCTTTGTTTGGGCAGAATGTTCGCCCGAATGTTCGCCATCGTAGTTTTTCATGGGAGCAACAGCGCGAAGCAGCGGCCCGGTTTTCGTCCCTAACGCCGGTGGGTGACCAGAAACTCGCCCGACCTGAAGCGGCTGTTGATCGCTGTATCTGTTTGGCTCAGCAGCGACCGATGCGGGCCTATTGTGCGCTTGTGGATTTGGCGCGATCCCGTGGGTTTGCGGTGCGCGGATTTCGGTCATGTTTGCCCTTTTACGGGCCGACCACAGGCGAGGAGACTAGAAGATCAGACGGATCGCTAGAGGGGTGCACGTCGCCCCGGGGCGAAGAACCTCGCGGTTGAACGGCATGCCGACGGCTACCACTTATCCCGGCTTCGGCAGTGCCAATCGTGATCTACACAGGTCCGCGGCGCCAACGCCCGGTGTCGTCAATTCGCCCGGCAGATCGTGATGCCGGGCGAGGGCGGCAGCCGCCCGGCCCAGTGCCGGTGCCATCATGATCCCGTAGCCACCTTGCGCTGCAAGCCAGAAGAAATCCGGCACGGTGTCATCAAAGCCGACGACCGGGTTTTCATCCGGCACGAACGAGCGCAGGCCAGCCCAGCTATGGCCAATTCGCCGGACTGTCAGGCGAGTTTCGCGCTGTAGCCAGTCAGCAAGCAGCGCAATCTCCCAATCGTCGGGCCGGATATCCTGCGCCTCGACCGGGTCCTGGTCGCCAAGCGAGGCCATGATCCGGTTGCCATCCGGTTTGAAATAGGCGTCTGTCGCGGTGAAATCGACGGTTGGCATGGATCGAGTATCAATTCCGGAAAACCCATCCACGATGATCGCTGTGCGGCGTTTCGGCACCAGACCGATCGGGTGCACCCCGGCGAGGGCGGCCACATGGTCGGCCCATGCCCCGGCGGCGTTGACGATGATGCGGGCCTGAAACTGCGCGTCCGGCGTGCGCGCCGTCCACAGGCCGCCTTGCCGGTCCAGCGCGTTGATCCGCTGGCCACAGATCAGCGTTCCGCCCCGCATTTTCAGGGCGCGCAGATAGCCCTGATGCAGAGCTGCCACGTCGATATCGGCGACCCCCGGTTCGTGTACTGCCGCCCCGATCCGTTCGGCGCGCAGGATCGGGGCCAGTTTCAGCGCGGTCTCTACATCAATTGGGAGCACGTCCCGACCGGGTGCAGAGAGCGCCGACAGATCCTGAAGCAGGTGCTCCTGTCCCGGTTCGGCGATCGTCAGTCCACCACGAGGGGCAAGCAGGGGATGGTCGGTGAACCCGGCTGGGGGGCTGGCAAAGAATGCCGCACTGGCGCGGTTGATCGCCTGCACCAGCGGCGTGCCTTGATGCGGAGTGAACAGTGCCGCCGACCGACCCGTGGCATGGTAGCCGGGGGTTGCCCAAACGTTCAGATCGCATCTTGCTGGTTCATCGGCGATGCGGCGACAAAACCTGGAAGGGCCATACAGGCCCCATACCTTCGCGCTACCCGATCTCCAATCCGGGTCATCAGCTCGTAGGAAATCGTTCCAGCGGCGGCTCCAGTCGGCGAAGACCTGCTCCCGGTCGCTCTTGCGCACCAGCCT
>CAIYZT010000316.1 GCA_903930735.1 uncultured Paracoccaceae bacterium | reverse complement strand
TTCACCAGCGTGCCGCGATCGGCGCGCTTAAATCAGTGAGTCGAGACAAGCACGGGCAGGGCACCGGCAAAGAGGAGGAAACCGGCGGAAACAAAAGGGGTAATTATTCCGGACTTTTATCCACAGCGTTTCGCTGTGGGCGGCTCAGATTTCATTTTGAACAAAGCCGGAACTCTGACAACTTCGGGGAGAGCAGTTCATAACCAGAATCGCCAGATGGTCACCCCACCGAGAGGCTGGGGCTTGGTCTCGTTCGACCCGAGGTCACGACCCTACCGGCGGTCAAACAAGGAGGCAGGCATGGCGTTTCCGGCGCAGGTTTTCTATTCGATTCATGAAGTTTCGGTGCGCTGGGGATGCAGCGTGACGCAGGTGGTGAACAACGCCATCGCCGACGAAATCGATCTGGTGACAGGGGTCTCGCAGATCATGTTGGGCGAGGAATGTGTCGCAGGCCTGATCAGCGTGCCAGGCTGCGCGGTCCGCCCTTTGTTCCGGCCGTTCGGCAAGGGTGCCAAGAAAATCTACCTCACTCAGGCGCGCCTGTCGCCGAATGATCCGTGGCGGACAATCACCAATCCAGCCCGCGGCGTGCGGCTGACTGCGGCCGACATCATGATCACCGCCAAGGAAATCGACCGCTTTGAAGAGGATCACGGTATCGGCCGAACCCGCAGTGTCGGGCCCGGCGCCCCACTGAAATACGACTGGGATGGCTTCTATATTGCTGTTCTCAAACGCATTTATGCTAACGGCTTCCCAGCCCGGCAGCGCGATCTCGTGGTGGAAATGCAGGAGTGGTTCATCGCGAACTCCGCTGAGGGCGATGCGCCGGACGAAAGCACAATTCGCCGCAGGATTCAGGCGGTCTGGAAGGAGTTGAAACCCGCCTGAAGCCGCCTTGGCGCGGTGTTGGCGCGACCGGAATAATTGCCCGGTTTGTTTCCGCCGGTTTCTGCCTCTTCGCCGGTGCGTTGCGTGGAGCAGGTTGCTCTTTGCCGATTCTCGATCCTCAGTCGGCCTGAATTGGAGGGCCCGCATGGGAACGCATCTAACGGAACGTGTTGTAAAAGCTGCCGAAATCGGCACGCGCAAGTACGTGGTGTTCGACGAGGATTGCGCGGGCTTCGGGCTTTGTGTGTTCCTGTCGGGGCGGAAGGGCTTCATCCTGATCTACCGCGCCGCCGGGCGGCAGCGGCGCATGACGATCGGCACATGGCCCAGCTGGTCGGTGATCGCAGCCCGGGAAGAGGCCAAGCGCCTCAAGCGCGACATCGATCGCGGCGAAGACCCGATGGACACGCGGACCAATGCCCGACACGCGCCCACCGTTGACGAACTGATCGAGCGATACATCGACGAACATCTGCCGAAACTGTCCGCATCCAGCGCCAAGGATCAGGCCAGCATGCTCAAAACGCTGGTCCTGTCCGAATGGCGATCGCGCAAGGTGACCGACATCACGCCGACCGATGTCGACCGGTTGCTGACCAAGGTCGCGGCAGGACGGCCGCGGGTCTGGAAGAAAGCCGTCAAGCCGATCAAGGTGCCTCGCGCCCTCAAATCAAAGCAGGCCAAACCAAAGCCACCACCGAAGACCTTCAAGCCGACGCCGGTGCGGGCCAACCGGGTGGGGGAGGTGCTGCGCAAGATGTTCAGCCTTGCCGTCACATGGAAAATGCGCACAGATAATCCCGCCACCAGCTTCCGCAAGCGCCCTGAAACCGCCCGCGAGCGGTTCCTCTCGTTCGAGGAAATCCAACGCCTCGCCGACGCCCTCTGCGCCGATCCCGATCAGCGGGCCGCCGGGATCATCCGTCTGTGTATGCTGACCGGCGCCCGCTGCGGCGAAGCCCGCACCGCCACCTTTGACCAATTCAACCTCGATCTGGCCATCTGGACCAAGCAGGCGGCCTACACCAAGCAGCGCCGCGTTCACCGTGTGCCGATTTCGCACGAGGCCGTCGCCCTGATCCGGCTGCGTGGTGACGCCGTGCCGAGGGGCTGCCGCTTCCTCTTCCCCGGCGATGTGCCTGGCCAGCCGGTGGTTGACCTCAAGCGCTTCTGGGAACGGATGCGCGTGCAGGCCGAGATCCCCGACGTCCGCATCCACGATCTGCGCCACACCTTCGCCTCGCTGCTTGTCTCTGGAGGTGCCTCGCTGGAAATGATCGGGCGGCTGCTCGGCCACACCCAGATCGGCACCACCCAGCGCTATGCCCATCTGATCGACGCGCCGCTGCGGGCTGGGGTGAACGCCGTGGGAGAAATGCTGAAGCCGCGGCTGCGGGTGGTGGGGGAGAGCGAAACGGGCAGCACCCGGTCGAACGTCGCTTGATTGTGGGCCATGCCCGCCTCACCTTTGGTATGGAATGGAGGGCATCATGGCCAGCA
>CAIYZT010000315.1 GCA_903930735.1 uncultured Paracoccaceae bacterium | reverse complement strand
ATCTTGCAGCGCCTCCTCGGCCTGCCCACCCCCGCCTATCATCACCACCGCCTGATCCGCGACGACGCAGGCAAGCGATTGGCAAAGCGCGACGATGCCCGCGCCTTGTCAAAGTACCGCGCCGAAGGGACCAGCCCGCAGGATATCCGGCGGATGCTGGGCCTTTAGGCTTTAGCCCCAGTCCAGCACCACCTTGCCCGACGCGCCCGAGGCCATGACCCCAAACCCGGCCTCAAAATCGGCCACGTTAAAGCGGTGGGTGATCACCTTGCGGACCTGCAGACCGTTTTCCAGCATGGCAATCATCTTGTACCAGGTCTCGAAAATCTCGCGGCCGTAGACGCCCTTGATCGTGATCGCCTTAAAGACGATCCGGCTCCAATCCACCGGAGATTTGCCGGGCGGAATCCCCAGCATGGCGATCCGCCCCCCCATCACCAGCGAATCGATCATCTGATCCAGCGCCTGCTGGTTGCCCGACATTTCCATTCCAACATCAAAGCCTTGCACGATCTTCAAACGGTTCTGCACCTCTTTGAGATCCTCGTGCACCACGTTGACCGGGGTCACATCCGCCACCTCGGCCGCCAGATCCAGCCGCATCTGGTTTACATCGGTGATCACCACATGACGCGCGCCGACATGCCGCGCCACCGCCGCCGCCATGATCCCGATCGGTCCCGCGCCTGTGATCAGTACGTCCTCGCCAACCAGATCAAAACTCAAAGCGGTATGCACCGCATTGCCTAAGGGGTCCAAAATCGCCCCGATCTCGTCATCAATCACATCGGGCAAAGGCACTACGTTAAAGGCCGGCAGGCGCAGGAATTCGGCAAAAGCGCCCGGCTCGTTCACGCCGATACCGCGCGTTGCCGGGTCGAGGTGAAACTTGCCCGCCCGGCTTTGCCGCGACAACTTGCCAATCAAATGCCCCTCGCCCGAGCAGCGCTGGCCGATGTGCAGGCCCGTGACCTGCGCACCCATGGCGACGATTTCGCCCGCAAATTCATGCCCGGTGATCAGGCCTACCGGCACGGTACGCGCCGCCCATTCGTCCCAATTCCAGATATGAATATCGGTGCCGCAGATACCGGTCTTGCGGACCTTGATCAGCACATCCTCGGGGCCAATCTCGGGCACGGTGCGCTCTTGCATCCAAAGCCCGACCTGCGGCTTGTCCTTGACCAGAGCTTTCATGCCAATACTCCCGTTTCGCGGCCCGCCTCGGCAAAGGCCGTCAGCGCAAAATCCAGATCCTCGCGGGTCAGGGCGGCATTCATCTGGGTGCGGATCCGCGCCTGACCGCGCGGCACCACCGGAAAGAAGAACGCCGAAACCATGATGCCGCGCGCGTCCAGCGCCGCGGCAAAGCTTTGTGCCAGCGGCGCTTCGCCCACCATCACCGGAATGATCGGATGCGACCCCGGCAGCAGACGGAACCCCGCCGCTGTCAGTCCTGCCCGCCAATGCCGCGCGTTCTCGATCAGCCGCGCGCGCAGATCATCGGCGCCCTCCACGATGTCCAAGGCCGCCAGCGCCGCGCCCACGATCGCCGGGGGCAGTGCGTTGGAAAACAGATAGGGCCGCGCGCGTTGGCGCAAAAGATCGATAACCGGCTGCGGCCCGGCGATATAGCCGCCCAAGGCCCCGCCAAGCGCCTTGCCCAAGGTTCCGGTCAGAATATCGACCTTTACCCCATGATGCGCCGGGGTGCCGCGCCCCTGCGGGCCCATGAATCCCGTTGCATGGCAATCATCGACCATGGTCATGGCGCCGTATTTCGCCGCCAGCCGGGTCACTTCGGGCAGGTTGGCGAGGGTGCCATCCATCGAAAACACGCCGTCCGTGGCGATCAGGATGAACCGGGCGCCGCCTTCGCGGGCCGCTATCAGCTGCGCCTCAAGATCGGCCATGTCATTGTTTTGGAACCGAAACCGCCGCGCCTTGCACAGACGGATCCCGTCGATAATAGAGGCATGGTTCAAACTGTCCGAAATCACGGCATCCTGCGCATCCAGCAAAGGTTCGAACAGGCCGCCATTGGCATCGAAACAGGCGGCGAACAGGATCGAATCGTCGGTGCCGAGAAAACGCGCCAGCCGCGTCTCCAGCTGCCAGTGCAGATCCTGCGTGCCGCAGATGAACCGGACCGAGGCCATGCCATAGCCATGCCCGTCCATTGCCGCCTTGGCCGCCGTCACCAGCCGCGGATCATCCGCCAGCCCGAGGTAGTTATTTGCGCAAAGGTTCAGCATGCGCCGCCCGCCGATCTGAACATGCGCGCCCTGCGCCGAAGAGATCAGCCGCTCGCGCTTCATCAGCCCTTCGGCGCTGATGCCGGCGAGCGTTTCACTCAGATGGGTCAGAAAGGCTTGATCTGCCATGATGGATTGTCCTCCGCTTTAACGGATATTGCGCCTGACCGGGCGGAAAGTCAAGAAACCGCTGCACGGACCGGCGGGCTGCCCTAGAGCGTGTTGCGCGCAATCGGGTT
>CAIYZT010000314.1 GCA_903930735.1 uncultured Paracoccaceae bacterium | reverse complement strand
TGCACCTGAAACACATTCTTCGCCAGGTCGAGCCCGACAGTGGTAATCTCCGACATGACCGTCCTCCTTTGTGGATCCTCACAGAACCACCTTGGCACATTGATGCCGTCGGGGGGCGGTCACATCATCAGAGCCGCTCTGCCATTTGCAAACCGGGTATAGTTTGAACTCCAGTACAGGGCGGGGGTTGCCAGGCTGGTGCTGGTATCCAGGTTGAATGTTCGCATGCCCGTCACCCAGCCGCGGGTGTTGCTGCAAGTCATCTTTTCATAGGTGCCACTGCCGTAGGTGATCTCTGTCGGCCTGCACCACAGATCATAAAGGATCGAGGAGATGAGGGTGGGCATCAACGCGGCCAGAGCCTCACACGGCCTTGGTCTCATGCCATGTCGCCCTCGTCTCACTCGCGGTCAGGCGATAGTCTCGCCAGCCCCAAAGTGGCGCGGGAATAGCGCCCTTGTGCCGGTCATCACGGTCTCATAGGCCTCCGCGACCGAATAGGGCTGCTCCAACGTCATCAGGTCCAGCCAGAGGCCTTCGATCATGATTCGGATCAGGCGGGCGGTCCGTTCGGGATCGTGGGTATAGCCATGGAGCGCATTCATCGCCGCGCAAATATCGACCATGGTGTTGTTGTACAGCGCGTCATTGGCCCCACAGCGCGCCTGATACAGCGGGCGACTTTGATTTTCGCCCCAAAACGCGCACCACGCCGAAAGCCGCGCCGGGGTGCAAATCGCCGGGGCAAAGTCGGCTTTGATCAGGGCAAGGATTTGCGCTTCGGGGGTATCGCCTGCCGCAGCGAGGGCCGTCTGCCAATTGATCCGGTATTCTTCGGCAATGAAATCAAGCGTTTCGGCCAGAAGGTTTTCCTTGGACTGAAAGTGAAACAGCACCAGCCCATGGCTGATCCCTGCCCGCGCGGCCACATCGGTGACGGTGGTGCGCGAAAACCCCCGGTCGGCCAGGGACTGGATCGTGGCCTCGATGACCTGCGCCCTTCGGGAATCGCGGCTTTGGGTGCGCGGCGGTTTGGCGTCAGTCGGCGCTTCGATAAGGGGGGGGGCTGCGGTCATGGTCCCTCGCGAAATTCTGCCGCCCATATGTAGTGAGGAGCATGGAAAGAACAATCGCTGAATTCTGATTGACAGTCCAGTCAGTCGCGTGACATCCTGCTCGCATCCCCAACAAAATGAAAAAGATCCTATGACCACCTTGCCCCAGCGGAATCTTACCCAGTCCAATGCCCAGTTCCAGCGCGCCGTCAAAAGGCTGCCCTTGGGCGTGTCCTCCACCTTTCGTTATTGGGGCGATGACCGCACAATCTATGTCCATCACGGCAAGGGCGGGCGGACCTGGGACATCGACGGCAATAATTACGTCGATTACCGGCTGGGATACGGCCCGGCGATCCTGGGCTACGCCGATGACCGCGTCGATGCGGCCGCCCGCAAAGGCATGGAAGTGGGCGGCGTTTTCGCGCTGTCGACCGAGCGCGAGCTGATCGTTGCCGACCGCATAGCCAAGATGGTGCCGGCGGCCGAGCTTGTGCGCTTCTCTAACTCGGGGACCGAGGCGGTGATGGCTGCCCTGCGCCTCGCCCGCGCCTATACCGGCCGCGAGCAATATCTGCTGGTCGAGGGCGGCTATCACGGGCTCTTTGACGCGGCCATGTGGATGTCGAACATGGAGGAATGGGATCTGGGTTCGAACAGCGACCCCGAACTGGTGCCCTACGGCAAGGGCATTCCGCCGACGATCAAGCAGCTGGCGCATATCACGCCGATGAACGACATGCAGCGGCTTGAGGACATGTTCAAACGCCACGGCGCCAATCTGGCCGCCATGCTGATCGAGCCTATTCAGGGCAATTGCTGTTCGATCATGGCGCGCACGGAATATGTGCATCTGGCGCGCGATCTATGCACGAAATACGGCGTCATGCTGATCATCGACGAGGTGAAATCGGGTTTTCGTGTCGGCAAATCGGGAATCCAAGGCATCATGGGCGTCGTGCCCGACATCACCACCTTTGCCAAGGCGGTGGCCAATGGCTATCCGATCAGCGTTGTCGCGGGCCGCGAGGAGGTGATGCGTCACTTCCGCTATGGCGGGGCGTCGCATGGCGGCACCTATACCGCGCATTCGGTCAGCCTTGCGGCGGCCGAGGAGTGCCTGCGCATCCTGGACGAAACTCCGGCGCTGGACACGATCGCCACCTACGGCGAGGCGCTGAAAACCGGGATTTCGAAGATCCTCGATGCGCGCAAGATCGTGCATTCCTACACTGGGCATCCTTCGATGTTTGGCCTCTTCTTTGCCGAGGTTCCACCAGACAATTACCGCGCGTGGAAGACCAGCGACTATAGTTTCTATGACGCGATGGCCTATCACCTGCATGATCTGAACATCATCGTCGAGCCTGACAGCCGCGAGCCTTGGTTCATGTGCGAGGCACATGGGCTCGATCCTTCGTGCCTGACCGACACGTTGAAAGCGGTTGAGGCCGCCGTCGATCTGGTGCTGGAGCACGGAGTCATGGCGCAATGAGCTATGATGCGCTGATCATCGGGGCCGGCCATAACGGGCTGGTGACCGCCTGCTACCTGGCCCGTGCGGGCCTGAAGGTGCTGGTGGTGGAAAAGAATGATTGGGTCGGGGGGGCGGCGGTTTCGCGCGAGCTTTATCCCGGCTTCACCTATTCCAACTGCTCTTATGTCAGCAGCCTTTTCCGTCCCGAGATCATGCGTGATCTGGAACTGCCCAAGCACGGCTTGCAAATCCTGCCCTATGAGGGGGGCGCCCTCTTCACCTCGGACGGCGGCTATCTGGGCATGTTCCGCGACCACGAGGCGAACCGGCGCGAGTTTGCCCGCCATTCCCGCCGCGACGCCGAGGCCTACGACCGCTATTCCCGCGACATCCTGCGCAATTGCCGCCTGATCCGCCCGATGTTGATGCGCCGCCCGCCGGATCTGGCTAGCTTCGCCCCCCGCGATCTGTCGGAGCTTGCCTGGCTCGGCAAGCAGATCACCGGCCAGTCCGAAGCGCAGATTTACGACATGATGCGTTTCTGGACCATGTCGATCGCCGATTTTCTGGATGAGTATTTCGAGAACCCGGCGGTCAAGGCCTATCAGGCCGTTGGCTCGATCATCGGCACCGCGCTGGGCCCGATGTCGCCCGGCACCGCCTATGTCCTGTTGCACCACGCGATGGGCGATGTGGACGGCAATGTCGGCTCTTGGGGCTATTCACGCGGCGGGATGGGCGGGATCACCTCAGCGCTACACGCCTCGCTGCGGGCGTCGGGAGGCGAGGTTCAGGCCGGATCGGGCGTGCGCCAAATTCTGATCCAAAATGGCCGCGCCGTGGGTGTGGTTCTGGACAATGGCAAGGAAATCAAGGCTAAGCGGGTGATTTCCAATATGGATGTGCGCCGCACTTTCTTGAAACATGTCGAAGAAAAGGAACTGCCGGGCGATTTCCTGAAACGGGTTCAGACCTTTAAAACGCGCGGCTCTTCGGGCAAATTGAACATCGCGCTGGACGGGGTGCCAAACTTTACCGCCCTGCCAAAGGGCGCGCCGAACATTAGGGGTGATCTGCATTTCACCGATACGATCGAGAAAATGGAAGCCGCCTATGACGACTGGAAAGCGGGGCATTTCAGCCAAAATCCCTTTCAGGACGTGATGATCCCCACCCTGATCGACCCGACGATGACCCCGCCGGGCAAGCATTTCATGTCCTGTTTCGTACAATACGCCCCGCCCAAGATCGAAGGCCGCGACTGGACCGACGCCGACCGCGACGCCTTCCGCGATGCTTGCCTGAACCAGATCGAACAATACGCGCCTGGGTTCAAATCGCTGATCCTGCACGCCGAGGTCCGCACCCCGCGCGAGCTGGAGGCCGAGGTCGGCCTGACCGATGGTAATATCTTTCAAGGCGAGCTGACCTTTGACCAGATGTTTTTCAACCGCCCCGTGCCCGGCTATGCCAACTATCGCAGCCCGATCAGGGACTTGTGGATTTGTGGCTCCTCCACCCATCCGGGCGGCGGCGTGATGGGGGCGCCCGGCCGCAATGCCGCCGCCGAAGTGCTGCGCGATATGAAAATGCCCGCCAAGAACATGAGTGACGCCTATGCAATCGTTTGACACCATCGTAATCGGCGCGGGGCCGAACGGGCTGGCAGCGGCGCAGCGGCTTGCCTCCAAGGGGGCAAAGGTTCTGGTGCTGGAGGCCTCGGGCGCGCCCGGCGGCGGCGCGGGTCTGGCGCATCTGTCCTACAATCTCGATCCGCGCGTGGCCAAATCCATGGCCCTCGCGCAGCACGGGTTGGTCTGGCAGCAGACAAATCTGGCCACTACGGCGCTTGGCACGGATGGCAAACATCTGCGGATGCAAGGCGCGCTGGGTGCCACGCTATCAGGCGATGTTCCCGAAAAGGACCGCGCCGCCTGGGCCGCCCTGCGCACGCGCCTCTTGCGCTTTGCGGCCGTGCTTGCGCCACTGAACCAGATGTCCCCGCCGCGCATCGCCAAGGATGCGGGCAATCCGATGCTGCGGCTGGGCATGATCGCCCTGAAGGCGCGGATGATGGGCGCACGAGAATTTCGCGAATTGGGCCGGATCATCCTGACCAATGTGCACGACCTTTTGGACGACGAACTTTCCGCGCCCCTGCTGAAAGGCGCGCTGGCTTTTGACGCCACATTGGGCGGCTGGCTCGGGCCACGCTCGCCCAATTCGGTGCTGCCGTGGTTGGTGCGCCTGTCCGGCCAAACCGCCGGGGTTCAGGGTGCTTTGGGTCTGCCCAAGGGAGGAATGCCAGCGCTCGGCGCGGCGATGGCCAAATCGGCCGAGGCGGCGGGCGTGACTTTGCACTGCAATGCCCGCGCCGCGCGGATCATTGTCGAAGACGAGCGCGTTGCCGGAGTCACCCTCGCGGACGGCGAGGAAATCCGTGCGCGGCGCGTGGTTTCGGCCATCGCCCCCAAGACCACTTTGTTGAACCTCGTCGGCCCGCGGCATCTGGATGCTGGCCTGACCACCCGCGCCCGTCACCAAAAGTCGCGCGGCGGGGCAGCAAAGCTAAGCCTGATCCTGCGCGCCCTGCCAGATTTCCGGGGGGCGGACCTGACGGATCGTCTGCTAATCGCGGGGTCCGAACATGATGTCGAGCGCGCCTTTAACCCGGTTAAATATGGCCGGGTGCCGGAAAAGCCAGGGATGGAAATCATGATCCCCACCGCGCATGAGCCGGGCACCGGTGGCATGCACCGCCTGACCGCCGTGGCCCAATTCGCCCCCCATGCCCCCGCCGACCGGGACACTGCGCGGGCCGCGATGCTGGCCGCCTGCATGGCGCAGCTTGAGGCCCACGCGCCCGGCATCAGCGCAATGGTGCAAAGCGCCGAGATCCTGATGCCCTATGATATCGAAGACCAATACGGCCTGCCCGGCGGCCAATGGCACGCGGGCGAGCTTTCGGTCGAACAGATGCTTTTCCTGCGCCCCCTGCCAGGGCTCGCGCAATACCAAGGACCGATCCCCGGCCTCTGGCTCGCCTCGGCGGGCTGCCATCCGGGCGGCGGCGTCTCGGGCACGCCGGGCTGGAATGCCGCTTTGGCCATGGAGGCCGCCCAATGACAACGCTGCGCCACTTTGAAACGCCCCTGCTCAAGACCTCGTTCCACCCCCGGACCGAGGCGGCGAACAAGCTGTGGTCCTGGGGCAATTGGGGCGGCTATACCACTGCGCTGACCTTCGAAGACCTGTCGATGGAGCACTCGGCCATCCGCAATACAGCCACGGTTTACGATCTGTGCCCGATGATTAAATACCGGGTCGAGGGGCCGGATGCGACCGCCTATCTGAACCGCCTGACGATCCGCAACGCCGCGAAACTGTCCGTTGGCGGCGTGCATTACACCGCTTGGGTCAATGACGCGGGCCATCTTCTGGATGACGGCACCCTGTTTCGTCTGGCGCAGGACCGCTACCGAATTTGCTGCCAGGAGCGGCATCTGAACTGGCTGCTGGATTCGGGCCACGGCTTTGACGTGACAATAACCGAGGAAACCGAAGAGATCGCGGCCCTGTCGCTGCAAGGCCCGACTTCCGCCGAGATCCTGCGCCTCGGCGGGTTTGGCATTGACGGGCTAAAGCCCTACCGCATGGCCGAGTTTGCACTGGGGGACGGGTGGCTGATGATCTCGCGCACCGGATTTACCGGCGATCTGGGGTACGAATTGTGGACCACACCCGATCAGGCGCTGGCGCTTTGGGACCGGCTTTTTGCGGCGGGCGCACTGCATGGGCTCCGGCCAATCGGCTCGGATGCACTGAACATCGCGCGGCTGGAAGCCGGGTTCGTCATCACTGGCCTTGACTTTACCCCTGCCGATACCTGCCTGCGCGAGGACCGTCTGCGCTCGCCGCTGGAGCTGGGTCTGGGCTGGCTCATCGACTGGGACAAGGGTCATTTCACCGGCAAAGCGGCCCTGCACAAACAGCGGGCTACGGGTACCAAATGGTCCTTTGTCGGGCTGGAGATTGACGGCAATATCTCGGCCGAGGGCGCGATCCTCTATCACGACCGCAAGCATGAGATCGGCGTCATCACCGGGGCCTGCTGGTCTCCGATCCTGAAAAAGAACATCGCGCTGGCACAGATTTTGACAAAGCATTTGGCGGGCGTCAATATCTGGACCGAAATCTACGCCTTGCGCGAATTGCATTATGAAAAGCTGATGATGGTGGCCCGCGTGGTCGATCGGCCGTTCTTCAATCCCGACCGACGCCGCGCCACCCCGCCTGGGAGGTTCTAAATGGGAACTGCCGTTCGCCACCCCGCGTCGCCGCGCCTGGATCATTGCCCCGAGGGGCTGCCGCGCGGCGCCTATTTCGACCCCACATGGTATGAGCGCGAGATGCGCACGATCTTTGCCAACCAATGGGTTCTGGTCGGGCGTGCGGCCGATTTTGAGGCCGGAAAGATGCGCCGCGCGGCTGTTGGCACAGCGCAGGTGATCGTCGTGCGAGATAGCACGGGCGCGCTTGCCGCCTGGCATAACTCCTGCCCTCACCGCGGGTCCGAACTGTGCCTGAAGGACGAAGAAGAGGTCGGCAAGCTGATCCGCTGCCCCTATCACGCCTTTGCTTTTGCGGCCTCGGACGGCAGGCTGGTTTCCACCGCCCATGCCGTGCCCACCGACGACTTCGACGCCAAGGCTCATGGGTTGAAACCCGTGGCCGTCAAGGTCTGGGACGGGTTTTTGTATCTGAACCTTTCGGCGGACCCCGGCCCGCTCTGGGCCGATGTGCCGCTGGACGCGCTGAACAATTGGCCGATGGACAGCCTCGTCACCGCGCACCGCTGGGAGACGGAGATCGACTGCAACTGGAAGGCTTTTTGGGAGAATTACTCCGAATGCCTGCACTGCCCCGGCATCCACCCCGAGCTGTGCGATCTGGTCCCGGTCTACAAACGCGGCATCATGGGCCAGTCCGAAGCGCTGGACTGGACGCCGAGCGATGCGACCGGCCCAAACCTGCGCGGGGGCGCTCAAAGCTGGACCATGGACGGCGCCGTTTGTGGGCCGGTTTTTGAAGGCTTGAGCGAGGCTGAACATCGGGCGGGGGGCAATTTCGTGACCCTTTGGCCCTCGGCCTATGTCGTGGCCCATGTGGACTATGTCCGCGCGGTGCGCATCGTGCCAATGGGACCGGAAAAGACGAAACTGATCGCGGAGTGGTATTTCACCCCCAAAACGCTTGCCCAGCCGGCGTTTGATCCGGCCGAAGTGGCCGCCTTTGCCAAGATCGTGATGACGCAGGATGGTGCCGCATCCGAGATGAACCACCGCGGCATGCGTTCGCCCAGCTTTACCGCCGCGCGGCTGATGCCCGAGGAATATGAACTTTACCGTTTTCACCAATGGGTGAATGCCCAGATGGAGAGCCTGAGATGACCGAACTGCCGTTTTCAACCTTGAAAATCCCCAATGACTGGGATCGGAGCGGATTGCCCGCCTGGACCTATTCGTCCAAAGAGCTGTTCGCGCTGGAACGGGAAAAGCTGTTCCTGACCCATTGGCAAGTGATCGGCCATGCCTGCGACGTGCCTAATCCCGGCGACTGGCTGACCTTTGATCTGCTGGGCGAGCGCGCGGTGGTGATGCGCGGGCAGGACGGCATATTAAGGGCGTTTCACAACCTGTGCCGCCACCGCGGCGCGCGTGTCGTGGACGGCACCTCGGGCCATTGCAAGGGCGCGATCGTTTGCCCGTTTCATGGCTGGGTCTATAATCTGGACGGCACCCTGCGCGGCGCCTCGCAGCCCAAAAGCTTTGGCACCCTGAACCGCGGGGATTTCGGGCTGAAACCCATCGAGATGGAGGCCTTTCATGGCTTTCTCTTCATCCGCTTCTCGCCGGGCCCCCAGGCCAGCGTGGCCACGATCATGGCGCCTTTTGACGCGGATTTTTCCGGCTACCGGCTGAGCGACCTGATGCCGGTGGATGCGGCGGTTTGGACCAATGATCTGCCGGTGAACTGGAAATCGGTGCGCGATGTGGACAATGAGGGCTATCACGTCGCCCTCGCCCATCCCGGATTGCAGGACCTTTACGGCCGCACGTACCGCGATCATCAGTTAGCGAACGGGCTTTCTATGTCGATCGGCTGGTTTGGCGATGTACCGGGCAAAGGCTGGTCGGTGCGCAATTATGCTAAGATCTCGCCGCCCCGGCCCGAGCTGCCCCCGCATCTGCAAGGCGCCTGGACCTATTACGGCCTGTTCCCGAACCAGGTGTTTTCCATCACGCCCGAGGGCGCGCAGTTCTATCAAGAGCTGCCACTGAACGAAGGCCTGACCCGCGTAACGGGCCGCACCTACCGCTGGCCGAATGAGACCCGCGCGCAGCGAGTTGCCCGCTACCTCGCGATGCGCATCGACCGCGATACCTCGGTGGAGGATCAGCAGCTGTCGATATGGTCCAACGAGTCGATGAAATCCGACGCTTTCGAAGGCTTTCACCTGTCGGACCTCGAATATGGGCTGCGCTGCCACCATGACGGGCTGCGCAAGGTCTTGCCGGTGGTGACATTGGCCAAGACCCCTGCCGAGGGTCAAGTTGCAGCAATTAACGCGGAAATGACTTGCTAAACCCCGGTTCGGGGATAGGCTGACAATCAAATCAATGAAAAACGTAAAGGGGAGAATGCTATGAAATTGAACCGCCGTCAGGCGCTAATCGGCGCTACCGCCACGCTCGCCGCCCCTTGGGTCCGCCCCGCTTGGGCCCAGGCTGGCTCTGTCAATGTCTATAATTGGGGCGATTATATCGGCGAGACGACGATTGCCGATTTCGCCGCCGAGACCGGTATCGACGTGGTCTACGACCTCTATTCCAGCGCCGAAGAGATGCAGGCCAAACTGCTCGCCGGCTCGTCCGGCTATGATGTGGTGCTGCATTCCGGCCAGGGCCTGCCGCGCTCGATCAAGGCGGGGGTGCTGCAAAAGCTGGACCGCGCCAAGCTGACCGGATGGGGCAACCTTGATCAGGAAATCCTCAAGGTCTTTGCGCTTTATGATCCGAATTATGACTATAGCGCGCCCTATATGTGGGGCTCGGTCGGGGTGACCTACAATATCGACATGGTCAAAGAGCGGATTGCAAACCCAGATTTTGAATCGCTCGACCTGCTGCTCAAGCCCGAAAATGCCGCCCTGCTTGCCGATTGCGGCATTTCCTTTTTGGATAGCCCCAATGACATCGGCTTTATGATTCTCAGCTATCTGGGCATCGATCCCAATACGGCCGGTCCCGCCGAATGGGCCAAAATGGTCGAGGCGGTCAAACCGGTCCGCGAATATATCGCGACCTTTGACAATTCGAACTACCTGACCTCGATCCCCAATGGCGAGCTTTGCGCGATCAACAATTGGTCGGGCGATTACGGCGTTGCCAAGGCCCGCGCGGCCGAAGCGGGGATCGAGATCAACCTTGGCTATTTCGTCCCCAAAACCGGCTCGCCCGCCTGGTTTGACGTCTGGGCCATGCCCGCCGATGCGCCGAATGTCGAGAACGGGCACAAGTTCATCGATTACATGCTGCGTCCCGAAGTGATCGCGAAATGTACGAATTTCACCGGCTACGGCAATGTAAACGCGGCCTCCAAACCCTTCGTCGATCCGGCGATCCTGAACGATCCGGCGGTCTATCCCGATGCCACCGCCATCGCGCGTCTCTACACGCCGTTGCCGCAAACGCCCGAACAGGAATCCGACCTGAACCGTGCCTGGACCGAAATCAAGACAGGCGGTTGATCTATGTCTGCACCGGACGTCGAACCCTTCCTGCGCATCGAGGGGGTGTCAAAGTCATTTGGCACGTTTCAGGCGGTCAAGAACGTAAATCTGAGCGTATCCAAAGGCGAGATTTTTGCGCTTTTGGGCGGCTCGGGCTGCGGCAAAACCACGCTCTTGCGGATGCTTGCCGGCTTTGAAGAGCCGACCTCGGGCCAGATATTTCTGGATGGGCGCGACATGGCGAATGTGCCGCCATGGCAGCGTCCGGTTCATATGATGTTTCAATCCTATGCCTTGTTCCCGCATATGACCGTTGCTGCGAATGTCGGCTACGGGCTGAAACATGAAAAAAGCCTGTCCAAAGAGGGCCGCGCGGCGCGGGTGGCCGAGATGCTGGATCTGGTGCAGTTGACGCAATTCGCGCACCGCAAACCGCATCAAATCTCTGGCGGCCAGCGTCAGCGCGTAGCCTTGGCGCGGGCGCTCGCGCGCCAGCCCAAGCTGCTGCTTTTGGACGAGCCCCTCGCCGCGCTGGACAAAAAGCTGCGCGAGCATACCCAGTTTGAATTGATGTCGATCCAGGAGCGGACGGGCGTTACCTTTATCGTCGTGACGCATGACCAGGAAGAGGCGATGACCCTGTCGGACCGGATCGCGGTCATGGACAAGGGCGAGGTCAAGCAGATAGGCAGTCCGACCGAGATCTACGAATTCCCGCAGTCGAAATTCGTGGCCGGTTTCATCGGCTCGGTCAACAGCTTTGAGGCCCGCGTGATCAGCCGGGACAAGGGGCATTTGCGGCTGGACGTGCCCGCCTTGGGCGGCGAGATTTTGGCGCGCGATGTGGCTGGTGCGGCCGAGGGGCAAAAGGTCTCGCTGGCGGTGCGGCCAGAGAAGATGCGCATCACCAAGGATCGGCCCGACACGCCAAATGCGGTGGCCGGTCATGTCAAGGATCTGGCCTATTTCGGCAAGGACAGCCTTTACCGCGTGATCCTGCCCGGCGGGCTGGTGCAGGCCCATGCTGTCAACGCAAGGCGTGGCGACGAGGGCGCGTTCATGGCCGATTGGGATGATGAGGTCTGGGTATCCTTCGATCCATCCTCTGCCATCGTGCTGGTGGACTGACCATGTCCCAAAGCCGCTTTCAGCGCTGGTTCGACCTGAAGGGCTGGAGCGCCCTCTTGATCGGCGCGCCCTATATCTGGCTGCTGGTCTGGTTTCTGCTGCCCTTCCTGATCGTCGTCGCGATGAGCGTCGCGACCAATACCCCCACCGCCCCGCCTTTCTCTTTCGGCGGCGAGCACCCTTGGGTCAACTGGGAGCCTTTTTCCCGCGTTTTGACCGACGGGCTTTACCTGCGGGCCTTTCTGACCTCGGTTGTGAACGCTTTTGTGGCGATGATCTTTTGCCTTTTACTCGGCTATCCGATGGCTTTGGGCCTGACCCGCGTTTCGACAAACTGGCGCAATATCCTGCTGATGCTGGTGATCCTGCCGTTCTGGACCTCGTTCTTGCTGCGCGTTTATGCCTGGATGGGGCTGATGGGCAAGAACTCCTGGTTCAACGGGCTGCTCACGGACAGCTGGAATTTTCTGGTGCCGATGTCTTGGGCGATGAAATCGGTGCCGATGATGCACACGAATTTCGCGGTCGTGCTGGTCATGGTCTATACCTACCTGCCCTTCATGATCCTGCCGCTTTACGCCAGCCTCGAGCGGCTGGACCCGACTTTGGACGAGGCGGCGATGGACCTTGGCTCGCGGCCCTATCAGGTGTTCTGGGACGTCACCCTTCCGCAATCCATTCCCGGTATCGTGGCGGGCGGGATGCTGGTGTTTATTCCGGCGGCCGGCGAGTTGGTGATCCCGTCCCTCGTCGGCAATGCCGCGCAACCGATGATCGGCAAGATCATCCAAGATGAGTTCGGACAGGCGCGCGACTGGCCGATGGCCTCGGCGGTGGCGGTGGCGCTGTTGATCCTGATGGTAATCCCCACGATGATCTACAGCCATTATCAGGCCAAAGCGGAGCGGTTGAAATGAAGCGCAGTCCGACTTTCCTGATCACCGTGATGTGCTTTGGCTTTGCCTTTTTCTACATCCCGATCCTGTCGATGATCGTCTACAGCTTCAATGCCTCGCGGCTTGCCACGGTCTGGGGTGGGTTTTCGACCAAATGGTATGTCTCGCTGGTCTCTAATGATGCGGTCGTCAACGCGCTGTTCCTGTCGCTAAAGATCGCTTTGGTCTCTGCCACCTTTGCGACCATTCTGGGTACCATGGCGGGCATCACGCTGGCGCGGTTCACAAAATTCCGCGGCCGCACCCTTTTTTCCGGACTGGTCGTCGCCCCGCTGATCATGCCCGAGGTGATCACCGGCATCTCGATGCTGGTCTTCTTCATCTTGATGGCCGATTGGGTCGGTTGGCCCGGACAGCGCGGCTTTACCACGATCACGCTGGCCCACATCACCTTTTCGATGGTCTTCGTGACCACCATCATTCAGGCCCGCATGATACAATCAGACCGCGCGATCGAAGAGGCGGCGATGGATCTGGGCTCGCGCCCCTGGCAGGTTATGTTCGACATTACCCTGCCCGTTATCTCGCCCGCGATCCTGTCGGGCTGGCTTTTGGCCTTTACAATCAGCCTCGATGATGTGGTCATCAGCTCGTTTGTCACGGGTCCGGGGTCCACCACGCTTCCGCTTTTGATCTGGTCCAAGGTCAAACTGGGGGTGACGCCGGATATCAATGCGCTGGCCACTTTGATGGTGCTGACGGTAGGCATCGGCGTCTTTGCAGCGGGGATGATCATGAGCCGAACCGAGCGCAGGCGGCAACTGGATGCGCAGATGGCCTTCCGCAGCGATGACTGACCCGAGCGAGCATTTGAACGCGCCCATAGGCCTGCCCGGCTCGGGCCGGGTGCGCTACGGCGCGGCGATGGAGCTGTGGCGCCTCGGCCAGATCAGCGCCGAAGCCTTGGAGGTTTACCGCATCGCCTCGGCCCATGACCGGCGCGATCCGAGGGTAATGCTGCGCGAGGCAGGCTTGCCAGCGCCGCCCATGCCCGCCGGTCAAAGCGCCCTGCGGACGCTTTACGACGAGATGCGCGATTACCTTTTGGCGCTGGATCACCCCGGCAAGGCCGAGGTCAAGGCCGGCCTTCCCGCCAATCCCGGCCCCGCCCGCGCGATAACCCCTCGCAAAAACGCCGTTGCAGATCAATGGCTGGAACCGGCGCTGCAGACAATAACGCTGGATTGCCCGCGCCTTGCCGCCGCGATCACCGCCGCCTTGCCAGAGCTGGAATGGGTCACCTATGACGCCTATCCGCTCGACAAAATCGGCGCGCCCTTCGCCAAGGGTCATGCCTTTGCCTCGATCCTTGGCGGGGATGCGCCCTTTGCCGCCCCGGATTATGATATGGGCCTGTTCCTGATCGCGCCGGGGGTGCTTTACCGCGACCATCACCACCCCGCGCCCGAGCTTTACGCCCCCCTGACCGGCCCGCATGACTGGCGCTTTGGTCCCGGCCGTCCCTTGATGGCGAAAGCGGCGCATCAGCCGGTCTGGAACCCGCCCCATCAGCCGCATCTGACGCGGGTGGGCGCCGTGCCCTTCCTGTCCCTGTTTGTCTGGACCAAAGACGTCAACGAGCTTGCCCATGTCCTCGACGCCGAGGATTGGGCCGCATTGGAGAGCGCCGCCCTTGTCTGAAACCCTGATCCACAATGCCCGCATCCGCACCATGGACCCTACCGCGCCCGATGCCAGTTGGGCGCTGCTGCGCAGCGGCAAGATCGCAGCCCTGGGCGTCGGCACCCCGCCAGAGGCCAGCCACAAGATCGATGCCGGTGGGCGTCTGGTCCTGCCCGGCTTTCAAGATGCCCATATCCATCTGCTCGGCGGCGGCATAAATATGGCCACCTCGGCCCTTCTTCATGATGTGACCAACGAGGACGAGCTGATCGCCACCCTGCGCGCCCATGCGGCGGCGACGCCCGATATGCCGATCGTGCTTGGCACCGGCTGGCAGGCCGGGGTCTTTGGCGATGACAATCTGACCGCCAGCGTACTTGACCGCGTGGCCAGCGACCGGCCTGTGATGATCTATGACAGCTCGTTTCACAACGCCTGCCTGAACAGCCGCGCGGTCCAGATGGCCGGAGTGCAGGACATGGCCAACCCGCCCAATGGCCATATCGTCCGCGACGGCCAAGGACGCGCTACCGGCATGCTGCACGAAGAGGTGATGCCGCTGGTCGTGCGCCGCTTGCCCGAACTGACCGACACTGACCGCATGGTCGGGCTGCGCGCCGCACAGGCCCATGCCAATCAGCATGGGATCACCGGGGTCTTGGACGCCCGCATCACCGCGATGGAGGCGCGGATCTATGGCCGGGCCATCACCGAAGGCGCGCTGACCCTGCGCGTGGCGGGCACCGCTTTGGTCAGCGAGGCCGATACGCCGCAATCGGCTGTTGACCGCCTTAGCGCCCTGCGCAGCGCCTATCCGGGCCCCGATTTTCACGTCCATTCCGCCAAATTCTTTATGGACGGCGTTTACGAAAACCGCACCGCCGCCAATCTGCACCCCTATGCCGATGCCGCCGGGGGCAATGCGCCTTGCATGTTCGGGCCTGCGCAGACCTGCGCGCTGATGACCGCGCTTGATGCCGCGCGCTTTGCCATCCATGTCCATGTGATCGGAGATGCTGCCGTCCGCCGCGCCATCGAAGGGCTGGAGGCCGCGCGCGCCGCCAACGGCTATTGGCCCGCGCAGCACCAGCTTGCCCATCTGCAACTGCTGGACCCCGCCGATTTCGCGCGCCTGCAGGGTCTCGCCACCGCCAATATCCAACCGCTGTGGGCAAGGATCGAGCCGCCCTATTCCGACCCCTCGCTGGCGATGATCGGGCAGGCGCGCTGGCCCGATACCTATGCTTTCCGCCGTATGCTGGACGAGGGCGCGGACTTTTGCCTGTCCTCGGACTGGCCGGTTTCCACGTTGAACCCGTTCGAGATCATCGAAACCGCGATCACCCGGCAAAAGCGCAACAACGATGACCCGCAGGCGCCCTTCTTTGCCGATCAGGCCCTGACGATCGAGGAATGCGTGCAGGGCTACACCGCCCATGCCGCGCGGGCCTGCTGGCGCGGCGATTACACCGGCATGCTGCGCGTCGGCTATTCGGCGGATCTGATCGTGCTCGACCGCGATATCTTTGCCATCCCCGCTACGGAAATCTCGCAAACCCGCGTGCTGTCGACCCTGTTCAAAGGTGTCGAGGTCTGGCGCGCCCCAAATTGGTGACATGATGCTGCTGTACACGACCATAGGGACCGACAATATCGCCCGCTCTACCGCCTTTTGGGGTCCGATCATGGCCAGTCTTGGCCATGCCAAGATCGGCGAACTGGGCGAGGGCTGGGCAGGCTGGGGCAAGGATTATGACGGCGGCTTTGGCTTTTACCTGTGCCCGACCTTCGACGGTAAACCCAGCCACTGCGGCAACGGCGGCACTTTTGCCTTCCCCGCCCGCGATGCGGCCCATGTCCGCGCGCTCTACGCAATGGCCCTGAAAAATGGCGGAACGGGCGATGGCGCGCCGGGCACGCGCGACTATTACCCCGCCGATTTCTACGTCGCCTATGCCCGCGCGCCTGATGGTCACAAGCTGGCCTTTGTCTTTCATCGTTACGATCCCGCAAAAGACGCCGCATGACCGCTGATCCCGCCATTTTATACATCATCCTGGGCACCGATGATCTGGACCGGGCCAACCGGTTTTATGATGCAGTGATGCCGATTTTGGGAATGCAGCGCTTGCCGGATGCACCCAACGGCTGGGCAGGTTGGGGCCTTACCGAGGGCACGAGCCTCTGGCTTTGCCCGCCCTTCGACGGCGCGCCCGCAAGTCATGGCAACGGCACGATGGTCAGCTTTCGCGCCGCCTCTGCCGCGCAGGTCCGGGCCTTTCATCGCGCGGCTCTTGCCCGTGGCGGCACGGACGAGGGGCCTCCCGGCACCCGCGCGGCCTACGGTCCCAGCTTCTATGTGGCCTATGTCCGCGACCCG
>CAIYZT010000313.1 GCA_903930735.1 uncultured Paracoccaceae bacterium | reverse complement strand
TGATCAGGGTGTTGCCATCGGCGTCCGACAGCGCGGCGGGCTGGCTGGCCTGACCATAGGCGAAAAAGCTGGTCATCTGCACTTCAGGGAAAGCGCGGCCCATGCCGTCGGCATCGACCACCGGCAGATCGAGCAGCGCCGATGTGATCATCGGATAAATGCCATTGCCGCCGCCAACCTCGTCGCACAGTACGGCATCAACGCGCCGCCCGGTATGCGCCTCGATCGCTTGCAGCACGCGGACGAATTCAAAGCCTTCTTCCATCTTCTCGATGCCCACGGTCGGCGCCCCGATACCGCCAAGGCCGATGATTTGCGCGTCCGGTGCCAGATCGGCGGGGCGGATCATGCGGACGCGCTTGCCGTCGCGCAGCATTCTTTTGGCGATCAGCGCCTGCAGATAGGGGCTGCCGCCGCCACCGGTGTCCAGAATGCCGACGCCAATGGCGATGCGGTCAATGTCGGCTTCGGTCAGGGTCCAATATTTCATGCCGCAAGGTCCCCCACCACTTTGGCAGCAATCCTTATGGCATTGCCCGGCAGATAGGACAGTGGGGTTTCCTCAAGCTCGGCCAGAATGATTGTCGCCTCGACCGCCCCCGCCTCAACCGCGCGCTGGCGGGCTTCGGCCACGATGCCTTCCAGCGCCTTTTCCCGCGTCGTGCCTTCCAGCGACACCACGCGGTCTACTTCTCCCGACACTTGGGCAATAGCGGCACCGATGGCATTGGCTCCGCCGAAATGATCGGGCCGCAGTGAGACGCTGGTGCCCTCCAGGAGCCCGTCAATCAGAACAGACCCGCCGCCGACCAGAATGGCGGGCACCGGACCCGCACTGGGTTTCATGCGGTCGATGACGGTTTCGACGTCAGATTTCATCCTGGCCAGCGCCGCCTTGATCAGGCCCGCATCCAGATGCCGGACGCGCGCGGCATCATCCAGCGTCACCAACCTCGCCGCCACGGCATTATCCGTCGTGGTCAGCGTATCGCCGCCAAAGCACAGCGCCTTTTGCGGTAGGCGAATGCCGACCGAATCGGGCCCGATGCTCAGCGGCTGGCGCACAAGGCTGCCGCCGCCGAGGCCAAAGGATAGACATCCGGCACGCGGAAATTGGTCGGGATGCCGCCAATCTCTGCGCCTTCGCTGCGATTACGCGGAAAGCCCGCGACCAGCATCCCCACATCAGTCGTCGTCCCGCCCACATCGATCACGGCCGCATCCTTCAGCCCGGTCAAAAACGCCGCGACGCGCATGGAGCTGGTAGGCGCCGAAGAGATTGTGAAAACCGGATGCCGCTCGGCAAATTCGGCGGCCATCAAGGTGCCGTCGTTTTGGGTCAGATAGACAGGGCATTTCAGCCCAAGCCCGGCGAAGGCGGCGCGAAAGGCCGCCACGGTATCCGCGCCCAAACGGTGCAAAGCGGCGTTCAGCACCGTGGCGCTTTCTCGCGCCAAAAGCCCGGTCCGCCCGATGCGATGCGACAGGCTGACCGCCACGCCGGGGATCTCATCGGCGACAATGGCGCCCGCCGCCAAAACCGCCCGGATCGCCGCCCGTCACATCGGCCGTTGTGCCGGTCTTGATCGTCGCCAGCACCTGCGCCCCGCGCAGCAGCGCCGCATCGGTATTGGTCCCGCCGACATCTACGCCGATCCGCAACATGCCGCTCATCCCCGCGCCTTTCCCAGCCGCGCCGCCGTCTCGGTCAGCGCCGTGGTGCGGGTGCCAAAGGCCTTGTACATGCGCAGAACCACGACGGTTTCGACCCGCCGCAGCCTTCAAGCCCGCCGATGATGGTCTCGCAAAAGTCCAAAAGCTCGGCGTGACTGGCCACGAGCAGCGACGCGGCAATGCTGAACGGCCCACTCGTCGCGGCCAGATAGCAGATCTCGTCCTATTCCCCCAGCGCGACGGCCACGATTTCCACCATGCCCGGCGCCACCTCGATCATTACGTCGGCCTGAACCTCGCGCCCCATGGCGGTGGGATCAGGGATCGCGCCGATGGTGATCATCTTGCTTTGCAGCAGCGCCGTAATGCGGTTGCGCACCGTCCGCTCTGAAACCCCACCGATCCGCGTGGCCACTTCGGAAGCCGACAGACGCCCGTCCACGCCCAAAAGCGTGATGATCGTTCGATCTAGCTCGTCAACTTCAGGACGCTGCATGGGTTTCACTCTGCCGAGTTGGACGGTCATTTGAATTTTAAATTCCGAATGGGCCAGTCCGGCAACAAAATGTTTCCGTTTCGGAATTCCGCGGGCCTGAGCCCCCTCATCCGCAAAGAGGGACTCCGCCGCAACAGGCTATCGCCTTTCGGCGAGAAGCCCTTCAATCATCCCGAAATGGGTGCAATCCGCACGCCATTGAGGGTCACAAAGAAGTCGATGCACTGACTAGCCCGGCCTGGCGGGTAAATCGACAATCCGGTCTCGAACCAATGCAGCTCAAGCGTCGCGGGCTCGACATCCTCACTACAGATGGCATGCACGATGATCGCTTCCTTTGGCGGAACAAGGCACTCATTTGCTTCGATTTCCAGATCGACAGAAAGAACACTGGTGCCGCCATTGTATATTCTGAGTTTCAGCTCTTTGGTTTTCATTTTCAGGACCCCAGGAAATTTCAAAACCCCTTTCGTCTGGCTCTGCCAGCAGGCGCAAGTCTTTCAACTTTAGCTATGCTCTGATTTGGGCCGCCGCCCCGCGCAGGGGGCTATGCATCCGCCGCGTGATCGGTCACAAAGGCGCATGGATCTGATGAAACCCGAACCCCGCGCCCCCCGCCTTTGTGTGTTGATCGACGCTGACAACGTGCCTGCGTCCCATGCCGAGGCGATTTTTGATGAGATTGCGGGTCTGGGCGAGGCTTCGGTCCGCCGGATCTATGGGGATTGGTCGGCAACCAGGCTGGGTGCCTGGGCCAAAAAGGTGGCGGCCTTGGGGTTGGTGGCTGATCAGCAGTTTTCAAATACCAAGGGCAAGAATGCCTCGGATATCGGGCTGGTGATTGCGGCCATGGATTTTCTGCATTCGGGGCTGTTCGACGGCTTTGTTCTGGTCTCGTCGGACAGCGATTTCACGCGGCTGGCGGCGCGGATCCGCGAGCAGGGTCTGGATGTTTACGGCATCGGCGAGAAAAAGACGCCCGAGGCTTTTCGCATGGCCTGCAAGCGGTTCATCTATGTGGAAAATCTGGGGGCCGAGCACGAGCCCGAGCCGGAGGTCGAACGCGCGCCGCAGCGGGGCGAGCCGCAGACTGCGCGCACCGCCGTCGGCAAAGAGGCCCCGGCCAATGCGATTGCCCATATCGTTCAGGCCATGCGCGCCATTGATCCGGAGGGCGAGTGGTATTCGCTGGGCCAGATCGGTCAATACATCACCCAAGGCTCGCCCGATTTCGATACGCGGACCTATGGGGCGAGCAAGCTGTCGGATCTGATCAAGAAACTGACCCGTTTCGAGGTGAAATCGGGGCCGGGCGGGCAATTGTTGGCGCGCGACAAGGCCTGAGCGCCAAGTTCCGCTCGGCGTTCAAATCATCCGGATCAGGTCCTTGCCCACCGCCAGAACATAGCCTTTGCGCGCGATGGTTTTTACCAGCAGTTCGGAAACCAGCTGATTTCCGAGCGAGTCGCGCAGACGTTTGACCCGCGTCGCGCCGGCGGCCTCGTCGCAGTCGACCTCGTTGCGGCCCGAGATTACCGCCTCCAGTTGCGCGCCGGTCAGCACCTCGTCGTCCATCCGCGCCTCGGCCAGAACCGCAAGGGTTTCCAGCGCGGCCTCGGTCAGCGCAAATTCCAGATCATTGATATAAACCGCCCGCGCCTCGCGGCTGATCACCATCGAGGAGACCGTGATCCCCGAACGCTGGATCGCGGAAATCCGGCGGTTCAGCGCCACGATGGTCACCAAAAACACCAAAGCCGCCAGCAAAAGCGCGGTTGAAAAGACCAGCAGCACAAAGATCACCATGCGGTAGCTTTGCAGCACCTGCGCAAATGAGGTGCCCGACTGCGCCAGAATCTCCAGCAGTTTGATCTGGGCGGCCGTGGTCAGATCATCGTTTTCGACAAAGATCTGTTCGACCCGCGCGTTAAAGGCATTGGCATCGGGCAGGCTGAGAAACAAGAAAACTGCCGCCGCCAGAAGGATCACGACGATTGCGGCGATACCATAGGTCACAACGCGGTTGCCCGCCTTGAGGCTCTCAGTAACGGAGGAAATTCTCTCCGGCACTCTCTGTCCTTTCGTCCAAACCTTCGGGGCCAAAGAAGCCCAGAATCTTGATCAACTGCCAGCCATCCATGGCCAAACGCGGTTCCAACTCGGCCCGCGCCGCCCCATTATCCCCGCAGACCGCATCCGAGACCTGCGCCACACCATAGTGCAAACGCAAGGGATCATCCTGCTTGGCTTTGTAATCAAGATAGCACTCTGCCCGTGCTGGCAAGGCAAACAGGGCGACGAGGCCGATAGAGAGTATAAGGCGCACCATTCGGGGCCTCCTTTCGTTGTCTGCAATCTGCCCATCTATCGCGCGTTATACAATAACCGCCGCATAAACCGCAAAATGCTATCGCCTATCACCCGCGTGATATTGCCTGACTTTACGGGTTGCTCCCAAAAAGAGCCTCAAGATCGCCGCCCAGCAACGGGCGAGAAAAGAGTTGGAGGCAGCTATGAAACTTGACCTGACCTATCACGAGCAGATCCACCCGACGGCTCCCACGGGCGGTACACCGAAAGCAGGCCTGCTGGCCGGATTGGCCGCCCTCGCGATCATCGGCGCGGTGGGTCTGCTTTCGGTTCTCCCCGCCAAGGCCTCAGTTTATCCCGGTCTTGGCTGGGTCGAGGCGACGGGTCGGGTGGGCGGGCAGGTGGATAATCTGATCACCGATACCTGCAACTTTGGCGCGGCGATGAGGCAAGGCCTTTCGCCTGTTTGCATGATGCCGCTGAAGTAACGGGTTGTGAGGCGCGCGCCCTCGGGGCAAAACGGTGCCATGGAACGCCAGAAATTCACCGCTGACTTCAGGTACGAGACCGCCGCTATTAGCCGTGGTCATCGGCTGATCGCGGGGGTGGATGAGGCGGGCCGTGGGCCGCTGGCCGGGCCGGTGATTGCCGCCGCCGTGATCCTTGAACCGCCGCATATCCCCGTCGGGCTGGCGGATTCAAAGACGCTGAGCGCGGCAAAACGCGCGGCGCTGTTTGCCCAGATCATCGCCATGGCCGAGATTTCGGTCGGCGCGGCGAGTGTCGAAGAGATCGACACAATGAACATCCTGCGCGCGAGCCATCTGGCGATGGAGCGCGCGGTCTTGGGGCTGGCTCGGCGGCCCGATCATCTGCTGATCGACGGCAATCTGATCCCGGCCGGACTGCGGACGCGCGCCGAAGCGATTGTGAAGGGCGATGCCAAATCCCTGTCGATTGCGGCGGCCTCGATCGTGGCAAAAGTGACACGCGACCGGATCATGGTGGATTTGGCGCAACAATACCCCGGCTACGGCTGGGAGGTGAACGCCGGTTATCCGGTCCCGGCGCATCTGCGGGCGCTTCTAGATTTGGGCGTAACCGCTGTTCATAGGCGTTCGTTTCGCCCGGTCCACAACATCTTGTATCAAGACAATTTTGTAAGGCCTTGATTCATAAAGAATTTGACGGCGAATCAGCAATGACTCATCCTGCATCTCATGGACGGCACACCAAGATGCCGCGAGGACGAGGCAGAATATGGCGATCAAAACCAAGATGGCAGAGGCGAGCACGCTTCCGCTGAACCAGATCATTGCAGGCGATTGCATTGATGTCATGAATGCGCTTCCGGCGGGGTCGGTCGATCTGATCTTTGCGGATCCGCCCTATAACCTGCAGCTGAAGGGCGATCTTCACCGTCCGGACAATTCCAAGGTCGATGCGGTCGATGACCATTGGGACCAGTTTTCCAGCTTTGCCGTCTATGACAAATTTACCCGCGAATGGCTGGCAGCGGCGAAACGCCTGCTGAAGCCGAATGGCGCGATCTGGGTGATTGGCAGCTATCACAACATCTTTCGTGTTGGCGCCGCCTTGCAGGATCAGGGCTATTGGGTGCTGAACGATGTGATCTGGCGCAAATCGAATCCGATGCCGAATTTTCGCGGCAAAAGGTTGACCAATGCGCATGAGACGTTGATCTGGGCCAGCCGGGATGAAAACTCCAAATACACGTTCAATTACGAGGCGCTGAAAGAGCTGAACGACGGCGTTCAGATGCGCTCGGATTGGGTGCTGCCACTGTGCACCGGGCATGAGCGGCTAAAGGACGAAAACGGCGACAAGGCGCATCCGACGCAAAAACCGGAAAGCCTGCTGCACCGGGTGATCATGGCCACGACCAATGTGGGCGATGTGATTTTGGACCCGTTCTTTGGCACCGGCACCACGGGCGCTGTGGCCAAGATGCTGGGCCGTGATTTCATCGGGATCGAACGCGAAGAGGCCTACCGCAAGGTCGCCACGCAGCGGATCGACCGGGTGCGCCGGTTTGACGCCACCGCGCTGGAGGTTACCGGATCAAAACGTAGCGAGCCGCGCGTGCCCTTTGGCCAGGTGGTCGAACGCGGAATGCTGCGGCCGGGCGAAGAGCTGTTTTCCATCGGCAACCGTTTCAAGGTCAAGGTCCGCGCCGATGGCACCTTGATTGGCAATGATGTGAAAGGCTCGATCCATCAGGTCGGCGCGGCGCTGGAAGGCGCGCCTTCGTGCAATGGCTGGACATATTGGCACTTCAAGCGCGACGGCAAGATGGTGCCGATCGACTTGCTGCGCCAGCAGATCCGGGCTGAGATGGAGACCGACGGCGCCAAGCCGCATTGATGCCGGGCTAAGACCCTCAGACCGAACTCCAAATTTACGCCGTGCCGTGGTCCGCCTGCGGTACTCCTGTCCCAGCATGCTTGTCATGCTGGGGCTTTTTTCAATTGGCTTTGGCGGTTTGTTCCAAGGCACGCCATCCTTCCGCTCTAAGAGACCTGCGGCGTGCGGCGCAAGGCGCGGTCGCGGTTGCGCACCGCAAAGCCGGTCTGGCGCGGCCAATGGGCGTAGCTGTCGCCGCCCTCCAGCGCAGCGCGGGCGTGGTGAGGCCAGTTGGGATCGTCAAGCGCGGTGCGCCCCAGCGCGATCAAATCGGCATGGCCACCGGCCACCAGCGCCTCGGCCTCGTGCGGGGTGGAAATCAGGCCGACGGCCATGGTCGGCATGCCGCTGCCGCGCAGGGCCTGGGCCAGAGGCGCCTGAAAACAGGGGCCGACATTAAAGGTCGCGCCTTCGAAACCGCCCGAAGAGCAATCGATCAGATCGACGCCCATTTCGCGGATGATTCGGGAAAAGGCGATGGAATCCTCCACCGTCCAGCCCCCGGGCGCGGCGTCTTGCACCGACATGCGCATGAACAGGGGCTTGCCCGCGGGCCAGACGGCGCGCATCGCTTGCACAATCTCCAGCGGCAGGCGTGTACGGTTGTCGAAGGAGCCGCCATAGGCATCGGTACGCTGATTGCCCAAGGGCGAGAGGAACTGGTTGAGCAGATAGCCGTGGGCAGCGTGAATCTCGACGATGTCAAATCCGGCCTTGTCGGCGCGGGTGGCAGAATCGGCAAAGCTTTGGACCAGCGCGGGAAACTCGCCGATCTCTAGCGCACGCGGGATTTGGTATTCGTCGTCCTGCACATGGGCGATGGGCATGGGGCCGACCGGCTTCCAATGCTCAAAGGCAACGTCGGCCTTTTCGGCGTCGGTCTCGTCAAAGCCATTGCGCCACCAAAGCGCGGTCGAGGCTTTGCGCCCGGCATGGCCCAACTGGATGGCCGCCGCCGCGCCTTGGGATTTGACGAAGGCGGCGATGCGGGCAAGCGGGGCGATCTGCGCGTCGTCCCACAGGCCAAGGCAGCCATAGGTGATGCGCCCTTCGGCGGTCACGCCGGTCGCCTCGACCATCACAGTGCCAAAACCGCCAAGGGCAAAGCGCGCGAGATGCGCGAAATGCCAGTCGTTGGCAAAGCCGTGACGGGCGGAGTATTGACACATAGGCGACACGACGAGTCGGTTTTTCAGCGTCAGATCGCGGATGGCGACGGGCGAGAACAGCGGCGCAGTCATGCGAGGGGCCTTTGGATAGTGTGGTTTC
>CAIYZT010000312.1 GCA_903930735.1 uncultured Paracoccaceae bacterium | reverse complement strand
GTAATCACTGCCGCTTTCAGCGCGGCCGCCCCTTCGATGGGCAGATCGACCGGCTCGGGCGCTTCCGCCTCGACCCAATCGCAAAGGCCGCCCAGCGTGCGGTCAGCGGCAAGTGTGGTGCCGATAGCCGCCGTCAGTACATCAAACATTGCATCGCGCCCGGTTCCTGCCTGGACCACCACCTCCAGCTCGGCCCGATGCTCGTAGAAATACGTGAGCGGCGACAGCGTCACCTCCGGCTCCCCCGGTTTGCCGTCCCGCAGGATGACCAGTCCAGTGGCCGGGATGCGCTCGGGCAGCACCTCCCCGCGCAGCACCGGGGCGGCGAGGGTTTGCAAGCGCGCGTGCAGAGCGGCCAGAATCAGTTCGCGTTTGCTGGCCATCAGAGATGATCCTCGACCCAGTTGCGCACGATGCTGCCCGGAATGGCCGCCTGCGCCTGTTCGGCATCTCGCATCAGATCCAGCCGCTTGGGCAATTTGACCTGCCGCACCAACAGAAAGATCGGCGCTGTCACCTGGCCACGTCCGGTTTTCGACTTGGAGACGGCGGCTTGGCCACGGGTATTCAGCCGCACGGCGTCGGCGACCAAGAGGCTCGGGCCCCGGCTGCGGTACACAAACCGAAGGCGGATGCCGGTCTTTTGCTCCCACATGGCAGGGGTGATCCGTCTGCCGCCCACTGCTTTGCCTGCGGCGGGCAGCGGGATGGCCAGCCAGAAGCCATTGCCCGAGCGGATCAATGGCCCGGTGTCATGCGCGCCGATAATGACGGGGGCGTTGGACCAGACGAGGGCGGCTGCATCCAGACTGTTGCGCCCCTTGGGATAAGTTTGTGACCGGATGGTGTTGGCCAGTCGCTGGCCCAAGCCTGCGCCAGTGATCTGCCCCCGCCATGCGGATTTCAGGCTGGCCCCGGCTTCGGTCATCGTGATCGAGACCGCCTTTTGCCCCGCCGCCACCTCGGCGCGCATCAGCGCCACGAGGTCGGGGCTGATGCTGACGTTCAGTTTCATGCGGTCCTCGTATTCAGGGTCCAGATCAGGCGTTCGCGGTCGAGTTTCGGCTCGCCCTGAAGGATGAAATCTTCCAGCCCGATCCGGATCAGATCGCCCGGCGCCGGGGTCGGCATTTCGACGATACGGGCATCCAGCAAGGTAGTTTCGGACAGGATGCGCCCAGCGCCGAAGGGTGTGATTTCATCGGGCGATTTGCGGATGACCCGGATGGCAACTCCAGGGCCGGTGCCGCCCGCAAACCAAATGGCATCCACCGCCATGTTGAGGTCCGCGAAGATCACGTTCATGGCGGTGGCGAAAACGTTCATCTCACTGCCTCCGATCAGTTGGAACTGAACAGACGGATGGCGGTGCGCGGCCGTTTGTTGACCGGCAGGATTGATGCCTCGGTCAGGATGTTTATCCAGCGGTCCTTGTCGTCCATCAGCTGGCGCGCATAGAGTGGCAGGCCGATGGTGTTGGCGAGGCTGATCTGGTTGGCCGGACCGCCGTAGGTGGTGAAGGTGTCGATGGTGCCGATCGGGAAGGCGATGCCCTCGCCAGCCGGGATCAGCCGTTCGGCGACGCCGGTGGAAAGTGTCACCGTGCCCCGGTATTCCTCGAACAGGATGCCCGCGAAGGGGAAGGAGCGTCGCACATCCTGGCGCAAGGGCTGCGCACCGGTGGCCGAGTAGAACTTATAGGCGTCCTGCGTAAGGGCGTGGCCAATCAGCTTGTCGAAGAATTC
>CAIYZT010000311.1 GCA_903930735.1 uncultured Paracoccaceae bacterium | reverse complement strand
CGCCAGCGTTTCGGCCCGCGCGCCAAGGGCAATGGCCAGCCGGCTCATCTCGGTATAGCCGCGCGTCATCAGCGCCGCGCGGGCGCTGTCGCCCAATCCCGCGCCGATAACCACGCCCGCCGCAATGGCGATGACGTTCTTCAGCGCGCCGCCCAACTCGGCCCCGGTCACGTCCTCGCTGCGGTACAGACGCAGGGTGGGGGTGGACAAAAGGTGCTGCAACGCCTCGTCGCCGCCCGCGAGCGTCAGCGCCGTCGGCAGGCCGCGCGCGATATCGGCGGCAAAGGACGGGCCGGTAAGGATGGCTGCCATCGCGCCGGGGCAGGCCGCGCGGATCAAGGTGGCGGGGCCGGTCAGGGTGCCGAGGTCAATCCCCTTGCAACAGGCGACAAGGGCGGGGGCGCTCATGGGATGGGCGGCCAGAAAGCCGTTAAGTTCCTGCATCGGAAGGGCGAGCAATACAGCCTGTGCCCCGATCAGATCGCCGATTTCACGCGTCACGCGCAGGGTTTCGGGCAGGATCACACCGGGCAAACGTGCCTCATTTCGGCGGCTGGCGGCCATCGCGCAGACCTGCGCGCCGCTGCGCGCCCACAGCGTCACGTCGCGCCCCTCGCGCGTCAAAGCGACCGCCAAAGCCGTGCCAAAAGCCCCCGCGCCGACCACGCCGATCATGCCTTGGCTCCCTTTTTGCCGGAACCGATCATCGGCGCCGCGTTTTGGTCCAGCGGCCAGCGCGGCCTTGCGGCAAGGGTGAAATCGTCACGGTGCCCGGCGCGAAACCGCTCGATCCCTGCCCAGGCGATCATCGCGGCATTATCGGTGCAAAGGGGCAGCGGCGGCGCGGAAAAATGCAGCCCCCTGGCCGCGCAAAGCGCCGTCAGCCGCGTGCGAATCGCCTGATTGGCGGCCACCCCGCCCGCGACCGCCAACGCCGGTTTGTGGGGGCCAAACTCGGCATAAATCTCTACCGCGCGGCGGGTTTTTTCGGTCAAAACGTCTGCCACCGCCGCCTGAAACCCCGCGCAAAGATCGCGGCGATCTTGAACCGTGATGCCGCCTTTTTCCGCGATAAATGCATCGCGGGCGCGCAAAAGGGCGGTTTTCAAGCCTGAAAAGGACATATCGCAGCCGGGCTGGTTCAGAAGGGGGCGGGGAAAGGCGAAGCGTTTGGCATCGCCCTGCGTCGCCTCCCGCTCTACCGCCGGGCCGCCGGGCTGGGGCAGGCCCAAAAGCTTTGCCGTCTTGTCAAAAGCCTCGCCGGGGGCATCGTCGATCGTGCCGCCAAGACGGGTGAAATCCTCGGGGCCCGTTGCGATCAGGAATTGGCAATGCCCGCCCGAGACCAAAAGCATGAGGTAAGGAAAGGCCAGCATCTCGGTCAGGCGCGGGGTCAGGGCGTGGCCGGCCAGATGATTGACCCCGATCAGCGGCAGGCCTGTGGCGGCGCAAAGCCCCTTGGCCAGCATCACGCCCGACAGAACTCCGCCAATCAGGCCGGGGCCGGCGGTGACAGCGATCCCGTCCAGCGCCTGCAGGGAAAGACCTGCCTGCGCCAGCGCCGCCTCGGTGCAATGGTCCAGTTTTTCGGCATGGGCGCGGGCGGCAATCTCGGGCACGACGCCGCCGAATGCCGCGTGCAGATCGGTTTGCGCGATGACGACCGAGGACAAAATCTCAGGCAGCGCGCCCGGCCGGTGGCGCACCACAGCGGCGGCGGTATCGTCGCAGCTGGATTCAAGCCCCAGAAAGGTCAGCACTTGTGTCATCGGTTGCCCTATAGCGGTGCTTTCAGGTAGCAGTTACGCCATGCAGCGACAAGACGCGCCCCTGATCCTGTTGACCCGGCCCGCGCAGGCCTCGGCGCGCTTTGCCGCGCGTCTGGCGTTGGCACATCCAGCCGCGCAGGTTTTGATCAGCCCGCTGCAAGAGGTCCGGTTTCTGGATTGGCCCCGGCCCGAAGGCGCGCCGGATGCCCTGATCTTTACCTCGCAAAATGCGGTGGCAGCGGCTGCGCGGGCGGGGCTGTCGGGACGGGCTTTTTGCGTCGGCGATCAGACGCAGAAGGCGGCTATGAGCGCCGGGTTTGGGGCGCTATCGGCGGGGGGCGATGCGCAGGATCTGGTGGCATTGATCCGAGCGGAGCGCCCGCAACATCTGTGGCATCTGCACGGGCGGGATCCGCGCGGCGATGTGGCGGGGCAGTTGCGGGCAGAAGGTTTCACCGTCGCGCATGCGGTTGTTTATGAAACCCTGCCCATGGCCCTGACGGCGGAGGCTTTGGCCGCGCTGGCCGGGGACCGGAACCTGCTGGTGCCGCTCTTTTCCCCCAAAAGCGCGGCTTTGGTGGCGGTGGCGCTGGCCGGGGCCATGGCGCCCTTGGTGCTTTTGTGCCTTAGCCCCGCTGTTGAGCAGGCGCTCGGCGATCTGGGTGCCCATCCACGCGCCGTTGCTCGGCGGCCAGATGCCGATGGGATGCTGGAAATCATCGCCCGGGCGCTTTATTCGGGCGCTTTGCCTTGAACCTTGGCCTGCGGACACATTACTCTAACCCCTAGGCGCGAGCAGATTGGCCCCGCGTGCGAAAGAAAGTACGATGATGCCTGACAGCCCCTCGGATATCCCTGCAAGCCCGGCCCCTGATGCCGCGCCCGTTGTCATGTCCGAACCTTTGGTAGAGCGTCCTTTGCCGCCCAGCCCGCCTCCGCCGCGCCGTTCTGGCTGGGCGGGGCCGATCCTGGGCGGGATGATTGCGGCGGGCCTTGGCTTTGGCGCGGCGCAGATGATGCCGGTTGCGGCTAGCAGCGTGGTGATGGGTGCCACGGCCGAAGAAATGGCGGCGCTGAGTGCTGAGGTTGATGGTCTGCGGGCGCAAATGGCGGCGGCGCCGGCCCCGGATATGGACGGGCTCACGGGCCGGCTGGGTGCGCTTGAGGCGCAGGTTTCGGCGATGAAGCTGCCGGATATGACCGGTTTTGAGGCGCGGATCGCGGCGCTGGAGGCGCGGCCTCAGGGCAGCCTTTCGGGCGCGGACGCGGCAGCACTGGCCGCCTTGCAGACCGATGTTGCGGCGATGAAAGCGGGCGGTATTTCGCAGGCGCAAGTGGATGCAGCGGGGGCGGCCCTGCAGGGCAAGCTGGACGCGGCGATGCAGGCGGTCGAGGCGATGCAGCAAAGAGCGGCGGCGGCGGCCACCAAATCGGCCCAAGGCGCGGCAATTTTGCAGATCCGCGCCGCGATGGATTCGGGCGCGGCTTATGGCGCGGCGCTGCAGGCGTTGCAGGGCATCACATTGCCCGAGGCGCTGACGGCCAATGCGGAGGGCTTGCCCAGTTTGAGGGTCTTGCAAGACAGCTATCCGCAGGCGGCGCGGCTGGCACTTGAGGCCGCTCTGAAGGCGGATATGGGCGAGAGCTGGACCGAACGCGCGCTGTCTTTCCTGCGCACGCAGGTCGGGGCGCGGTCGCTCACGGTGCGCGAGGGGATGGACCCGGATGCCGTCCTGTCCCGCGCCGAAGCGGCGCTGAGCGCGGGCGATGTGCCGGGCGCCCTGACTGAATTGGACGCGCTGCCGGGTGCCGCCAAGACCGCGATGGAGGCTTGGCGCACCAGGGCGGACCGTCGGCAGGCGGCGCAGGCCGGGCTGGCTGCCCTGACGCAGGAGCTTGGCCTTTGATGCTGTGGACCGTAGCCAAGGTCTTGTTTTTCGTCACCCTTGTGGCTGCGCTCAGCCTTGGCGCGGCGGTTTTGATGGATCTGGGCGGCACCCTGTTGATCGCCTTTGCGGGCTGGGAATTCAGCCTTGGGCCGCTGCAGATGGTCTTTGCCGGAATCCTGCTGATGCTGGCCACCTGGGGCGTGATCAAGGTTCTGGCGCTGCTGCTTGCGACCTTTCGCTTTCTGACCGGTGATGAGACCGCCATTTCGCGCTATTTCGACCGCAACCGCGAGCGGCGCGGCTATCAGGCGGTCAGCGACGGGATGATCGCGCTGGCCTCGGGCGAGGGGCGGCTGGCCCTGATCAAGGCGCAAAGGGCGCAAAAATACCTCGATCAGCCGGAGCTTACGACGCTGCTGATCGCCCAGGCCGCCGAGACGGTGGGCGACGGGCAAAGGGCGAGCGACGCCTATAGATCGCTACTGGCCAATCCTGATACGCGGTTTGTCGGCATTCGCGGGCTGATGAAGCAAAAGCTGGCCGAGGGCGATACTTTTACCGCGCTCGCCCTGGCCGAAAAGGCATTTGCGATGAAGCCGCGCCATAGCGAGACGCAGGATATCTTGTTGAAACTGCAGTCTGAATCCGCAGATTGGACCGGCGCGCGCGAGACGCTGAAGGCCAAGCAGAAGGGCGGCAGTCTGCCGAAGGATGTCTACAAACGCCGTGATGCCGTGCTTGCGCTGCAGCAGGCCAAGGGCGTTTTGGACGAAAACACCTCGATTGAATCCCGTGAAGCGGCGATTGCGGCCAACAAGGCCTCGCCCGATCTGATCCCTGCAGCGGCCATGGCGGCGCGCAGTTACATCCTTGGCGGCGACAAGAAGAACGCGGCGCGGGTGTTGAAAAAGGCCTGGGAGGCGCAGCCGCATCCCGATCTGGCCGCCGCCTTTGCCGAGATCGAACCGGAAGAAGAGCCGCTCGCGCGCCTGAAACGCTTTACCGCGATGACTTCTGTCCAAGCGGGCAATGAGGAAACCAAACTGGTTCTGGCCGAGTTGAACATCGCCGCCGAAAGCTTTCCCTCGGCCCGGCGCGCGCTGGGCGATCTGGCCACGACCCATCCGACCCAGCGCACGCTGACCATCATGGCGGCGATCGAGCGCGGCGAAGGCTCGGATGATGCGGTGGTGCGCGGCTGGCTGACCCGCGCCCTGACCGCGCCGCGCGGGCCGCAATGGTGCTGTGACAATTGCCAGGCGATCCATGCGCAATGGGCACCGATCTGCACCAATTGCTCGGGGTTTGATACTCTGTCTTGGCGCGAGCCGCCCGAAGGGGCCGGGGCGAGCGCGACGGGCACCGAGATGCTGCCGCTGCTGGTCAGGCCGCCCGAAAAGCCGGTGGTCGTCCGGGATATTGAATCGGTGATCGACCTAGAAGCCATCGTGCGGCGCGGGGAATAGCGGATGAAGCGGGCGCTAGGGCAATCGGGGCTGATGATCGAACCCTTCGTGTTGGGCGGCAATGTCTTTGGCTGGACGGCGGACGAGGCGACGTCCTTTGCTGTTCTGGATGCCTTTGTCGACGAGGGCTTCAACGCCATCGACACGGCGGATGTCTATTCGCGCTGGGTGCCGGGCAATGACAGCGAGAGTGAAAAAATCATCGGGCGCTGGATAAAAACGCGGGGCTGCCGGGACCGGATCGTTTTGTGCACCAAGGTCGGGTCGGACATGGGGCAAGGGCGGCGCGATCTGAGGGCGACTTGGATCGTGCAGGCGGTCGAGGCGTCTTTGACACGGCTGCAGACCGATGTGATCGACCTTTATCAGACCCATTGGCCCGATCCGCAGACGCCCGAGGATGAGACCTTGGGCGCTTATGAGGCGCTGATCAAGGCGGGCAAGGTGCGGGCGATTGGCACCTCGAACTATGATGAACGGTTGCTCGGGAATGCTTTGGCGCTGTCGGCGGCCAAGGGATTGCCGCGCTATCAGACGGTGCAGAACGAGTTCAACCTGTATTCGCGGTCGGCCTATGAAGGGGCGGTTCAGGATATCTGCGTGCATGAGGGGCTGGGGGCGATCCCCTATTACGGGCTATCGGCGGGTTTTCTGACCGGAAAGTACCGTAGTGTCGAGGATTTGAAGCAAAGCCCGCGCGGCAGCAGCGTGGAGCGGTTCATGACCCCGCGCGGCATGAAGATTTTGGCGGCAATGGACGGCGTTGCCGCGCGAACCGGGGCGGCTTTGGCTGAGATTGCGCTGGCTTGGATCATCGCGCAGCCGGGGATCACGGGGCCCATCGCCTCGGCAACCTCGGTGGCGCAATTGCAAAGCCTCGCCCGGGGGGCGAGGCTGCAATTATCGGTCGAAGATCTGGCAGTACTAACCGCCGCCGGGTAGACGAGCGATCGTTTATATATCCAGATGCTCGACGTTCAGGGCGTTGGATTGGATGAATTCACGCCGCGGCTCGACCACGTCGCCCATAAGTTTGGTAAAGATATCGTCGGCTTCGGCCAGATCATCGACCTTGACCTGCAAAAAGGTCCGCGCTTCGGGGTCCAGCGTGGTTTCCCACAGCTGCTCGGGGTTCATCTCGCCCAGACCCTTGTAGCGCTGCAGGGACAGGCCCTTTTCGCCCTCAGCGAGGATCGATTTCAGCAGGTCAATCGGCCCGAAAACCATCTGCTCGCGGTCCTTGCGCACCAGCCGCCCGGTCTCGCGGTAAACATCGCGCGAGTCCTTCGACACCGCCGCCAGCCGCCGCGCTTCGCCCGAGCGCAGCACCGCACCGTCCAAAGTCCGCAACTCCTCGACGCCGCGCAGAATGCGCGACAGGCGAATGCCGTGGTCTTGGGTGATGCGGCCGGACCAGCCCTTTTCATACTCCGCCGCCACCAGATTAAGCCGCCGGGCGACCTGATCGGCCACGACCTGCAGATCGCCGTCGGCCTTGCCGGGGTCAAAGGCGCCCGAAAGCGCCGCCTGTTCCAGAATCCAGCGCGGGTAATGGGTCGGGAAAGCGTCCAGCACGCGGCGGAAAGCGCGGGCGCCTTCGATCACGCGGGCAAGATCGGCGCCAGCGATTTCCTCGCCCGATTGCAGACGCAGGACCGCGCCGTCGATGCCCATCTCGATCAGGTAATCCTCCAGCGCGGCCTGATCTTTGAGGTAAACTTCGGACTTGCCGCGCGCCACTTTGTACAGGGGCGGCTGCGCGATATAGAGGAACCCACCCTCAATCAGCTGCGGCATTTGCCGGAAAAAGAAGGTCAGCAGAAGCGTGCGGATATGCGCGCCGTCCACGTCGGCGTCGGTCATGATCACGACCTTGTGGTAGCGCAACTTCTTGATATCAAACTCGTCCCGGCCAATCCCGGTACCAAGCGCAGTGATCAAAGTGCCGATCTCCTGGCTGCCCAGCATCCGGTCAAACCGCGCGCGTTCGACGTTCAGGATCTTGCCCTTCAGCGGCAAAACCGCCTGATTGGACCGCGAGCGGCCCTGCTTGGCCGAGCCGCCAGCGCTGTCCCCCTCGACGAGGAAAATCTCGGATTTCGCGGGGTCGCGTTCCTGACAATCGGCCAGCTTTCCGGGCAAGGACGCGATATCCAGCGCGGTCTTGCGCCGCGTCAGCTCGCGTGCTTTGCGGGCGGCTTCGCGGGCAACGGCGGCTTCGATGATCTTGCCGACGATGATACGGGCGTTACCTGGGTTCTCTTCGAACCATTCCGACAGCTTTTCGTTGACCATATTCTCAACCGCCGGGCGCACTTCGGACGAGACCAGCTTATCCTTGGTCTGGCTCGAAAACTTCGGGTCCGGCGCTTTGACCGACAGCACGCAGGTCAGCCCCTCGCGCGCATCATCGCCAGTGAAATCGATCTTTTCCTTTTTCGCGATCCCGCTCGTCTGCGCATAGGCATTGATCGTACGGGTCAGCGCGCCGCGGAAACCGGCCAGATGGGTGCCGCCGTCGCGCTGCGGGATGTTGTTGGTAAACGGCAGGACCATTTCATTATAGCTGTCGTTCCACCACATCGCGACTTCGACCGTGATGCCATTGCGCTCGCCGATCATATAGATCGGCTCGGCCATGATCGAGGTCTTGGAGCGGTCGAGGTATTTCACATATTCCTTGACGCCGCCCTCGTAGAACAACTCGGTCCGCAGCGGTTCGGCATGGCGTTCATCTTCGATGATGATCCGCACGCCCGAATTCAGGAACGCCAGTTCACGCAAGCGATTTTCCAGCGTTTTGAAGCTGTATTCCAGATTGGAAAACGTGCCCTCGGGGATGTTCGACTTGGCCGAGGCCAGAAAGCGCACCCGCGTGCCGCGCATCCCCGGCGCGGGGCCGACGGGATAGACATGCACCACGCAGTCGCCATGTTCAAACCGCGCGCGGTATTCGGTCTCATCGCGCCAAACGGTCAGTTCCAGCCATTCGGACAGCGCATTGACCACCGAAACGCCGACGCCGTGAAGGCCGCCCGAGACCTTGTAGGCATTGCCGCTGTCATCGGTATTGTTGAATTTTCCGCCCGCATGCAGCTGGGTCATGATGACCTCGGCCGCCGAAACACCCTCTTCCTTGTGGATATCCACCGGAATGCCGCGCCCATTGTCCATCACCGAAATGCTGTCATCCGCATGGATGATTACGGTCACGGCAGTGGCATGGCCAGCCAGCGCTTCGTCGATGCCGTTATCCACCACTTCATAGACCATATGGTGCAGGCCCGAGCCGTCGTCGGTATCGCCGATATACATGCCCGGACGCTTGCGAACCGCCTCCAAGCCTTTGAGAACCTTAATGGAATCAGCGCCGTAGCTTTCCGGCTTCTTGGGCTCGATGGCCATAGGTGTCTTATCCCTTTATCTGCACGCGATTTATAGCGTTTCAGGGGGGGAATGTCACCCCTTGGGCACAAGATTTAGCGCTTGGAGCCTGTTGTTTTCGTTCGGGTTTACCCGAGCAAAAGCAACCGGAACAATCCCGGTCGGTACCGGTCTTGGATTGTCTCCAATCTGAATCAGATTGAAGGCAATCCGCTCTAGAGAAGGGGAATGACCAAGCCGACCGCGATCAGCAAACAACCGGAAATTACGTTCAGCTTGCGCACCTGCTCGGGGCGCGACAGCAGCGATCGAGCCCGGTCCAGAAACAGCGCCAGACCCAGATTTCCTGCCATCGGGATCGCCCCCGAAAGGCCGATGATCAAGGCAATATCAATCGCGTTCAGCGAGCCCAAGGCAAAGAATCCTGGCAGGGCCCCCATGTAAAACAGGATCGCTTTGGGATTGCCGATCACCGCCGCCACGCCGACCGAAAACCCTGCCCAGCGCCCCGGCTTGGTCACCCGGCTGTCGGCGCTCAAGGTCGCCGCCGGTTTGCGGATCAGCATATAGCCCATGACGATGAAAACCATTGCCGCCACCCAGCGCAGCACCGACAGGACATCGCCGTAAACGCTTTCAATCCATGACAGCCCCAGGATCGCCGCCAGTGGCCAGACCAGATCGCCGATCGCCACCCCGATGGCTAGCGGCCAGGCCGCCGCAAAGCCGCCCGACAGCGCCCGCGCCGTCAGCGCCACCCAGACCGGCCCCGGCACCACCCAAAGACCGGCCATGCCCAGTGCGTAGAGAAACAGCTGATATCCGGTAATGGTCATGGCCTAAAACAGCGCTCCCAACAAATCCAATTCCGCCGCCTGATCCCATGTTTCCGCCCCCAGATCCAGCACCCGCAGGTAATTCGCCCCAGCGCGCTTGATCTCGCCGGTGACCGCGCCGTCCATTTCGACATAGATCATCGGGTTGCGAGAATGCACAAACCCCGCCGCTTCATACAGCTTTGCCGTGCCGAACAGCAGAAAATGCACCGCCCGCGCCCGGCGTGCCGCGCCAATCGCCTCTTGCAGCAACTGCCCCGCCAGCCCCTGCCCGCGATAGTCCGGATGCGTCGCCACCTCGGCCAAACAAGCCACATCCACCAGCCGCCCGCCAAGCCGCATGCTGCGAAACTGCAGCGCCATATGCGCCGCGAGCCGCCCCGCCTCCCGGATCACCAACCGCAGATGATGGCGCGTGCGGAAAAAGCTGCGCCCGCCGAAATCGGTTTCAAAGCATAGGACCAAAAGCGCAGCGATCTCGGCCTCCTCAGCCGCTGTCATCTCCATCTCGTGGATGGCCTCAACGCGTCCGATCATGCGATCCTCGACCCCGTACTGTCATCGGCCACCCTCATCACCTGCGCCCGATCCCCCAGCGCGCTGAACAGGCTGGCCTCGGTCCCGGTCAGTAGCGCCTGCGCCTGCAGCCCGCAAATCTCGTCATAAAGCGCCGCCCGCCGCGCCTCGTCCAAATGCGCCGCGACCTCATCCAGCAGCAGCACCGGCGCCCGCCCCAGATCCTGCCGCAGGGCACGGGCGTTGGACAGGATCAGGCTGATCAGCAGGGCCTTTTGCTCGCCGGTCGAACACTGCTCGGCCGCCGCACCCTTGGCCGCGTAGACCGCCCGCAAATCGGTGCGATGCGGCCCGGCGAGGGTGCGCCCCGCCGCCATGTCCCGCCGCCGCCCCTCGGCCCAGACCAGCGCCAGTTGATCGCCCGGCCCCTCCGCCGCGCCCTCAGGCCCTACGAGCGACAGATCGGCCCGCGGAAACTCTGTCTGCGCGCCCACCTGCGCCGCCCGCAGCCGCGCCAGTGCGACCGAACGATTGTTCATGATCTGCGCGCCCGTCTCGGCCATCGCGCCCTCCAGCGCCGCATACCAGCGCGCATCGCTCACCTCGTCCTTCAGCAGACGGTTGCGGTCGCGCATCGATTTATCATAGGCCAGCACTGCCTCGGCGTGATCGGGAAGGAAGGACAGCGTCATACGGTCCAAAAACCGCCGCCGACCCTCCGCCGCCTCGATCCACAAACGGTCCATCGCCGGCACCAGCCACAGGACCCGCGTGATCCGGCCAAGGCCCAGCTGCGGGCTGACCTTGCCGTCAATCCGCACCACCCGCGCCTCGCCCGTCTCGGCCCCGGTTTCAACCTGATGCGCGGCCACCAGCCCCTCGATCTCGGCCTGCACCCGCCAGCCAAGCCCCTCGGGCCGCCGCGCCAATTCCTCGGCCCCCGCGCGGCGCAAGCCCCGCCCCGGCGACAACAGCGAGACCGCTTCCAGAATATTGGTCTTGCCGGCCCCGTTTGGCCCGACGATCGCCACGGGCCGTCCATCAAACACCATCCGCGCCGCCCTATGGCTGCGGAAATGGCTTAGAACCAGCGATGTAATGGCAAGCCCACTCACCGCGCACCCTCATTTTCTGTCCAAAAATATCCCACGGGGGTCCGGGGGTGTGAAACCCCCGGCTGCGGTGGTCACACGCGCATCGGCATCACGACATAGACCGCGCTCATGTCATTGCCCTCGCGCATCAACGTCGGATCGCCCGAAGAGTTGAACATGAAGACCGCATTCTCGCGGTCAACCTGGCTAGCGATCTCCAGCAAGTACTTGGCGTTGAAGCCGATTTCCAGCCGCTCATCGCTATAGGCAACCGCCAGCTCTTCCTCGGCCGCGCCCGAATCCGGCGCGTTGACCGACAGGACCAGCCGGTCCTCGTCCAGCGACAGCTTCACCGCGCGCGAGCGTTCGGACGAGACGGTTGCGACCCGGTCCACGGCCTTGGCAAACTCGCTCGCGTCCACTTCCAGCCGACGCGTGTTCCCGGTCGGGATCACACGGGTATAGTCCGGGAAGGTGCCGTCGATAACTTTCGAGGTCAACTGAATAGCTGGCGTGGCAAAGCGCACCTTGGTTTCGGAAACCGAAACCGCGATCATCGCGTCATCATCGTCCAAAAGCTTGCGCAACTCGCCCACGGTCTTGCGCGGCACGATCACGCCCGGCATGCCCTGCGCGCCCGCCGGCAGCGGCGCGTCGATGCGCGCCAGACGGTGGCCATCGGTGGCCACACAGCGCAAAACCGGGCCATCCTCGCCGGATGAGACATGCATGTAGACGCCGTTCAGGTAATAGCGGGTCTCTTCGGTCGAAATGGCGAATTTCGCCTTGTCGAAGAGCCTGCGCAAGAGCGGCGCCTTGGCGCTGAAATTCGAGGAATATTCCGAGCTTGCCATCACCGGGAAATCTTCGCGCGGCAGGGTTGCGAGGCTAAAGGTTGACCGTCCGGCTGTGATCGTCAAACGACCCGTCGCGGCGTCCTCGGTCAGGTTGATCAGCGCGCCGTCGGGCAGTTTGCGCACGATCTCGTGCAGCATCACCGCCGAAACGGTGGTGGCCCCAGCACGTTCCACCATGGCAGGCGCGCGGTCGACAACTTCGATATCCAGATCGGTGGCGCGCAGCGATACCTGCGCGCCCTCGGCTTCGATCAGCACATTGGCCAAAATCGGGATCGTATTGCGCCGTTCGACCACCGACTGGGCCTGAGCCAGCGCCTTGAGAAGCGTTGCACGTTCGATCGAAAGCTTCATGTTCTTCATCCTTTGCCGACCCCCGGCAGATCGCGGTCAGGGAGGGTGAAACTAGCGGTTTTCCGCGTGATGCCAAGCGTTTTTTGCTCAATCAGCCCTGCAAAAGCCGCCGCAGCAGCAAAAGATCGTCGTTCAGCTGGCTGTCGGTGGACATCAGTTCCTCGATCTTGCGCACGCCGTGCATGATCGTGGTGTGATCCCGCCCGCCAAAGCGCCGCCCAATCTCGGGCAATGAGCGCGGCGTCAGCTGTTTGGCCAGATACATCGCCACCTGACGGGGCCGCGCGATGTTGCGCAGCCGCTTGGGGCCGATCATGTCCGAGAGGCGGATATTGTAATGCTCGGCCACTTTGCGCTGAATTTCTTCGATGGTCAGCTTGCGATCCGAGGCGCGCAGGATATCGGCAAGGCAGTCCTGCGTCAGCTCCAACGAAATCTCACGCCCGACCAAGGAGGCAAAGGCAAAAAGACGGGTCAGCGCGCCTTCGAGCACGCGGACATTGGTGGTGATTCGGTGCGCGAGGAACTCGATCACGCCCGGCGCAATTTTCAGGTCCTTGTATTGCTGGCGATAAACTTCGGCCTTCTTTTGCAAGATGCCGAGGCGCAGTTCATAGTCGGTCGGATGCAGATCGACGACCAATCCGCATTGCAGACGCGACTGGATCCGGTCCTCAAGCCCCTTGATCTCGCCCGGGGCGCGATCGGCGGAGATGACGATCTGTTTGTTCTGATCTACCAGCGCGTTAAAGGTGTGAAAGAATTCCTCTTGGGTGGAATCCTTGCCAGCGATGAACTGAACGTCATCAACCATCAGCACATCGACCGAGCGGAAAATCTCTTTGAAATCCATGATTTGCTGTTCACGCAGGGCACGGACAAAGCGGTACATGAATTGTTCGGCCGACAGATAGAGAACCCGCAGATGCGGCTGGCGGGCCTGCAATTCATGGGCGATGGCATGCATCAAATGGGTCTTGCCCAGACCGACGCCACCATAAAGAAACAGCGGATTAAAGGTGACCGGGCCGGCTTCGGCAACGCGGCGGGCGGCGGCATAGGCCAACTCGTTCGGCTTGCCGACGACAAAGGTATCAAAGGTAAAGCGGCCGTCAAGCGCGGCGCCCGGCAAAGGCTCGTCCGAGACGGCCGAGCGCAGGCGCCCGATGCGCGGGGCTGGGCGGTTGACCGCCGAATTGGTCCGGGCCGCGCCAGAGACCGGATGCGCCGGGGTCAGCACGGAAAATTCAACGCGCGACACCTCGTGGCCCCTGCTGTTCAGATGACCCAGAATCTGTTCCGAGAAATTGCGCTGCACCCAATTGGCAAAGAAACTGGTCGGCACGTCAAAATGCGCAACTCCCGCCTCCAGCCCGCGCATGTGCAAAGGCTCGATCCAGGTGACGTAATTGTTGTTGCCGACGCGCGTGGCAAGCTCTGCTTTGATCAGTCCCCAGGTATCGTTCGTCATCTATCCATGCCATTTGGTCCAGCCCGCAAAAATCTGCGGTTCGGTCGCGATCATTGGTATCCAGCTTCGCCGTCCAAAAGGTACCCCTACCGCAAATGCTCTGGCCCTTTCCAGAACAGGTGCAGCAATCAAAATCAGACACAAACCCATCGATGGCGCAAAGCCATCAAAGAGTAAACGTTGTCAATTTAACAGGAAAACCCACATGGATATAATTGTTGGGACCAATGCTGCAGGCAGCAAGTGCATTGATCGGTTGTCCGTGCAGATTCGCCCTAGTCCCCCTGGTCGCCGCTATCGTGAACACAAGGTAGCAAGGGTTGCGAAGGCCATGCAACTGAACAACGTGCTTGACACGAAATTGATGCAGCGAATCCCTGCCGCCGTGCAAAAACACCACGGCACTGCGTCCGAAATCGAAACAATAAAGCAGAAAAAAGGGCGCAGCCTTGCGGATACGCCCTTTTTATCAATAGCTTAGAAAGATCAGACCTTGACGACGGCCTTAACGCGCGATGCAAGGCGCGAAATTTTCCGCGACACGGTGTTTTTGTGCAGCACGCCCTTGGACACACCGCGCATCAGCTCTGGCTGTGCGGCCTTCAGCGCCTCTGCAGCAACCGCAGCATCGCCCGAAGCGATGGCTTCTTCGACTTTACGCAGGAAGGTGCGGATCCGCGAACGGCGTGCCTTATTAACGGCATAGCGGGCTTCAGACTGGCGCGCGCGCTTCTTGGACTGTTCAGTATTGGCCATGGGCTCGTTTTCCTTGGGTCTTTTCAGTTACAATCGGATTGCACGAAAGACCAAAGGCACCCGCCCTGTAGGAGGGGAATGATTCTTGCCTTAAGCGGGCCCACGCGCATGTAATCGGTGCCTATAGGGGATATTTTCGTGAAAGGAAACCAGAATCAGCGATCCGTGAACTGGGCCAGTCGTTTGGCCAGAAAGGCCTGCATGCCTTCGCTTTGATCCGCAGTGGAAAATAGGGCGTGGAACAGCCGCCGCTCGAACAACAGCCCCTCGCGCAGCGAGGTTTCTGCCGCCCGGTTGACTGATTCTTTCACTGCGCGCACCGCAACGGCCGATTTCGCCGCAATGGCCACCGCCGACTTGATCGCCACCGACAGCAGCTGATCATCGGGCACCACCCGCGCCACAAGGCCCGCGCGTTCCGCCTCGGCCGCATCCATCATCCGACCCGTCAGGTTCATTTCCATCGCCTTGGCCTTGCCTACCGCGCGGGTCAGTCGCTGAGTGCCGCCCATCCCCGCGATGACGCCCAGATTTACCTCCGGCTGACCAAAACGCGCCGATTCGGCGGCCAGGATATAATCACACATCATCGCCAGCTCGCAGCCCCCGCCAAGCGCATAGCCCGCCACCGCAGCAATGATCGGCTTGCGGATGCGGGCAATCGATTCGGCTTCGGGGCCAAAACTGTCGGTCATAAAGGCATCGGCAAAGCTCTGCCCCGCCATTTCCGCAATATCCGCGCCCGCAGCAAAGGCTTTTTCCGACCCCGTCAGGATGATCGCCCGCACCAAAGCGTCGCCATCCGCCGCCTGCAACGCCGCCGCCAGTTCCCGCATCAGCTGCCCATTCAGCGCATTCAGTACCGACGGACGGTTGAGCCGGATCAACAAGACGCCGGGCGCCGGGGTTTCAAGCAGGAGGGTTTCGTAGGACATGAAGGGCTCCAAGATTTGCTGCCTTCATAGCAGGGCAAGGAAGCGCGGCCTAGGTCTGGCAAATGGCGCAAAAGAAACTCGACCGCCCCGATTGCACGATCCGTTCAATCACTGCCTCGCAGCCGGGCGTGGTGCAACCCTGCCCCTCGCGCCCGTAGACGCGGAAAGCATGCTGAAAATACCCCAATTCGCCGTCCGCCTGCCGATAATCCCGCAACGAAGAGCCGCCGGCAACGATGGCCTCGCCCAAGACCGCGCGGATGATCGGCACCAGAGAGGCAACCTCGGCCCGGCTCAGATCCCCCGCCAGCCGCGCCGGATGCAGGCGGGCGCGGAACAGGACCTCGCAGACATAGATATTGCCCAAGCCCGCGATATGGCGCTGATCGAGCAGCGCCGACTTGATCGGACTGCGCCGACCGGCCAGCCGCGCGGCAAGGTAATCTTCGTCAAAACTGTTGCCCAAAGGCTCCGGCCCCAGCCCGGCCAACAAGGGATGATCCTCGGCCCCCGCCGTCCGCATCAAATCCATCGCGCCAAACCGGCGGGCATCGTTGAACGTCACCCGCGCGCCGTCCTCCATCGTCATCACCACATGGTCATGCTTTTGCGGCGCCGGGTGGTCGTGGAAAAATGCACCCATCTGGTGCTCCGAGGTCAACATCCGCCCCGACATGCCCAGATGGATCAGCAAAGTCTCATCGCTGGACAGATCGGCAAGGATGTATTTCGACCGCCGCCGCAGCCCCAAAACCCTCACGCCCGACAGCCGCTCGGCCATCTGAGGCGGAAAAGGCCAGCGCAGCCCCGCCGCATTGACTGAGGTCTGCGCGATGACTTTTCCCGCCATGACCGGCAACAACCCTTGCCGGACGGTCTCTACTTCGGGCAGTTCGGGCATGTGACCTTTCCACAGGTTGAGGCCGCGCGGCCTTTTGCCTATAAGGGGCGGTAACATGAGGAACGGCAAGCCAAAATGACCGATGACAGCACCACCCATTTCGGCTTTCAGACCGTGCCGGAATCTGAAAAGGCCGGGATGGTTCACGGCGTCTTCAGCCGTGTCGCCAGCAAATACGATGTGATGAACGATCTTATGTCGATGGGGATCCACAGGCTTTGGAAAGAGGCGATGATGGATTGGTTGGCCCCGCGCCCCGGCCAGCGCCTGCTGGATATGGCCGGCGGCACCGGCGATGTGGCCTTTCGGTTTGTGAAGCGCGCCAAAGGGGCGAGTGCGGTGGTCTGCGATCTGACCGAGCCGATGCTGACCGAAGGG
>CAIYZT010000310.1 GCA_903930735.1 uncultured Paracoccaceae bacterium | reverse complement strand
GCAGAGTCTGGCTGTAGCTTTTGCCAAATTCGATGGAGCCCAGCACCTTTAGCCCGGCCCGCTCCACCTCGCGGCGCAAGGCCAGGGGCCAGGGCGAGGGCAAAATACTGCCCAGAAAGATGTATTTCTGAATGAAATCAACCGACTTTCGATATCGTTCGAAACGGTCTTCGCGAATTGTGATGATCTGAAGCGTCGCATTGCGCCCCGGACGCAACCCGTTCAGCACCGCGTTGAAATAAATCGGCCAGTATTTCTCGCCCACCGCTTCGAACATCTCTATCGAGGCGATCCCGTCGTAAATCCCGGTCTCGTCGCGGTAATCTTGCAGCTTGATTTCGACCTGCCCCTCCAGCCCGGCCCGCCGCACCCGCTCCACCGCATAGCGATGCTGCTCTTGGCTGATGGTCAGCCCGGTCACCTTCAGCACGCGCTCCCTGGCGGCATATTCGGCAAAACCGCCCCAGCCGCAGCCGATCTCCAGCACATGATCGCCCGGCCCCACTCCCATCCGGTCCACCATCGACGCATATTTCTGCCGCTGCGCCCGTTCCAGACTTTCCTGCCCCGAGGCATAGAGCGCCGAGGAATAGGTCATCGTCTCATCCAGCCACAATTTGTAGAAATCATTCCCCAAATCATAGTGATGCGCGATGTTCTTGCGGCTGCCGGCCTTGGAGTTGGGCCGCAGCAAATGCCGCAAGCGTTCATAGGCCCGCAAAAGGCCCATGCCCGGAAAGCCGTCATAGACCGCATCATTGCCCTTGTGCATCAGTTCCATGAAACCCATCAGATCGGGGGTCGACCAGCCGCCCTCCAGATAGGAGTCGCAAAACCCCAGATCGCCCTCGCGGATCAGGCGGGCAAAGACATCGGGGTCGTGCACCAGAATTTCACCGGCCAGACCGGGGTTCGCGCCCTCGGCGCGGAACCTGCGGCCGTCGGGCATGACGAAATCGAGCCTGCCCTGTTTGAGTGATCTTGAAACCTCGAAGACCGAGGCGAAATAGCGCGGCAGGCCGTTTTGGCCCTGCGTCGTCGTCAGCACTTCCATGGCCCCCCCCCCAAGGCTACCCTGTTTCGCGTAGGATTCCAGAAACTGCGCTGCGTCTCAAGCGTTTCGTTGCGCGTAAGCCTCCAGCGCGCGCGCCCGGCCAAAGGCCAGATCGATCATCGGCATCGGATAGGGGCGTTTGGGGTCCAGCCCCCAGGCCCGCGGTACCGCGCCGAAATAGGCGAGCGCTTGCGGGCCGGGATTGCGGGACGACTCGGCAATCCAGGTTCTGCTGTACGCGCCCTCTTCGTCGAATTTCAGCGCCTGACCCGAGGGGTTGAAGACCCGAAAGAACGGTGACGCGTCCGGGCCGCTGCCCGCAACCCATTGCCAACCCATCGCATTTGCGGCCGGATCCCAATCAGTAAGGCACTGGGCGAACCAGTCCAGCCCCACCCTCCAATCGGTCATCAGATGCTTGGTCAGGTAGCTGGCCACGATCATCCGGGCCCGGTTATGCATCGTACCGCTGACATACATCTGGCGCATCGCCGCATCGACAAAGGGCTCGCCCGTCATGCCACGCCGCCATTTTTCGGCGTCATCACTGTCACCGCGCCAAGGAAAGCTCTCCCAGTCCGGCCGCCAGTTCTGGCTGGCCATTTGCGGGCTATGGTGCATCAAGCTCCAGGCAAATTCACGCCAGACCAGCTCTTTGAGAAAATGTTCGGCCCCGCCTGCGCCTTGCAGCATGGCGCGGTGACCGGCATGCCAGATCTGGCGCGGACTGATCTCGCCATAGGTCAGATTTTCCGACAGGCCCGAGGTGGCAGGAACCGCCGGAAAATCGCGCATCTGGCGGTAGTCCTGCACAGGGCCGTCCAGAAAACGATCGAGCCTGTCGAGCGCGGCCTGCTCGCCAACCCTTTGATAGCCTGCGCAAATAGCAGCGCCCCGGTTCATCTGCGCCCCAAGGCTCCAATCCCCAAGCCGCGCGCTTTCGGGCCAGGCGTCAGGGTAAGACAGGGCGCGCAGCGCGGGCAAGGCCGGAGCAACGTCGCGCTTTGCGACGCTGTTCCAGAAGGGCGTGTACACCCGGTAATAGCCCCCGGTTCCGGTCTGCACCTGCCATGGTTCGTGCAGCAGAAAACCCGGATGGCTCTGGGCCTCTATCCCCGCGAGCCGCAGGTTGGATTTAACAGCCGTATCTCGCGCTTTGGAGTCTGGGTCATAGGCGCGGCTCCAAAACACGGCGCCCGCACCGGTTTGCTGAACCAGCTGTTCCAAAACCGCCTGCGCTGGCCCCCGGCGCAGGATCAGCTTGGAGCCTATAGCCTCCAAAGCCTCGGTAAAGCTTTGCACGGCCAGACCAAGCCGCCATTTCGCCGCCGCACCGATCGCTTCGGTTTGCGGATCCAGGATGAAAACGGGAATTATCGGACCGCCATGGGCCGCCGCCGCGCAGAGCGCCGGATGATCCGCAAGCCGCAAGTCGCGCCGGAACCAGACGATCACAGGGGGTTTCAAGGCGGCTCCTATTTTACTTTGTTCACATACGAGCAAAAAGAGAAACTGGATCAAACCGTTGCCAGAAATCTTAACGCCAGAAATCTAAACTATTGCCCCTGCCGCGCAGAATCCGGCGCCGCTACAGCACCTCGTCCAGCGTCTTGATCAGCCGTTCCACCTCGGCCGCGCTGGTGTAATGCGCAGCCGACATCCGCAGGACGCCCTTGGCCAAATCTACGCCCATCGCTTGCAGCGGGCGCACGGCATAAAAATCCCCCGCCCAGCAGGCAATGCCGCGCTGCCCCAAAGCCTCGGAGACAGGCTCGGCTTCGCGGTCCAGCGCCACGGCCACCGTCGGCGCGCGGTCCTCGGCCCGGCGCGGACCGATCAGCCGCAGATCATTGCGGCCGGCCAGATAGTCGAGCAAAGGCGCGATGACCGCGATTTCTTGCGCGCGCATCAGATCATGGACCTGCCGGTTACGCTCTGCCGCCGAAGCCTCGGGTTTGAAGTGGTGGCCATGCAGCGTATCGACGTAATCCGCCATCCCAGCACAGGCCGCAATCTGCGCATGATCGGGGCCCGCTGGGGTGAAACGTTTGTACAAGGACCCGGTGTTGAAAAAATGCCCCTGCGCAGGCAGCTCGGCGCCGAAATCCTCGCGGATCAGCATGATGCCCTGATGGGGCCCAAAGGTTTTATAGGCGGAAAACACATAGACGTCGCAGCCCAAAGCTGCGAAATCGGGAAAGCCGTGCGGGGCATAGCTGACCCCGTCCACCACGGTCCGCGCGCCCACCGCCCGCGCCATGGCGGCGATCTCGGCCACCGGATTGATTTCCGCCACCACATTGCTGCAATGAGGAAAGGCCACCAGACGCACGCGGCCGTCGGCCAGAAGGGCCTTCAGATCGCTCAGATCCAGATGCCCGCTGGCCGGATCGACCTGCCATTCGCGAACCTCAATCCCCTCATCCGCCAGCCGCCGCCAGACGCCAGAATTGGCCTCATGGTCCTGATTTGTAACCACAATCGCCGCGTTCTGACCCCGCAGCCAAATCCGCACCGCCTGGGCCAGCACATAGGTATTGGCGCTGGTCGAGGGCCCGAAAGAGACCTGCTCTTTGGCCACGCCCATCATCGCGCCCAGCCGCGCGCGGGCCTCGTCCATCTCGGCGCCGCCTGCTTGCGCGCCCGGATAGGGGCCATAGGGCTGCACTTTGCGGTCGGTGTAAAAACGGTGCAGCCGGTTTACCACCGCCGCGCAGGGGTAGGACCCACCCGCGTTTTCGAAAAACGCATGGCCCGACAGAACTGGGCTGGAAAAGGCCGGAAACTGGCCACGCACGAAATCAAGGTCCAACTGGGTCATTTTCTCTCCACCGCGTTTCAGTTTGTTCCGCCCCAGCACCGGCCAACCAGCGCGCAGGCGAGCCGTGTCCCGATCTGGCTAACCAATCCTTTGGGCCCCTGCAAGCTCTTTAGAAATGCCGATTTTCGGTACAGGCGCGGCAAAACGATAGGCTTTGACGCGCCTTTTCGCCGCTAAAGCGCAATTGTCTTCAATACGACATCTATTCTCTTGAGTGAACCGCACCATGCCACTAGCTTAATTTCACCACTCATGGCGGCACCGTGGGGACGGACCCGCCTTTCCACCAACAGGAGAGAAAATGAAAAGACCGATGATAACGCTAACGGCCTCTTTGGCCGCGATTTTGCTTGGCACTTCGGCATTGGCTGCGGATCCGGAACTGATCGTTTTCGACTGGGCAGGCTTTGAGAACCAGCTGCTGATCGAAGCCTATGTCGCCAAACATGGGCAGATGCCGACCTATGCCTTCTTTGGCGACGATGACGAAGCCTTTACCAAGATGTCCTCGGGCTTCAAGGCCGATGTCGCGCATCCCTGCGCGCAGATGATCCAGAAATACCGCGACGCCGGGTTGATCGAACCATGGGACGTCAGCCGGATCCCCGAATATCCCAATGTCGCCGAGCGGTTCAAGAATTCGCCGGTCTTTGCCGATGACACCGGTGTTTGGTTCATTCCGACCGACTATGCCTATACCGCGATCGCCTATAATCCCGATCTGGTGCCCGCCGAAGACGTCGCCTCGCTGAACGTCTTTATCGACCCCAAATATGCCGGGCGCACCACGATGCCCGACAATACCGATGACACCTTCTCGCTGGCGCTGCTGGCCACGGGCGTTTCGGACTGGACCAACATCACGGAAGAGCAATTTGCCGCCGCCGCCGCCTGGCTGCGCCTCGCTCATGCCAATGTCCGCACCTATTGGGCCGATCCGGCGCAGAACGCGCAACTGATGAAGACCGGCGAGGCTCTGGTCTCCTGGTCCTGGAATGACGGCGTGGCCGCGATGAAGGCCGAAGCGATTCCCGTCGTCTTCAACCGCACCCCGGCCGAGGGCGCCGCCACCTGGTTCTGCGGCTATGTGAACTTCAAGGACGCTCCGGGCAGCGAAGACAAGGCCTATGACTTCATCAACGCCTGGCTCGATCAAGGCTCGGCCAAGGGCCTGCTGTCCGATTTCGGCTATGCGCATACCAATGAGATGGCGATGAAATCCATCTCGGCCGAAGACCTGGCTTCGGGGAACGCCGATCCGGTCACCGGAATCCTGCTGACCCAGGTTCCGATCGATCCGGCCATGCGCGACCGCATGACTGAAGAATTCGAGATGATCAAATCGGGCTTCTAACCGCTTAAAACTCGGCGGTGCCCTTTAAACCCTAGGGCGCCGCCAACCCTGATTTTTCGAAGGAAAATCGTTTCCTTCCGCTGGGCTATACCCAAAAACTCACTGAATTTCTCCGCACCGCCGGCCAAGGGCCAAAACACCCACCTTGTGCGCGCGCACGCGTGCCCCTATATTCCATCTTGCTCGGGGGTAACCCCAGACTATGGCGATAAACGCACCTGTAATAAGCGGCTCGGACCCGGGGGCGGTACCCGGCGACTCCACCATTCACCCGGCATTTCGGGGGCAAGGGGTCGAAATAGGATCGACGAACGTCTAAAGAGGCCAGCTTTCGCTCGGTAGGTACCACCGTTATCGGACCAAATGTACAGTTGCAAATGACAACCGTGCTCCGATGGCTCTGGCTGCGTAAGCAGTTCGAACATCGAAACTAAGTCCCTGCGCTTAGCCGCGTAGGGCGGGGCCCGCCGGAGCCTGGCAACAGAATCCGGCACTTTTCGCATTTTTCTTGTCCGGCAAGGATGCAAGGTCCATGCTTGCCCATTTTCAGCGATGTTCTCATGCTGTGTGGCTCAACGCTCGCAAGCCCCGTCACCGCTTACGACACGGCGCTTTTGCTTGCCGTCGACGTCTCGGGCTCGATCAGCACTGAGGAATATGTGCTGCAAATGCAAGCCTTGCCGACGCGCTGCTGGATCCCGCGGTCAGCGCCGCTTTGGTGGGTAGGCAGGATCTTGTCTCGCTTGTCCATTGGTCCGGCGACGCAAAGCAGCGCCTTTCGGTGCCCTGGACCCAGATCCAGACCAAAGCCGATGTTCAGGCGCTCGCAGATCACGTCCGCCGGATCAAACGCCCGCAGGACCATACCGACACCGCCATCGGCCAAGCGCTGTTTTTCGCGCTGGCCCAGTTCCCTGCCCAGCCGGATTGCCGCCGCCAAGTGATTGATCTGTCGGGCGAAGGCGCGGAAAATGCCGGCGACACCCTGCCCGCCGCCTTGGAAGCCGTCGATGCGCGCGGCATCATCCTGAACGGAATCGCGATCGAGTTGGACGGCGTAAAGACCGACCTGACCGACTACTTCCGCCGTTTCGTCGTCTCAAAGGACGGCTTTGTGATCACCGCGCTCGTCCTGCAGGACTATCCCCGCGCCATCCGCACCAAACTTTTGCGCCAATTGTCCCAAGACCTATCCTGAAGCCTGACGGCCCCTCAACCCAGCCTGCCTCCGCCCCCGTTTGCCGCCGTCCCGGGATCAAAAATCCCCCGCTTGACCAATCCGCGCCCAACCAATACCAACGCCGGATGGGGTCCGCGAACGCCCCGTGAGGCGCCAGCCCAAGTGTCGCATCCCTGCCAACCCCAAGGATGCACCCCATGACAAATTTCGGCCAAATTTCCGTTGCCCAGCTTGCCCGCCTGATCGGCACGCCCGACTGCCCCCTGATTTTCGACGTCCGCACCGACACGGATCTGGCCGCCGATCCGCGCCTGATCCCAACCGGCCTGCATCTGGCCCACGCAGCAATCTACGCCCATGCCAACCCCGCCCGCCGCGCCGTCGTTTCCTGCCAAAAGGGCCGCAAACTGTCTGAAGGGGTCGCTGCGATCCTGCGCGCGCAGGGCATGGCCGCCGAAGTATTGGAAGGCGGGCACCTGGCTTGGGCCGAGGCCGCCTTGCCGCTGGTCCCGCTCGCCGCCCTGCAAGGCAGCGATCTGTGGGTCACACGCCACCGCCCCAAGATTGACCGCATCGCTTGCCCCTGGCTGATCCGCCGTTTCGTCAATCCCGGCGCCCGTTTCCTTTTCGTCGCCCCCGCCGAGGTGCCCGCCGTCGCCAGTCTGTTCGGCGCCACCCCCTTTGACATCGAGGGCGCCGCCTTTACCCACCGGGGCGAGGGCTGCACCTTTGACGCCATGATCGCCGACTTTGGCCTTGCCCATCCCGCGCTAGACCGTCTCGCCGAAATCGTGCGCGCCGCCGACAGCGATCAACACCAAAACAGCCCGCAAGCCGCCGGGCTCTTGGCGATCTCGGTCGGATTGTCGCGGATGTACCGCGATGATCTGCAGCAGCTTGAGGCCGGAATGGGCCTTTATGACGCGCTCTACCGCTGGGCGCGCGATGGTTTTGACGAGGGCCACGACTGGCCCGCTTCGCGCCCCACCTGAGGCCCAAATGACCCCGACCCTGCCCGAATTGACCCGCACCTTCACCCGCATCGGATTTTTGTCCTTTGGCGGCCCGGCCGCGCAGATCGCCCTGATGCACCGAGAAATCGTGGAAGAAAGGCAATGGGTTAGCGAAAAGGACTATCTGTCGGCCCTGTCCTTTTGCATGCTCTTGCCCGGGCCCGAGGCGATGCAATTGGCCACCTGGATCGGCTGGCGAACCCATGGCACGATTGGCGGGCTGATCAGCGGCCTGCTGTTCGTGCTGCCAGGCGCGGCCATAGTGCTGGCACTGTCCATGGTCTATGCGGCCTTCGGACAGCTGCCTTTGGTCGCGGCTTTGTTCGCCGGGGTGCAAGCCGCCGTGATCGCCGTGGTGATCGAGGCGCTCCTCCGCGTCGCCAAACGGGCGCTGAAAACCAGCGCGCACCGCATCGTCGCGCTTTTGGCTTTTCTCGCGCTTTTTGCCTTTGCCCTGCCCTTTCCGGTCATCATTCTGGCCGCCGCGATCTGGGGCTATCTGTCCACGCCGGGCGGCACGGGCATCGCCAATACCGCTCCCGCGCCTTGGGCCGCATCCCTGCGCGCGGTCGCAATCTGGGGCGCGGTCTGGCTGCTGCCCTTGGGCCTATTGCTGCTGCAAGGCGGCATTCTGGCGGAAATCGCCCTGTTCTTTTCCAAGCTCGCCCTGCTGACCTTTGGCGGCGCCTATGCGGTTCTGGCCTGGATGGCGCAAGAGGTGGTGGCGCAAAAGGGCTGGCTTACCCTGACCCAGATGATGGATGGCCTCGGGCTCGCCGAAACCACGCCCGGCCCGCTGATCCTTGTGACCCAGTTTGTCGGCTATATCGCGGCCCATGGCACCAGCGGCTGGGCCTTGGGGATCGCCGGGGCCATGACCGCGCTCTGGATGACCTTTGCGCCTTGTTTCCTGTGGATTTTCGCCGGCGCCCCTTGGATCGCAAGGCTGACCGCCGCCCCGCGCCTGTCGGGCGCGCTGCTAGGGATCACGGCGGCGGTGGTGGGCGTGATAGCCAACCTCGCCTTGTGGTTCGCGCTGCATGTGCTGTTTTCGACCCAGTTGCAGCTGGGCTTTGGCCCCCTGTCCCTGTCCCTGCCTGATCCGACCAGCCTGCGCCCGATCATGGCCGGGATTGCCGTTCTTTGCACTTATCTGCTGTTGCGCCGGCACTGGAACCTGATCCTCGTGCTCCTGATGGCAGCCGGTCTGTCGGCCATTGCCAGCCTGATCCCGCTTTGACAAAACTGGCAGCTTGCAGGGTGAATTCCCGATGGCCCCTCTTTCCTTCATCGGCGAATCCGGCCATGAAGGACCAACCAAGCAGAGGGTTTCGCATGGCGCGTTCGATTGAGTACGGCAAGCTGATGCACCGCGCGATGTGCGGTCTGATTCAATCCGTGCTGGAAGATGTCGCGGCCAATGGCCTGCCCGGCGCACATCACTTTTTCATCACCTTTGATACCAATGCCCCCGGCGTCGCGATCGCCGACTGGCTGAAATCGCGCTATCCCAAGGATATGACCGTGGTGATCCAGCATTGGTACGAAAACCTGGTGGTCACCGACGAGGGTTTTTCGATCACTCTGAATTTCGGCAACGCGCCGGAGCCGCTGATCATCCCCTTCGACAGCCTGCGCACCTTTGTCGATCCTTCGGTTGAATTTGGCCTGCGCTTTGAAACCCATGACAAGGACGACGAGACCGAAGAGGACGACGACAGCGACGAGACCGAGGATGATCCGGAGCCGCCCGCGCCCCAGGGTCAGGTCGTCTCGCTCGACAAATTCCGCAAGCAGTAGCCGGTATGGCATCGGGCACCCTGATTTTTCTGCGCCGGCTGATCAATAATCCGGTTCAAGTCTCTGCCATCTCGCCCTCATCGGTGTTTCTCGCCCGCGCCATGGCGGCGGGGATCACGCCTGACACAGGCCGCTTGGTGGAATTTGGCCCCGGCACCGGCAAACTGACTGACGGGATACTGGCCATGGGGCTGCCGCCCGAGAACCTGACCTGTTTTGAGCTTGATCCGATCTTTGTCCGCCATCTCCAAGACCGCCTGCCCCGCGTGACGATTGTCCATGCCGGCGCAGATACCGCGCCCGACCATGTTGCACCCGGCGTCGATCGGGTGATTTCCGGCCTGCCCTTGCTGTCGATGCCGCGCCAAGTGCGGGAGGCGATCGTCGGCGCGGCCTTCAGGATTCTGGCGCCTGGCGGGGTCTATGTTCAGTTCACCTATGGCCAAAAAGCCGCCCTCGACCCCGCGCAGCTGGAGGCGCTGGGTTTGCAGGTCCGCTTTGGCCCCAAGGTCTGGCTGAACCTGCCGCCGGCGCGCGTGCTTTATTACTCGCGGATCGGCGAGGGCTGATCGCCTTTTGACAGCAGGTTTCGTGCCGGTCTGCCGATTGAATTCTTCACATTTGGCGACTAAAACTGCCGCTATTCCTTGAAGGAGCCTGCCCATGACCGCCCATCGCACCGAAACCGACAGCTTTGGCCCGCTAGAGGTTCCCGCCGACAAATACTGGGGGGCGCAGACCCAGCGGTCGATCATCAATTTTCCCATCGGCTGGGAACGTCAGCCGGTCGCGATCATCCGCGCGCTTGGCGTGATCAAAAAGGCCTGCGCGCTGGTGAATATTGTGCAGGGCGATATTGATGCCGGCTTGGGCCAGACCATCGCCGCCGCCGCGGACGAGGTGATTGCGGGCAAGTTCGACGACAATTTTCCGCTGGTGGTCTGGCAGACCGGATCCGGCACCCAGTCGAATATGAATGCCAATGAGGTGATTTCGAACCGCGCCATCGAGATGTTGGGCGGCGTGATGGGCAGCAAAAAGCCGGTCCATCCCAATGATCATGTGAATATGGGCCAATCCTCCAACGATACTTTTCCGACCGCGATGCATGTTGCCATCGGCATGATGGCGCGTGACACGCTGCTGCCGGGCTTGGAAAAGCTGCACCGCGCGCTGGCGGACAAGTCCGAACAGTTTAAGGATATCATAAAGATAGGCCGCACCCATACCCAGGATGCAACCCCGCTGACGCTGGGCCAGGAGTTTGGCGGCTATGCCAAACAGGTGGAAAAGGGCATCGCGCGCGTGCGGATGTGCCTGCCTGATATCTATGAGCTGGCGCAGGGCGGCACCGCCGTGGGCACCGGCCTGAATACCCGCGTCGGCTGGGATACGCGGGTGGCCGCGCAGATTACCCAGATAACCGGCCTGCCCTTTGTCACCGCGCCCAACAAGTTCGAGGCGCTTGCCGCCCATGACGCCATGGTGATGTTTTCCGGCGCGCTGAAAACCGTCGCCGCGAGCCTGTTCAAAATCGCCAATGACCTGCGGCTCCTCGGCTCTGGCCCGCGCTCGGGTCTGGGTGAGTTGATCCTGCCCGAGAATGAACCCGGCTCGTCGATTATGCCGGGCAAGGTGAACCCGACGCAGGCCGAAGCGCTGACGATGGTCTGCGCCCATGTGATGGGCAATGATGCGGCGGTAGGCTTTGCCGGCAGTCAGGGCCATTTCGAGCTGAACGTCTATAACCCGATGATGGCCTATAACGTGTTGCAATCCATGCAGCTTTTGGGCGATGCCTCGGCTTCCTTCACCGATAATATGGTGACGGGCACCCAAGCGAACATCGCGCGAATCGATCAACTGATGAAGGAAAGCCTGATGCTGGTCACGGCGCTGGCGCCGACCATCGGCTATGACAATGCCACCAAAGTCGCCAAGACCGCGCATAAGAATGGCACGACCCTGCGCGAGGAGGCGATTGCGCTGGGATTTGTCGACGGCGAGACCTTTGACCGCATAGTGCGGCCCGAGGACATGATCAGCCCCAAGGGTTGAAATGGCCAAGGTCCTCAGCCTTTCAGCGGCGCGCAAGGCCACGGTCCGGGCCGAGGAGCGCCGCCAAGCCGATGAAAACGCGGTGAAATTCGGGCGGACCAAGGCGCAAAAGACCCTTGAGGCCGCCCAGATCACGCGAGCAAATTCCGCGCTGGACGGCAAGGAACGCGAGCCCGGCTAAACGCCGGGCCTTGCCCTGCCCGATCATTTCAGCAAGGCTTTGCCCATGTCCGCCCGGCCCGTCAAACACAGCCTGACCCTGCACGGCCACCGCACTTCGGTGTCGATGGAGGATGCCTTTTGGGACGCTTTTCGCAACGCCGCCCACCAACGCGGACTGACGCTGAACGCCCTCGCCGCCGAAATCGACAGCGCCCGCGAAGGCGATGTCGGGCTGGCTTCGGCGATCAGGGTTTATCTTTTGCGTGCAGCCCAAGCGAGGTAGCACAGGTCCCGCCGCAAATTTGCCAATCTTAACGCTTATGCTCTATAGCGTGGACTAGAAAAGGGGGCCTTGTTGGCCCCGATGACACGCGGTGGACCTCCTTGCCCGGCAATCAGCGCCATTTTCTGTTCCTGCAAGGCCCGCACGGGCCGTTTTTCCATCGCCTTGCCAAGATGTTGTCCCAATCCGGTGCCTCGGTATGGCGCGTAGGGTTTAACCGGGGCGACCGCGCGTTTTGGTTCAACAAAGGCACCTATATTCCGTTCCAGCAAACGCCCGACCAATGGGAGGCGGCGCTGGATCAGATCCTGACCGACAAAGCCATCACCGATATCGTGCTTTACGGCGATACAAGGCCAATCCACGAAACGGCGGTGCACAGGGCCAAGGCGCGCGGCATCACGTTGCATGTCTTTGAAGAGGGCTATTTGCGACCCTATTGGGTGACGTACGAACGCGGCGGCTCCAACGGCAATTCCCGGCTCATGTCGATGAGCGTGCCGCAGATGCAGGCGGCGCTGGGCCAGTCGGACATGGAACTGCCCGATGCTCCGGCGCGTTGGGGCGAAATGCGCGAACATATGTTCTGGGGCGCGCTCTATCATTGGTTCGTGCTGGCCAGCTTTTGGGACTACCGGAATTTCCGCCCGCACCGCCAGCAAACCGTGTTTCACGAATTTCTGCTCTATGTCCGCCGGCTCGTGATGATGCCGCTGCACCGGATCGAGCGGACGCTTGCCACCCTGCGGATCAAATTCGGCGGTTTTCCCTACCATCTGGTGATCTTGCAGTTGGAACATGACGCCAGCTTCCAAAAACACTCGCCTTTTTCCACGATGACCGAGTTTCTGTCTCTGGTCACCGAAGGCTTTGCCAAGGGCGCGCCCCGGCATCATCATCTGGTGTTCAAGGCCCATCCGTTGGAGGATGGGCGCGTCGCGATCAAGACCGCGATCCGGCAGTTGGCCGCGCAGCACAGCGTTTCCGCCCGGGTCCATTTCGTGCGCGGCGGCAAGCTGGCGCAGCTTTTGAACCATGCCCGCACAGCGATCACCGTCAATTCGACCGCCGCCCAGCAGGCGCTTTGGCGCGGCCTGCCGCTGAAAATCTTTGGCAGCGCGGTCTACGGCAAGCCTGAATTCGTCTCAAATCAGCCTCTGCCCGATTTCTTTGACCATCCCTCGCGCCCCGATTCCCGCAGCTACCGCGATTATCGGCACTATTTGCTCGAGACGAGCCAGGTTCCGGGGGGGTTTTACTCCTCCAAGGGACGCCGTGAATTGCTGCGCCAGGTGGTCGACATGATGCTGCAGGCCGAGGATCCCTATGATGCCCTGCTCGCGGGCAAAGCGGCACCAAGGCAACAGTTGCGCCTGGTAAAAGAGTGATTGCAATGGGCGCTGGCAATTTATCCCATCATTGCGTAGGGTTGTCGTTAAAACTTGAGGTAAACTCCATTTAAAGGAGCCCGGGCAGTGAAAATGTCGGCAACTTACGGGGCGAGAGCCCTTCTTCTACTTGCGCTCAGCGCGAGCGTCTCTGCTTGCGGCTTGCCGCGCTCGGGGCCCAACAAGTCGGAAATCTACAAGGGCTCGGTGCTCGAAGACGGCGACGCCTTTGTCATAACGGTCAATTCTGCGGTGACCCGAGCAACGGCGTTTGTCCCCGCCTTGGGCTTCTCCTCGGCTTTCTTGAATGCCGGGGTCGTTGAATCTGACACGATTGCCGCGGGGGATGTTCTGGGCCTGACGGTCTTTGAAAACGTCAAGGATGACCCGCTTCTCGGCAACACCGGTCAACGCGTTTCGGCGCTCGAAGAGGTTCAGGTGGACGGTAGGGGCTATATCTACATCCCCTATGCGGGCCGGATCAAAGCGGCGGGCCAGACCCCCGAAGGCCTGCGGCTGGCTATCACCCGCAAGCTCGATACACAAACCCCCGACCCGCAGGTTTCGGTTCGCCGGCTGGCGGGCGACGGCTCCACGGTCTCGGTCTCCGGTGCCATCGGCGCCCAAGGCGTCTTCCCGATTGAACGCCCGACCCGCACCCTTTCGGGCATGATCGCCAGCGCCGGCGGCGTGGCCATCAACCCCGAAACCGCGATAATCCGCGTCACACGCGGCACCGAGACCGGTCAAGTCTGGCTCGAAGATCTTTATGCCAACCCTAGTTTCGACATCGCGCTGCGGTCCGGCGACAAGATCGTGGTCGAGGAAGATACGCGCAGCTTTGTGGCGCTCGGCGCGACCGGCACTCAAAGCCTGGTGCCTTTTGAGACCCAGTCCCTCTCGGCGATTGAAGCGATTGCGAATGTCGGCGGCCTTTCGTCCTCGCTCGCGGACCCAACCGGCGTCTTTATTTTCCGCAACGAGCCGGCGGAAATCGCCAATGCCGTTTTGGGCCGCACGGATCTGATTGGCGATCAACGCTTTGTTTATGTTCTGGATTTGACCCAGCCCACCGGCATGTTTGAGGCCCGCGACTTTCTGGTCCGCGACGGCGATACCGTCTATGTCACCGAAGCGCCCTATGTCCAATGGACCAAGACCCTGTCTGCGATCACCGGCGCGACCGGGGCCGCCGATACCCTGGCGACTGCAGCCACGGGTCTATAAGTCTTGGCTCCGGCCGATCCCAATTCAGGCGCCGGGGCCCTTCCCCGGCGCCTTTTCTATTTCAACGCTGGGTTTTGGCGCGACCAGCGCCTGCGCCGGATTTTGCAGCTGAGCGGTCACGAGCTGTGCCTTGGCCAGCCCAGCCCCGAAGACGGCGTCGTCGTCTGGGGCCATTCGCCCTATGCTTGGCGCGGCGAGCGAATTGCTGCCCGCTACGGCGTGCCACTGCTGAGAATCGAGGATGCTTTCTTGCGATCCCTGCGCCCGGGTCGGCTGGGGGATGCGCCGCTCGGATTGATGATCGACGGCGATGCAGCCCATTACTCCGCCGCCAAGCCATCGCGCATTGAAGCGATCCTTGCACGTAATTCCTTGGACGATTCGAATATTTTGGAGCGGGCACGGCAGGCATTGGCGCGAATCCGTGCCCAACACTTGTCAAAATACAATATCCACGATCCTGATCTGCCCCTCCCCCCGCCCGGTTATGTTCTGGTCGTGGACCAAACGAAGGGCGATGCCTCGATCCGCAATTCCGGGGCCTCGGCTGCGAGTTTTGCTGAAATGCTGGCCTTCGCCGTCGAGGAAAACCCCGGCCAGCGCGTGGTGATCAAATCGCATCCCGAGACGCGGCTGGGTCTGCGGCCCGGCCATTATTCGGCGCAAGGCCTGCCCCCGCTCGTGACCCTTCTCGGCGATCCTGTCTCGCCATGGGCGCTGCTCGATGGCGCGGTCGCGGTCTATACCGTCTCTTCGCAACTCGGATTCGAGGCGATTTTGGCTGGGCACCGCCCGCATGTGTTTGGCCAGCCCTTCTACGCCGGCTGGGGCCTGACGCAGGATCGTCAGCCCGTCCCGCGCCGAACCCGGGTGCTCACCGGCACCCAACTTTTTGCGGGCGCGATGATCTTGGGGCCGACTTGGTATGATCCGGGCTCGGACCGGCTCTGCGGCATTGAAGAGGTCCTGAACCAGCTCGAAGCCGAAACCCGCGCCCTTCGCGAGGACCGGGCGGGCTATACCGCCTCAGGGATGCGGCTTTGGAAACGGGGCGCGCTACAGGGATTCTATGGCCAGCAAAAGCGTATCCGGTTTTTCAAAGACCCGGCCCGCGCGCAGGCCAACGCTCTGGCAAACGGCAAGAGCCAGTTCATCTGGGCCAGCGCCGCCCCACCGGCCCAGCAAAACGCCCCGCTTTTTCGCATTGAGGACGGGTTTCTGCGCTCACGCGGCCTCGGGGCCGAACTGGTGCCGCCCCTCTCGCTGGTGCGCGATGACCTTGGGATTTACTATGATCCGAGCCGCGAAAGCCGTCTCGAACGCCTTATCCAATCCCCGCCGCCGCCCGGCGCAGAGGCTCGTATCCGCGCGCTGATTGGCCAGATCCGCGCGGGCCGGCTCTCGAAATACAACCTGCCACTCGACAAGGTTGATCTGGGGGCTCTGCCCCCCGGTCCGCGCATTCTGGTGCCCGGACAGGTGGAGGATGACGCCTCGATCCGGCTGGGCGCGGGCGAGTTGCGGACCAACCTGGAGCTTTTGCGCGCCGCAAGGGCGGGCAATCCCGGCGCGGTGATCCTGTACAAACCGCATCCCGATGTCGAAGCGGGCCTGCGTCCCGGCGCCATTTCCGAGGAAGATCTGGCCGGTTTGGCCGATCTGGTGGCTACCAAGGCCGATCCCATCGCGCTGATCGAGGCGGCAGATCAAGTCTGGACCATGACCTCGCTCTTAGGTTTCGAAGCGCTGTTGCGCGGCAAGCAAGTCACCTGCCTCGGCGCGCCGTTCTATGCTGGTTGGGGCTTGACCACCGACCTCGGCCCGGTGCCGCTGCGGCGCAGGCAAGCGCCCGATGGCCATCCCCTGCCCCGCCCACCGCTCTGGCAACTGGCCCATGCGGCGCTGATTGCCTATCCGCGCTATGTCGATCCGCTGACGTGCCGCCCCTGTACGCCCGAAACGGCCCTGGCCCGGCTTGCCAGCGGCGCTGCCTCCAAGCCGGGGCCTACCTTGCGGCTGTTGTCAAAGGCTCAAGGTCTGCTCGCGTCTTACGCCTATCTTTGGCGCTGAGGGGCCTTCGCTAGAGCGGATTGCCTTCAATCTGATTCAGATTGAAGGCAATCCAAGACCATCACAGGCCGGCAATACTGCGGTTGTGTTCAATCAGTTGAACCCGATTTAACACAACACGCTCTAGTAGATATACCGG
>CAIYZT010000309.1 GCA_903930735.1 uncultured Paracoccaceae bacterium | reverse complement strand
CCCCAGGACCAACGGCAAAGCCGAGCGGTTCGTTCAGACATCCCTGCGCGAATGGGCCTAGCGAAGCCCTACGCCCAGTCAGGTCAACGCCGCGATGCCCTCGAACCCTTCCTGAAGCACTACAACCACCACCGCCCCCACTTCGGACCCAAAGGCAAAACCCCAATCTCGAGGATTCCAAGCAACAACCTGTCGAGACATGACAGCTAGATCCGAATAAACGACTGCAAGACCCGTGGCATCCATCCGGTAAAGCGCAAGGGCGCGTCGGTTGCGGCAAGGCAAATGCACGGCGGGCCGGGGTCGGCGATCGGGGTGTGCTCCAAGTCCTGATCGGCAACCTCAAGGTCGCCAACGCGGTAATGACCGGTGCAGTCGTGGAAGCTGCCTTGCAAAACAAGGGTCAGCTCCAGACCACCATGGCTGTGATCCGGAACCGCCTGACCGGGCGGGATATACAAAAGCCGTACTGAGCCTTCGTGGTCCGCCGATAGAATGCTTTGCCGCACCCCCATGCCGACCGAACGCCAGTTGGGCTGCTTGCCTTGCAAGGACGCGGCTACCGGGCCAGGAAAGACGCCCATACGGGCAAAGCTCGCCTGAGGCGGCACCGAGCTGTCCAATCGATCCAGTACCCGCGATTTCAACGCAAAAGTAACCGGCTGCGCGGCAGCCGCCTCCAGTACCAGCCCGCCTGCGGCCTGATGCGCCTCGAACCCGGCGCGGCAGTCGAGGCAGAGCGAGATGTGAGTGGCCACCACCAGAGCAAAGGGCTGTGACAGGCTGCCCATGGCATAGGCGGCCAACAAGGCGTCCGGGGTGTGATAGGAAATTGCAGTCATCTTAGCGGATATCCTTTAACGCGTGGCGCAGCCGTTCAAGTCCGAGACGGATGCGTGATTTGATGGTGCCCAGCGGCAGGCCGGTGAGGGTGCTGATCTGTTGATGGCTCAGTTCGCCCAAATAGGCTCTTTCGATCATGTCGCGTTGGCTGGGTGAGAGTTGGTCAAGGGCCAGTTTCAGACGGTCAACCTCTTGGGCGATAGCAAGGGTTTCACCGGCGTCCGGATCGGTTTCGGGGTCCATTTCCCATTCTTCGGGCATGGGCCGACTTTGCTTGCGGAACAAGTCGATCTGGCGGTTGCGGGCGATCTGATAGATCCAAGCCGACACCTGCGCTCTTTGCGGGTCAAACTGGATGGCCTTGCGCCAGACGGTCAGCATGACCTCTTGAACAATATCCTCGGCTTGCCCGGCCGGCGCGCCCGAGCGCATCACAAAGCCTTTCAGGCGTGGTGCGAAATGGTCAAAAAGATCGGCAAAGGCCGATTTGTCGCGGTTATCGCGCACCGCTAGCATCAATACTGTCAGCGAAGAAGGTTGCTGCGCCACCTGTATTCCGTTCTTTTGCAACGCCGCAGGAAAGGGCCGGTCGGCTTGATAAGGGGCGATGCGCGTTGTCAACATAGCAGTAATACGGAATGATGGGCAGACCAGATCATTTTTTGATCCGGTCCCAGACAATGGACGTAATCGGAACCAAATAGACGCCGGAGACAGAATGTCCTTTGATGCCCCACAGCGGCGCCCGCAACGAATTGCCATCATTGGAGCGGGCGTTTCAGGTCTTGCCGCCGCCTATCTGCTTGCCCCCCATCATGCTGTGACCCTGTTTGAGGCCGCAGACAGGCTGGGCGGCCATGCCCGCACCGTCATGGCGGGGAAAAATGGCGATCAGCCGGTTGATACCGGGTTCATCGTGTTCAACTATGCCAATTATCCGCATCTGACGCGGATGTTTCTGGATCTGGACGTGCCTGTGGTCAAAAGCAACATGAGCTTTGGCGTGTCGATCGATAACGGAAAGATCGAATATGCCCTGCGCGACCTGGGCGGGCTGTTGGCCCAGCCCAGCAACCTGCTGCGACCCGGCTTTGCGCTGATGCTGCGCGATATCCTGCGGTTCAACAATCAGGCCGAAGCCCTTGCCAAGGATGACAATACCACCATTGGCGAGTTGATGGCCGAGTTGCGCCTTGGGCGCTGGTTTCAGGAATACTACCTGACGCCGTTCTGCGGCGCGATCTGGTCCACGCCCCCTTCGGAAGTACGCAAGTTTCCAGCCCGGCCCTTGGTCCAGTTCTTTCGAAACCACGCTCTTTTGGGCGCGAGCGGGCATCATCAATGGTGGACGGTACAGGGCGGCAGCCGGGAATATGTCCGGCGGCTGGAACACCATTTGCGCGGGCAAGGGGTGGCGATCCATACAGGAACGCCGGTACAAGGCGTCACTCGCGATGGCCAACTCAGCACCGTTCACAGCGGCGCCGGGCCGCAGGAACCCTTTGATCAAGTCATCTTTTCCTGCCATGCCGATCAGGCCCTGCGGCTGCTGGACCAACCAACGGTCGCGGAGCACGCGGCCTTGTCGGCCATGCGGTTTCAGGACAATCAGGTGATCTTGCACCGTGACCCCGGCCAAATGCCGAAACGCAAGGCGGTGTGGTCCAGTTGGGTTTACCGCTCTGACACGGGCTCGCAGGATCGGCGCATCGGCGTCACCTATT
>CAIYZT010000308.1 GCA_903930735.1 uncultured Paracoccaceae bacterium | reverse complement strand
GTCGTTCTCGTCAACAACTTGGCAGGTTACCCATGATCCGGATCAATCTTTCCCCCGAGCCGCAATGGCTCGACCTTGTCCATGGCGTGCGGCTGCAGCTCTTGCCGCTGACCACCGCGCTGATGGTGGCCACACGGTCCGACATCGCCGTGCAGGATCTGGCCGCCGATGCCAGCATCGACACACGCGCGGCGGTGTTTGCCGCAGCCCTTGCCCGGCGTGCCGTGGTCGATTGGGAAGGTGTCGGCGATGCAGACGGCACCGTCATCGCCGTGACACCTGAAGGCATCGACGCCCTCCTGTCGCTCTGGCCGATTTTTGAGGCGTTCAACCTCCTCTACGTCAGCCGCGGCATGCTGCTGGACGCGGAAAAAAACGGCTCTGCGCCCTCGCCGACTGGCACTTCAGCGGGGGCGACAGCTACTGCCAGGCCTGTCAAACGCAATGTCCGGACTGCCCCGCCCGATTGAACCAGCCACAGAGCCATGACGGTTGGCAGGTCTGGGATCTGGTCGGGCGTCTTGGTGGGCAGATGCGGGTGGCGGGAAAAGCGGTTCTAGGCTGGGATATGGGCGCGGCTTTCGCACTCGGCCACGCGCTGGGGCTGAATCCAATGGTGGTGGCGGAGCTGCTGCCGGAATTGGAGGCGGTCATGGTCCGCCGCATCAACGAGAAGATCGGGGATCCTGATGGCTGAAAAACGTGTATCCGTCCGCCTCGCGGCGGTCGGCGGCAAACAGGTGCGCGCCGAGTTGGAAGGTGTCGGCGATGCCGGGGTCAAAGGCTTCGGTCGCATGTCAAAAGAGGCCGAGATCGCCAATGCAAGGCTGGCGGCATTTTCCACCCGGGTAAAAATCGCGGCAGCCGTGGCCGTCGCAGCTGCCGCGGCTGCGGGCATCGCGATGATCCGGTCAGGCCTCGAGACCATTGATGCGCAGGCCAATCTTGCACAATCGCTTGGCACCACCACCCGCAGCATCCAAGTGCTGACCTTCGCTGGTGATCTGGCCGGAGTCTCGATGGACGAGATCGCGGCCGCCACAAAGAAACTGACGCTGAAGCTGTCGGATGCAGCGGGAGGAACCGGCACGGCGGGCGATGCTTTGCAACGTCTGCATCTGACGGCCACCGACCTGCAGGCTCTGCCGCTCGATGAGCGCATCATGGCCATTCAGGATGCGCTGGCGAAGTTCGTCCCACCTGCCGAGCGGGCGGCTGTGGCATCGGCGCTCTTTGGCGACAAGGCGGCCCTTGCTTTTAGCCGGATCGATTCTGCCACGCTGCGCCAAGCCTCCCAGGACATCACCGACTTCGGGGTGGCGGTGTCAGATCAGGATGCGGATCAGATCCGGACCGCTGGCGATGCCATCGACCGGCTGGGCCTGGTCTGGCTCGGTCTGACCAACCAGCTGACCGTCGCGGTCGCCCCTGCGCTGGAAACGGTGGCGAATGCGCTGGCCGATGCCACTCGGGTGGGCGGGGTGTTCCAGACCAGCATCAGCTTCCTCGGCGACCATATTGGCGAGATTGCCAGCATCGCCGGGGCGTTTGCCACCTTCTTCGCAGGACGATTTGTCGTCGCACTGGGCGCGGCGGCACTGGGAGTCAGCGGGTTTTCCCTGTCGCTCACCGTTTTGAAAGGGGCACTGATCCGCACCGGCATCGGTGCTTTGATCGTCGGCGCAGGGGAACTGGCCTATCAGTTCTCCAAGCTGGTCGAGGGCGCTGGCGGCTTTGGCGCGGCGCTGGGCCTCATCTCTGATCTCGCCAGCGAGGTCTGGGATCGGATTGGACTTGGCGTAGATGCCGTCATCGCCAGCCTTCAGGCCAGCTGGTCGGGCATCACCGCCACCGTGGCCGACGCCATGCAGGGCGCGCTGGTGGCGGTGGTCGGCTTTGGCAATTCGTCGGCTGGGGTGTTCCAGGGAGCCTACGATGCAATGAAGGCAATCTGGGGAGCATTGCCTGCAGCCATCGGCGACTTCGCTTTTCAGGCGGCGAACGGACTGATCAGCGGCGTTGAGGCGATGCTGAACGGTGTGGTCACCCGGATCAACACCTTCATCTCCGGCCTGAATGCGGCGCTCGATTTGCTTCCCGATTGGGCCACCGGCGAAGGTGGCATCCAGATTGGCACCCTCGATCCGGTCACATTGGGCCGGGTTGGCAATCCATTTGAAGGGGCAGCAACTGCGGCCGGAGCCGCCGCAGCGGATGCGTTTCAGGCGGCGATGGGCCAGACCTACCTTCAAACGCCCGACCTCGGACTCGGGACCATGGCGGATGATGCACGCGCGCGGGCCGATGGCTATCGCGAGGCATCCGGCATGCTGAGCGATGCTGCCGCCCGGCCACTTGCGAGTTGGCAGGCGTTGCAAACGGCTATGACCACGGCCGGAACGGACGGTGCTGCGGCGCTGGATGCTGCCACGGTCGCGGCAGACGGAACCACTGAAGCCCTCAACGACGCAGGCACTGCCGCAGGCGGCGCGGGTGCGGCGGGCAAAGCCGCCGGGGAAGCGGCTGCTTCTGGCGCCGACGCGGCTTCAACTGGTTGGGCGGCAGTGACGGCGGCCTTGTCAGACTATGCGGTCAAAGCCCGCGACATTGGTGCCGATGTCGGCCAAGCGCTGGTTGGGGCGTTTCAGAGCGCCGAGGATGCTGTGGGCAATTTCGTGAAGACTGGCAAGTTGAGCTTCGGCGATCTCGTGACCTCGATCCTGGCCGATCTGGCGAAACTTGCGGCGCGGAAGTTCATCCTCGGCCCGATTGCCTCTGCACTTGACGGAGTGCTGGGGTCGCTTGGTGGTGGTGGGCTGTTTGCCGGAATGACCGGTGCGGCGGTGCATCATGCCGGTGGTCTGGTCGGCGGCAGTGCTCCAATGCGGGCGGTGCCCACCATGGCCTTCGCCGGGGCACCCCGGTTGCATTCGGGTGGCTTTGCCGGGCTGCGCTCTGATGAGGTGCCCGCCATCCTGCAAAAGGGCGAGCGCGTGCTCTCGCGCCGTGAAACGGCGGGTTACGGCGCGGGCGGCAATGTCTGCATCACGATCCAGACCCGCGATGCGGAAAGCTTCCGCCAGTCACGCACGCAGGTGGCATCGGATATTGCCCGCGCTGTGTCGCTGGGCCGGAGGGGTATGTAGTGGCGTTTCATGAGATCAGGTTTCCGGACAACATCAGCCGAGGGGCGCGCGGCGGGCCGGAACGGCGCACGCAAGTCGTTGAACTGGCGTCAGGCGACGAAGAGCGCAATGCCAGCTGGGCCAATTCACGTCGGCGCTATGATGTGGCTTATGGCATCCGCCGCGCTGATGATCTGGCAGCCGTCGTCGCTTTCTTTGAGGCCCGTAGCGCCCGTCTTTATGGCTTTCGCTACAAGGACTGGGCGGACTACAAATCCTGCCTGCCATCACAGGCGATCACACCCACCGACCAACTTGTCGGAAACGGCAACGGGCTGCAGACGGTCTTCCCCTTGGTGAAGCGCTACAGCTCGGGCGGCGTGGATTATGTGCGGGCAATCAAGAAGCCCGTAGCGGGAACCGTGGTTCTGGAGGTCGATGTGCCCGACGCACCGGAAGGGCCGGAGCTTCTGACCAGCTGGAACAACCTGCACACCGGCTGGTCCAATACTGGTGCGACCGGCGCCAACAGCGCCGTCACCTTCGGGAGTTTCATCAAGGCCTATGACATTGGTGTTTCCGGCGCTGGTCTGCGCCAGCACATCGCCGGAGCAACCGTGGTGGCGGGATCCGTGTACCGGGTACAGACTTGGATCAAGGCGGGAACCTCTGCACAGGCCCGTCTGAATGTGCGCTGCCAGCCCGGAAACCTCGACAGCGACATCCGCGGCACCTATGCCGCCCCGGCGATTGTAGGCACCGCAGGAGGAGCCATCGCGAATGTCGCATCGACCGATCTTGGCGGCGGCTTCTGGCTCTGGAGCTTTGACATCACCATCGCCCCCGGTTTCACCGGCGCGCTAATCGGGGTGGGCAATATCACCGCCGGGGCCACGGTGACGATCTTGGCCGCATCAATCCGCCAGCCGCCGGTGGCGGGACTGATCCCCGGCCACAGTGTTGATCCAACGACCGGGCTTGTCACCTTCGCTTGGCCGCCCGTCACCGGCACGACAATCCGCGCCGGGTTCGAATTCGATGTTCCCGTGCGGTTCGAGACCGACATGCTCGACGTCACCCTCGATGTCGAACGGCTGGGTTCGATCACATCCATCCCCTTGATTGAGGTCCGGTCATGAAGTCGCTGTCCCCAGAGTTGCAGGCACACCTGGACGCAGGCACCACCACCCTGTCCTGGTGCTGGCGGATTTCCCGTGCGGATGGGGTGACGCTGGGCTTCACAGATCACGACCTGATGCTGGCCTTCGATGGCACGGATTTCGAACCTGAGAGCGGATTCGCCGCCTCAGAAGTCAGGTCAGGTTCCGACCTCTCCGTCGACGCCCAAGACGCCGAGGGCGTACTGTCCTCAGATCGCATAACGGAAACCGACATTATCGATGGGCGCTGGGACGCCGCTGGGGTCGAATTGTGGCGCGTGAACTGGGTCGATACCAGCCAGCGTGTCTTGTTGCGCCGGGGCGCGGTAGGTCAAATCCGGCGCGGTCGCATGGCTTTCGTGGCCGAAGTTCGGTCGCTGGCCCATGCGCTGGGCCAGACCGTGGGGCGGACGTTCCAGGCGAGTTGCGACGCGGCGCTGGGCGATAGTCGCTGCGGCATCGATCTGGAAAACGCCGCTTACAAGGGCAGTGGCGTGGTGACCGATCTACTGCGCGACCGGGCATTCCTGGCCACGGGCCTGTCTGGGTTCGCGGCGGGATGGTTCACATCTGGCACCCTCGCCTGGACCAACGGTGCCAATGCCGGTCGGACCACCGAAGTGCTGGGCCACGGGTTGACCGACGCCATCGCGTCCCTGACCCTGCTGGAAGCGCCGGTGCGCGCCATTGCCGAGGGCGACAGTTTCATCGCCCGCGCTGGCTGCGACAAGCGCATCGCGACTTGTGGGGCGAAGTTCGCTAACACGCTAAATTTCAGAGGTTTTCCGAACATCCCGGGTCAGGATGCCGTGCTGCGCTATGCCAGCCGGGACGGCAGCAATGACGGGACGGTTCTGTGATGATCGCCGATCCCGACCTTGTTGTCGCCGTGGCCCGCTCCTGGCTCGGCACGCCATACCATGATCAGGCCAGCCTGCGCGGGGTTGGATGCGACTGCCTTGGACTTGCGCGTGGCGTTTGGCGAGAGGTTGTCGGTGACGAACCCTTTCCGATCCCGCCCTATAGCCGGGATTGGGGCGAAACGGGGCCGCGCGAAGTTCTGGCGGACGGCGCGCGCCGCATGATGCCAGAGATCGCGCTGGCAGGTGTCGGTCCTGGCACCCTGGTGTTTTTCCGCATGGCACCGCGCGCCATCGCCAAGCATGTCGGGATCCTGACCGGGCCTGAGCACTTCATCCATGCCTACGAGCGCCTTGGCGTCGTCGAGGAGCTTCTGACCCCGATCTGGCGGCGGCGTATCGCCTTCGCTTTCCTGTTCCCAAAAAGCTGAGGCCCCACACATGGCAACTCTTGTTCTCGGGGCCGTCGGCTCCGCGATTGGCGCTGGCTTCGGCGGCACCATCCTTGGCTTTTCGGGGGCGGCCATCGGAGGCTTCATCGGCTCGACCATCGGCTCGGCGGTCGACAGCTGGATCGTATCGTCCCTAGCCCCGGCCCAGCGGATCGAGGGCGCGCGGCTGGACAGTCTGCGGATCACCTCATCAACCGAAGGGGCGGTGATCCCACGCCTTTATGGTCGGATGCGGCTGGGCGGCAATATCATTTGGGCCACCGATTTCCGCGAAGAAACCCGCACCAGCAGTCAGGGCGGCGGCAAAGGCGGTGGCGGCCCGAAAGTCACCACCACCGAATACCTCTACTTCGCCTCCTTCGCGGTCGCCCTCTGCGAGGGTCCGATCACCGGGATTGGCCGGGTCTGGGCCGATGGCAAGGCGCTGGACATGACGGGCGTCACCTGGCGCTGGTATCCCGGCGACGAGCTTCAGACCCCGGACCCGTTCATTTCCGCCAAGATGGGCCTGTCGGGGACCCCGGCCTATCGGGGAACGGTCTATGTGGTTCTGGAAGAGTTGGACCTCACCCCGTTCGGCAACCGCCTGCCGCAGATCAGCTTCGAAGTGTTCCGTCCCTTAGCCGACCCAGATACGGCGGAGGGCTTAGTACGGGCCGTCACCATGATCCCGGCCTCGGGCGAATTCGCCTATGCCACCGTCCCAGTCAAAAAATCCAGCGGTTCCGGCAGCGCCACCGTGGCAGAGAACCTGAACGCCATCCCCGAGACGCCCGACATCGTCGTGGCGCTCGACCGGCTGCAATCCATGGCACCTGCGGTGGAAAGCGTGTCGCTTGTGGTGGCCTGGTTCGGCGATGACCTGCGGGCGGGCAATTGCAAGGTTCGCCCGGGCGTCGAGGTGGCGGCCAAGACCACGACGCCCTCCGCTTGGGTGGTGAACGGCGTTTCCCGCGCCAGTGCAGTTCTGGTCAGCCGCGATGCAGAAGACCGCCCGGTCTACGGCGGCACACCGGCGGATTTCGCAGTGGTGCAGGCGATCCAGGAGATGAAGGCGCGCGGGTTGCGGGTGACCTTTTATCCGTTCCTGCTGCTGGATGTGCCACCCGGCAACACCAAACCGAACCCCTACAGCGCCAATGCGGCCACTAGTGGTCAGCCGACGTTCCCCTGGCGAGGACGGATCACCTGCTCTCCGGCAGCGGGCTATGCGGGATCCGTGGACAAGACGGCGACGGCCGCCACTCAGGTCGCAGCCCTGTTTGGCATGGCGACGCCCGCCAGCTTTAGCATCTCCGGCGAGGCCGTCAGCTGGACTGGCCCGGTCGGCGAATGGTCGCTGCGCCGGATGATCCTACATTATGCGCATCTGTGCGCGGCGGCCGGGGGCGTCGATGCCTTCCTGATCGGATCGGAAATGCCCGGCCTGACCACGATCCGAAGCGGGGCCGCTACCTATCCCACCGTGACCGCCTTGAAATCCCTAGCGGCAGATGTGCGTGTCGTCCTCGGCGCTGGGCCAAAGATCGGCTATGCAGGCGACTGGTCGGAATACTTCGGTCACCACCCTGCCGATGGGTCGGGCGATGTGTTCTTCCACCTCGATCCGCTCTGGTCAGACGCCAACATCGATTTCATCGGCATCGATAACTACATGCCACTGTCCGACTGGCGCGACGGGTTTGATCATGCCGATGCGGCGCTGGCCCCGGCAATCCATGCCCGCGCCTATCTGCAATCCAACATCATCGGCGGCGAGG
>CAIYZT010000307.1 GCA_903930735.1 uncultured Paracoccaceae bacterium | reverse complement strand
TCGACAAGAGCCTGATTGAAAACACGATTTTCCCCGGCCTTATCCTACCGCGCGATCCGGGCCTGCTGCTTTAGGCTTGTCCGTGCGCGCAGGCTCGGGGCAGGGTGCGGCAAAAGCAAAGGGAAGCTGGGATGAGCGATAACAAACTGGGCAGGAGCCTGCCGAACTGGAAGGTGCCGCCGCGCCCGGCGCCCATGACGCTGACCGGCGCCTATGTGCAGCTTGAACCCCTGTCCGCCGATACCCATGCGGCCGATCTTTTCCGCGCCTTTTACGGGCATGACGCGCTGTGGGACTATATGTTCAGCGGCCCGTTTCATTCGGCTTCGGCCTTTCACCGCTGGGTCAAGGAGCATTCCTCTGCCCCCGATGATCTGGCTTTTGTACTGCGCGACCGGGCGAGCGGGCTTTGCGGCGGGATCGCGAGTCTAATGCGGATCACGCCTGCCGCCGGAACGATCGAGGTGGGCAGCATCTCGATCGCGCCCGAAATGCAATCGGGTCGCGCCTGGACCGAGGCGATGTTCTTGATGATGGGATGGGCGTTTGAGGCCGGCTATCGGCGCTACGAATGGAAATGCAACGCGCTGAACCTGCCCTCGCGCCGCGCAGCGCAGCGTCTGGGGTTCAGTTATGAGGGCATTTTTCGTCAGGCCGTCGTCGTCAAGGGACGCAACCGCGATACTGCCTGGTTTTCGGTGATTGACAGCGAATGGCCGGCGCTGCGCGAGGCCTTTCAGAACTGGCTCTCGCCGGTCAATTTTGATGCCGAGGGCCGTCAGAAGGAGCGTTTGTCGGATATGACGCGCCTCACGCGCGCCGCTTCGGACCCGGACCTTTAGCGGCGTCTCGCTCGCCGAGGGCGCCGCCGACCTTTCAACCCTTGGTCAGTTACTGCCCGATTTCTGGTCCGGGGGCGATGGGCCCGCCGGGATCGGTCAGCCGCGAGTTGAGCAAGGCGCGCAGCGGTGCCAGACCCTCAGGGCCCTGCGCTGCGCTGGCGCTGGCTTCGGCCAGACCCGAATCCTGGGTTGCGCGGGCAAGACCGCAGAGAAACCCGCTGATATAACGCTGCCGTGCGGCGTCGGGGGCATGGCCGAGTGCCTCGGCCGCCCGCTCCAGATCGTCATGCAGCGCAAGTGGATCCGGCTCGGGCAAGGGCGAGGTCAATACCGCCCCCGGCAAGTCGACACGATCCGGCAGGAACCGCGACAGGACGGCACAAAACTCGGCATAAGAGCCCAAGGGCTTGTCCAAAAACCCGTCCGCGCCGGCCGCCAGAGCCGATCCGCGCCCCGAGGGCAGGCCCGAGATCCCGATGATCGCCGCGGTGCGTGGCCGCGCCACAACCAGATCGCGGATCAAAGCCTCGCCGCGCCCATCGGGCAGACCCAGATCAATGATCGCTACATCGGGCCGATAGGTGCGCAGATGCCCGCGCGCGGTCTCCAGTGTTTCGGCCCTGCGCAGCCGCGCCCCCGCGCGCTGCGCAATCAGCCGTAACGCCTCGCAGGCGTATCTGCTGTCTTCGACCACCAAGATGGTCAGCCCCTGCAAGGGCAGGGCGCGTGGCGGATAGGGCGCGACCGGGCTGACCGGCAATGAAATCGTCGTGGGATAACCGGGACGCGGCATGATGACCTGTCGGGCAAGAGGGCGGATCGGTACCGTGATCGTGGCGCTACTCTGGGGCATGACCTGCTAACGAAACGTAAACGCCGCGGCCCTTTCCTGCGACATCTTGCACAGAGGCGGTCCAACCGCCCGATGCGTGCTTGCGCCCCGGCCCGCGGGTTTGCATAAGCATCCCATGCTGCACGGAGCCAAGTCATGATCGGACGCCTCAACCATGTCGCCATTGCGGTGCCAGATCTGGCCGCCGCGGCGGATCAATACCGCAGCACCTTGGGCGCGCAGGTCGGCCCGGCGCAGAACGAGCCCGATCACGGCGTGACCGTCGTCTTCATCGATCTGCCGAATACCCGGATCGAGCTCTTGACCCCCTTGGGCGAAGGCTCGCCCATCGCTGGATTTCTGGCCAAAAACCCCGCCGGTGGCATCCACCATATCTGCTATGAGGTGAGTGATATTCTGGCCGCCCGCGATCAGTTGCAGGCCGGCGGCGCGCGGGTTCTGGGCTCGGGTGATCCGAAAATCGGCGCCCACGGTAAGCCGGTTCTGTTTCTGCACCCCAAGGATTTCAACGGCTGCCTGATCGAACTTGAACAGGCCTGAGGAGCAATCATGACCATCACCGCCGCCATCGTCACCTTCGCAACCCTATGGTTTCTGGTGCTGTTCTGCGTGCTGCCCGTCCGTTTCCAGAGCCAGGCCGAGGCTGGACATGTCGTTCCCGGCACGCCCTCTTCGGCCCCCGCAGACGCCCAGATCGGCCGCAAAGCAAAGATCACGACCTATATCACCGTTCTGGCCTTTGCCGTGGTCTACGGCATCGTTGTTTCCGGCTGGATCACGGTCGACAATATGGATGTGTTTAACATCCTGAACTAAGGTCCCTTGGACCCGCCCCCTAGAACCGCCCAGTGCCCGGCGAGCGCGGCAATGGGCCGGCCAGACGGTGAAACAAATGGGTAAAGGTTGCCACGCCCAGCACCGGGATCACCAGATTAAGCAACGGAATGCTTAGGGGCGCGGCCATTAGCGTGCCCGCAATCCAGACCTGAAACCCATGCTGCCGCCGCAGCGCCTTGACCTCGTCCGGCGGCAAGCGGCGCAGGCCGACGATGTTGAAATACTCGCGCCCAAGAAGCCAGCCATTGGCCGCCCAATAGATCGGGATATACAAGGGCCCCAAGAACAGGGCCAACAGAAGCAAAAAGTTCACCGCGATGAAAACGCCGGTAAAATTGACCACCTCGATCAGCCCGGTGCCAAAAGAGCGCGGCGGGGCGGGGGGCAGCCCGGGGTAAAATTCGTCCTCGACCGCATCGGCAACGTCCTCGACAAAGATCCCGGAAAAGGCTGCGGCTGTGGGGACCATCAGCACGATCGACAGGCCGAGGATTAGAAAAAAGGAGCCGATGGACAGCAGGGTGCCCAAGCCCGTCACCGGTCCGATCATGAAAAGCTCGACCGAGCCGGGGTCAAACCACTGGATGACGATCAGCAGCAGTGCATAGACCGCGACGAGGAGGGCGAGCGCCAAAAGCACGCCCAGAAACACAACTCGGCGAAATCTTTGATCGCCGATCTGGGCAAGCGCGCGCGAGAAATCGGTGAAGATCATGGGACCAGCCCCCATTGCACCCGGCGGGCTATATCGGGGCGCGGGCGGTCAGGCGCGATCGGGCCCGGCGTGCCGATATGGATGATCCCGGCCAGGGTATCGCCCGGAACGCAGCCAAAGGCACGGGCGCAAAACTCGGCATCATGCGCGGGCCAACCCGACAGCCAATTGCCCCCCCAACCGGCAGCGGTCGCGGCATGCAGGATATTCATGCACAGCGCGCCCGCCGACAGGACCTGCTCGGCCAGCGGCACCTTGTCCTGCGCCACGGGAGCCGAAATCACCGCCACCGCACAGCGCCCCAGATCAAACTGCCCGCGCCCCTTGGCGGTCTTTTCTCCGTCCAGCCCCAGCGCCTGCGCCCGCGCCTCGGCCAAATCCGCAAGCCGCGCCATGTCCCCCCGCTCCAGCACGATCAATCGCCAAGGCTCCAGTTTGCCATGATCCGGCACGCGCAAGGCAAGGCTCAGGATTTCGCTCAACGCCGCCCGGTCTGGCACCGGCCCCCTAAAGGCCTTCGCTGGATAGCTGCGGCGGGCACCAAGAAACTCTAGGGTCTGGGGGAATCTGTCCGGCATCTGGCGCTCCTTTTCGCGGCGAGGTTGCCTGCTTTGAGGCCAAGGTCAAGCGGACAAGCAACTTCAAAGCAAGACGCGCCCGCAAAGAACCTTACCCGCCGCCGCCCCTTCATCCGATGAAAATATCCCCCATGGAGCGCCTTACCCCGAGCCGGTTGGCGGGCACCGCCAGAGGCGAGACAAAAGAATGCGGCTCTGCCGCCCCATCGGATCCAGCGGATCAGCAATCCCTCAGCCGGGTTTTTTGCCCATAGGTTCCAACCGATAGCTGCCCTCCGGCAAGTTCAACGCCGCCGCCAGATCTCGGGACTGCTGCAAGGACAGGGTTAGCCGCAAGGGCTGGTCGGTGATCGGGTCATGCTGCTGCACGACGATACAATCTTCATAAATTTCAACCACCACATCCTCTTGCAGATAGGGCGCGCCCTCATCCACTAGAGTGATCACACTGGCGTCAAAATCATGCTCGATGGTAAACATGGGCGTAATCTAACGCGCCCGGCATCGGTTTGGAAACAGACATTCTTTGATCACCATCGACTGCGCTTGCTTGTCCCGGCGGGGACAAACTCTATTCTTGTTGGATGAGAATCTGAACGTCGGGCAGGGTATCAATGGGACGAGGCGGGCAAAGATGAAGCGGACAAAGGCCTCTCCAGCGGGAATCGCGCTCATTCTGACGCTCGCGGCCTGCACCGCGCTACCGTCCAAGGGCACATCGGTGGTCAAGGCCGGCAACAGCGCGGCGGCCCTGGCCACTGCGGTGCCCGGACGCCTGCCGATCCAGGACGCCGCGCGCAATTTCGCGCAAGTTATTGCCCGGGTGGAGCCTATCGCCGAATCCCTCTGCGGCAGCCAGCCCGGCCCGCGCAACTGCGACTTTCAGATCTGGGTCGATACCGATGCCGAACTGCCGCCCAACGCCTATCAGACGCTCGACCAGTCCGGTCGCCCGCAGATCGTCTTTACCCTCGCCCCGATCGCCGAGGCGCGTAATGCCGATGAGCTGGCCTTTGTCCTGGGCCATGAGACCGCGCATCACATCGAAGGCCATCTGGCCGAAACCCGCCAAGAAGCGACCAATGCCGCGATCATCGGTGGCCTCGTGGCCAGCGCTTCGGGGGCCAGTGACAGCGCCATCGAACGCGCCCAGCAAATCAGCGCCGAAATCGGTGCCCTGCGCTTTTCCAAAGAACACGAGTTGGAGGCGGACCGTCTGGGCACGATCATTGCCTATCAGGCCGGCTTTGATCCGGTTCTCGGTGCCCGCTTTTTCACGCGCTTGCCCGACCCGGGGGATGGGTTTTTGGGCAGCCACCCGGCCAATGCGCAAAGGCAAGCCGGCATAGCGCAAACCTATGCCGAGATTGCGACCCGATAACCGCCCACCGGCCTGACTTGCGCTTGGCCCTTTGGCCCCGCGCAACGTCCGGGAGGCTCCCCGGCAATCCCACAGAATCTCACCCCCTTACGCGGCGTTTCGCGTGACATCCCTGCCCTCGCCCGCCATCCTGACCGCCTAATCGGAGGCGAGCTCATGTCCTATCCCCACCTCTTGGCCCCACTTAATCTGGGCCATGTGACCCTGCGCAACCGCGTGATGATGGGCTCGATGCATACAGGGCTCGAAGAGCGCGGCGATTGGCCCCGCGTGGCGGCCTTCTACGCCGCACGCGCGCGCGGCGGGGCCGGGCTGATCGTCACCGGCGGCATGGCCCCGAATGAGGAGGGCGGTGTTTTTCCTGGCGCTGCGGGGCTTTACACGGCACAGGACATCGCCAACCACCGCGGCGTCACGGATGGGGTTCATGCAGAGGGCGGTCTGATTGCCATGCAGATCCTGCATGCGGGCCGCTATGCTTATGGCCCCAAATGCGTCGGCCCCTCGGCGTTGAAATCCCCTATCTCGCCTTTCCCGCCCATCGCGCTGGACGGCCCCGGCATCGAAAAGCAAATCTCCGACATGGTCACCGCCGCTGTTCGCGCCCGCGAGGCGGGCTATGACGGGGTCGAGATCATGGGCTCCGAAGGCTATTTCCTGAACCAGTTTCTGGCCGAGCAGACCAATCCGCGGGACGACGACTGGGGCGGATCCTATGAGAACCGCATGCGCCTGCCGGTTGAGCTCGTCTCCCGTATCCGCACGGCGGTGGGTGCCGATTTCATCCTTATTTACCGGATTTCACTGATCGATCTGGTGCCGGGCGGCTCCACCTGGCTTCAGGTGGTCCAGCTTGGCCGCGCTATTGAGGCCGCCGGCGCCTCGATGCTGAATACCGGGATTGGCTGGCACGAGGCGCGGGTGCCGACCATCGCCACCTCAGTGCCGCGCGCCGCCTTTACCTGGCTGACCGCGCGCCTGCGCCCCGAAGTTTCGATCCCTGTGATCACCTCGAACCGGATCAATACGCCTGATTTGGCCGAGACCATCCTTGCGGCCGGCCAAGCGGATATGGTGTCCATGGCGCGGCCCTTTCTGGCCGATCCCGATTTTGTGGCCAAGGCGGCGTCGGGCCGTACCGCCCGCATCGCGCCTTGCATTGCCTGCAATCAGGCCTGCCTCGATCATACTTTTTCGGGCAAGCTGACCTCTTGCCTCGTCAACCCGCGCGCCTGCCACGAGTTGGACCTGCCCGTCACCCCCGCCGCTCTTGCGCTTCGCATCGCCGTTGTGGGTTCCGGTCCGGCGGGCCTTTCGGCGGCTTTGGAGGCGGACCGGCGCGGCCATCTCGTGACCCTTTTTGAAAGCGCAGACCAGATCGGCGGCCAGTTGAACCTTGCCGCCAAGATCCCCGGCAAGGAAGAATTCCTTGGCCTTCTGGACTGGTTCAAGACCGAGGTTGCCGGCAGCGGCATCACCCTGCGCCTGAAAGAGCGCGCCAATGAGGCCACGCTTGCGGACTTTGACGAGGTGATCCTTGCCACCGGCGTTACCCCCCGCGATCCGGGCCTGCCCAGCACGCCTGAGGCGCAGGTGCTGGCCTATGCCGATGTGCTGAACGGTGCGCCGGTGGGCCGCCGCGTGGCGGTCATCGGCGCGGGCGGTATCGGTTTTGATGTGGCCGAGTTCCTTGTGCATCAGGGCATCAGCCCGACGCTCGATTTCGCGACCTGGGCCGCCGAATGGGGCGTTGGCGATCCGGCCCTGACGCCGGGCGGTCTGGCAGAGCCCGCGCCGCATCCCGCCGCGCGGCAGGTCTGGCTGCTGCAGCGGCGCGCGGAAAAGCCGGGGCGGGGGCTTGGCAAAACTACGGGCTGGATTCACCGTGCCGCGCTGGCGGCCAAGGGGGTGCAGATGTGGGGCGGCGTCAGCTACCTTGGTGCAACGGAGCAGGGGTTGCGGATTGCGCGCGATGGGCAAGAGCAGATGCTGGAGGTCGATACCGTCGTGATCTGCGCTGGACAGTTGCCCGAGCGCGGCCTTGCCGACCGCCTGATCGCGCTTGGCCGCGCGGTTCATATCATCGGCGGCGCGGATGTTGCGGCCGAGTTGGACGCAAAACGCGCCATTGATCAGGGCACAAGGCTGGCCGCGCGCCTGTAACCTTGGCATCATCGCCTCAGGGTAGAATACTTTTCGCGGGCCTGTCAAATTATCTATTGAATCTGGACGGTTTTCATTAACCTTTGCGCAGCTGGATGGCGGAGGGGTGTTCTTGATGGTTACGGCGGTGCAGGCCCAACGGGGGCGTTGGGGCGTTGCGGCATTGTTTGCTGCCAACGGTTTTGTGATGGGGGCCTGGGCGCCTCAGATCCCGCTGCTTTTGCCGCGACATGCGATCACTGAAAGCACGCTTGGCCTCTTGATCTTCGGGCTCGGCATCGGAGCGGTCGGGGCCATGCTGTTTTCCGGCCGTCTGATTGGCCGTTTCGGATCGCGCAATGTAGCCCGCTTTTTCGGCATTTCCGCCGCGCCGCTGCTGCCGCTGGTGGTCTATGCCCCCAACGTTTGGATCTTGGCCCCTCTCATGGCGGTCATGGGCGGGATGGTGGGCTGCATGGATGTGGCGATGAATGCCAGCGCCGTGCAAGTCGAACGCCGGCTTGGCCGCGCGATCATGTCCTCCAGCCATGGGTTCTGGAGCCTCGGTGGATTTTTCGGCGGCACCATGGGCACCTATGCCATCTACTTTTTCGGTGCCGAAGCGCAGTCTGTTTTCACCGCCCTTGTCGCGCTGGCTCTTGTGTTCTGGGGCATGGGCCGGCTGATCGAGGACGAGCCCGCAGCGCCGGTTCCGCACAACGAGGCCCCGCCGCGTATGTCCTTGATTCCCCGCGATGCGGCTCTTTGGATTTTGGGGGCTATGGCCCTGTTTTCGATGATCCCAGAAGGGGCGGTTCTGGACTGGGCGGCGATCTATCTGGGCAAAGAGCTGAACTCGGGGATGCATAACGCCGGGCTGGCTTTTGCCTTTTTTGCCGGGGCCATGGCGATCATGCGCTTTGCCGGGGACGGGGTTCGCAATCGGTTTGGCGCGACCAATACGCTGCGCGTTTCGGGGGCGCTTGGGGCTGCGGGGATGATGTTGGCGGCGGGCGCGCCGACGGGTTGGATCGCCATTATTGGTTTCGCCGTTACCGGTCTGGGCGTTGCAAACATGATCCCGATCCTGTTTTCGGCCGCCGGAAACCACCCCGGCATGCCCTCGGCCCAAGCGATTTCGATTGTGACTATGGTGGGTTATGCTGGTATTTTGGTGGCCCCGGCACCGATTGGCTATATCGCGGAACACTTCGGATTCCGCCTGACCTATTTCGTGCTGGCCCTGCTGCTTTTGCTGGTTTCCGCCATGGCCGGACGGGTCGCTGCGGCCGACAGCCTGCGCAAGATCCAAACCGGCACGGGCCAAGAGGCCTGAGGGACGCCGTTAGAGCTGCCGCCTTGGCCCTGCGGGTCCATCTTGATCGGCGCAGATCAATACTTTGGAATGCTTATGCCCCAATCTGATTCAGATTGATGCCTATCCAAGACCGGTACAGGCTGGGAATGTTGCGGTTGCCTTTATCTGCTCCAACACCTTTTGCGTGGTCGTATCGGTGGCAAAGGAATCCGACATATTAGAAAGGCACCACCGGGGGCCCCCTGCTACATCCGGTTGTGAGGCACATGGATCACGGGCAGGCCCTTGGCCCGAAACCGGGCAATCAACGCTGCGATAGCGCTTTCGGCGCCCGGATTGGCCCAAGGCTGGCCCGGATCGCGCGCGACCGCCATCTGTCCTTGGACATCAACGACGATCAGCGCGCGGGTCATGCCTCAGCCACCCAGAAAATCGGTCTTGCCGATATCAACGCCGTTTGAACGCAGGATGTTATGGGCGGTGGTCATGTGGAAATAGAAGTTCGGCATGGCAAAGCTCGCCAGATATTGCGCGCCCGGAAAGGTCAATTCGCGGGGGCCGGCCTTGAGGGTGATGATGCGGGTCTCAGCGCCTTCGAAGGCGGCGGCGGGGACGGTTGCGATAAAGGCCAGCGTGCGCGCGATGCGGTCCTGCAATTCGGCCAGCGTGGATTCCTTGTCCTCGAACGAAGGGTTTTCCATGCCCGAAAGCCGGGCCGAGGCGCCTTTTGCATGGTCGCAGCAAATGGTGATCTGGCGCCAGAAGGGCAGCATATCGGCAATCAGGCGCAGCTGCGGGATCACCTCGGGCTTCATCTTTTTCGCCTCTTCAAAGGCTTGCGCCTTGGCGATGATCTTGGACAAGGCGGTCAGCGAATGGGTGAAGGTCGGGACGGGCGATTGCATGAAACTCTCCTGTTGATGGGCCCAAGAAGGCGCTGGATGCGGGGCACTTGCAAGAGGCAAAGTGCCCCGCCGCTGTCACAAAATCCCCTGCGCCGCGATCATGATCACGCCCATGGCCAGCACATAGCCGCCATCAATCAGTGCCGCGGTAGTGTTTTTCAGGCTTATCAGCGCGCCGGCGGTCATCAGAGTGTCAATGGCAAGGATGGTCACGATGGCCGCGCTCAGCGCCTCTATCGTGGCGGTGGCTCCGATGATCCAAGCCATCAGAAAGGTACCGAGGATCTGATAGCTCAGGCCCAGAACCGGCACTTTTTCGGGCTTTTGGGTGTTATGGCTGCCGGCGGACCAGGTCTTGCCAAGATTTGGCCGAACCAGAATATGCCGGGGACAAAGGCCAGGACGGTGCCGGCGATCATGGCCAGCCAATTAACATTCTTCAAGATGTCGTCTATTTTAGTGCTCATGATCGCCAAAGAGCTCGGCAAGTTTATCAAGAATCCCGGTCCATCCCTTGACGTGACCATCCCGCGCCCCTTCGGACATGAATTTGATCTGGTTCAGAACCACTTCAGTTCCACCTTCGACGGCCGAGAAGAGCAGCTCAACTTCGGAGGCCGGCGCCGAATAGGGCGATTCTCAGGTGAACACGATGCGGGAATAGGGCGTCAGGGCTAGATAGGTACCCTCGTGTGGTATATCTTTGCCCTCATCACGAAAAAGCGCCCCCCTCACGAGCGTACGAGCGTGCCTGAGACACCGTGACACCGGCGGGCGCGAGGAATTTCGTCATGATCGCGGGGTCCAGTCAGGCGTTGTACACCTGTTCGGGCTTGGCCTTGATCACTTGGCGGCAGGTCAGGGTCAGGTCAGACATCTTTTTCGTCCCTTTCAAAATGGGCGGCAAGCGTCTCAGGTCTCAACTCCCAGATCGAGCGCAGCCCGGCAAACCAGCGGTCAACCTCGGCCAGCCGATCAAGCTGCACCTCGATCAGATGTTCGCGCCAGATCGTCTGGCGTCTGGTCAGCCCGGTGCGTTCCAAGACCATGATATACTTGGACACCGCGTTCAGGCTGGTATCGAACCGCTTGGCGATCTCGGTCACGCGGGTTGGGCCCTCCTGCGCCAGATGGGTCAGGAGGGCGGGTCGGGTCGGATCGCTGGCGGCTTTGAGGATCAGGGTCAGGGAGTCGTCGTCGATTCGTTCTGCCATGGGGATGGGATACAGGACCGATGCCTATCACTCAACTATTTGGATGAATGATAGCTCGAAATCGGCGCTCCGGACTTGGGAGGACCGGGGGACTGAGGTTCAAACGGCCTGTACTGGCGTGGTCCCTCAGACCCCCAGGCACCAGCGCAGGATGGCCTTTTGAGCGTGCAGGCGATTTTCGCTTTCGTCGAAAATCACTGATTGCGGGCCGTCCATGACCTCGGAGGAGGCCTCTTCGTTACGGTGCGCGGGAAGGCAATGCATGAATAGGGCGTCGGGCTTGCCCTGCGCCATCATCGCGCCATTGACCTGATAGCCGCGCAGTTGGTTGTGCCGCCGCTCGCGTGCGGATTCGGGGTCGTGCATCGAGACCCAGGTGTCGGTGACGATGGCATCCGCGCCCCGGGCGGCGGCGAGGGGATCGCGGGTGATGGTGACTTTGGAGCCCTTGGAGCGGGCAAATTCCACCGCTTTAGGATTGGGATCGAGCGTTTCGGGGCCGGTAAAGGTCAGATCAAAACCGAACTGGCCGGCCGCGTGCAGCCAAGAGGTGCAGACATTATTGCCGTCGCCCGACCAGACAAATTTGCGACCGGCGACCGAGCCGCGGTGCTGCTCATAGGTCAGCACATCGGCCATGATCTGGCAGGGATGCGAGGTGTCGGTCAGCCCGTTGATCACTGGGACGGTGGCATGTTCGGCCATCTCGTGCAGCGTCGCCTCTTCAAAGGTGCGAAGCATGATGAGGTCAACATAGCGCGACAGAACGCGGGCGGTGTCGGCGATGCTTTCGCCGTGACCCAGCTGCATTTCCTTGCCCGACAGGATCATGGTCTGCCCGCCCATTTGCCGCACGCCCACATCAAAGGAGACGCGGGTGCGGGTCGAGGGTTTTTCAAAGATCAGCGCCACCATGCGGCCGGCGAGGGGCTGGGTCTCGTCCGGAGCGCCTTTCGGCTTGCCGTCGCGGGCGTCTTTCATGCGCCGGGCCTGATCGATCATGAAACGCAGATTGGTGGGGGCGGTTTGGTGGATGTCGAGGAAGTGGTTCATCTGTTAAGGTCTTTCGCTTTGTCGGCCGCCGGGGGTTTTGCACCCCCGGACCCCCGCAGGATATTTTTGGACAGAAAATGGCGTCAGGCTTCAAGGCTGGTGGCGGCAAGGTCAAGGCGGGCGAGCGCCTCGGCAATGTCGGCCTCAAGGATGTTCAGCGCCGGCAGAAGGCGGATGACATTGTCGGCGGCGGGGACGGTGAGAAGGTGCTGGGCGTAGTTGGCCTTGACCACCTCGGTATTGGGCAGCTTGCATTTGAGGCCGAGGATCAGGCCCTGACCCCGGACCGTCTCGTAGACGGCGGGGTGGCGCGCAACCAGCGAGGCCAGACCCTGCTGGAACATCGCGCCCTTGCGGCCCACCTCGGCCAGAAAGGCGTCATCGGCCACGATCTCCATCACCTTGGCGCCCACGGCGCAGGCCAGGGGATTGCCGCCGTAGGTGGAGCCATGGGTGCCGGCGGTCATGCCGGATGCTGCGTCTTCGGTGGCGAGCACGGCGCCCAAGGGAAAGCCGCCGCCTATGCCCTTGGCGACCATCATGATGTCGGGGGTGATGCCGGCCCATTCATGGGCGAAAAGCTTGCCCGAACGCCCCATGCCGCATTGCACCTCGTCAAAGATCAAGAGCGCGCCGTGCTGATCGCAAAGGTCCCGCAGGCCTTTGAGGCAGGCATCGGGCAGGGTGCGGATGCCACCTTCGCCTTGGATGGGTTCGATGATCACGGCGCAGGTCTGGTCCGTGACGGAGGCATTCAGCGCGGCGTGATCGCCAAAGGGCAGCTGGCGGAAGCCGGGCATCAGGGGGCCAAAGCCCTTGACCATTTTCTCCGCGCCCGAGGCGGCGATGGCGGCGGTGGAACGGCCGTGGAAGGCGCCCTCGAAGGCGATGATTTCGGAGCGGGGTGCGCCTTTGTCGTAGTGGTATTTGCGGGCCATCTTGAACGCTAACTCGCAGGCTTCGGTGCCCGAATTAGTGAAAAAGACGGTGTCGGCAAAGGTCTTGTCGATCAGTTGTTCGGCAAGCTGTTCTTGCTCCGGGATCCGGTAGAGGTTTGAGACGTGCCAGAGTTTCTGCGCTTGCTCGGTCAGGGCCGCCACCAGTTCGGGGTTGGCATGACCCAGCGCATTCACCGCGATCCCGGCACCGAGGTCCAGATATCGACTGCCATCTTCGGCGGTCAGCCAGGAGCCTTCGCCCGAGACAAAGGCCATGGGCGCGCGGGTGTAGGTGGGCAGGACGGTGGGGATCATGGGCGGTTTCCTTATGGTCAGGCCAAGGGGTGCCAAAGCCAGCGAGAAAGGTCAACAAAGGATGGGGGCGGGGCGCCAGAAAGCCAGAGTGATCAAGGTCAGACGCGGTTAGCGTCGACGCCGGGGCAAATGGAGAGGGGTGCCAGAGGTGATCATTTTTTGTGAATAGCAAATTGAAGGGATCACGGGAAGGGGGCGGATCAGACTTTTGCGACCCCGCTGGCCATGCGCCGGAAGAGACCTTGGGCGGTGTTCTGTGCGCAGGTTGGGCTATTTCTGATCCTATGCAAATCCGATTTGTCGAGGGGCCGGGGCGAAGGGCGATGGCGATAACTGGGACGAACACCAGCGATATAGCCGGCAGGAGCTTTCGCGTGCGCCTATGATTTTGACCCTGTTTGCGCTGCATGGCGGGCGCAAAAGAGGCTGCCTGGCACGTTTAGCGCGATCAAGTCATGCCGCATCCGTAGTCCGAGCGAGCGTCCCGACTGGGGAATTTGCCAAAGCTGGCTGGGTCCCCCGGGCGATACTTCGATTTGATTGTATCTAAGGATTAATGCATAAATCCGAAGATATCGGAACATGAATGTAGCGAAAATCCCCATCCTGTGCCCCAGCTGTCGTCTTGCCCCGGTTCGGTACCGCGATGCCGCCTGCGGCTTTGACCGCTCAAGCGGCGCTCCTGCTCCTCGGCCATGTTCCCGCCCCTTTCACAGTGAATCGCGCGGTTGCAAGGAAGACCCGCCTCGCAATCACCGCAATTGTTTCGAATTTAGAACGAATTCGCGGCGTAAAACTGGGGACTGAAAACAAGCGTCGTCCGGTTTTGGGCCCCGCCTGTGTGCGACAATACTGGAGCTCGTCCCGATGCCCACAGCCTGGAACACCCTTTATCTGAGGCAAAACGCGATCATTGACCCGACCGAAGGCAATACCGTCGCCGAAAATGCCGGCGCGCTGGTTGGCAGGACATTTGGCGGCGCCAACGACAAGCTGTTTGACGAGCATGTCTTGGTCTCCACCACCAACGTTGGTGGCGCCCCCGGTCAACTGGAGCAGGACAACTCCGTTGCCGGGGATACCGTGACTTTCGATCTCGGATCGGGCGCTGTCACCACGACCTTTGACGCCGTCGTCCAATATAACGCCACCATCACCTATACCGATGGATCGACATGGACGGGTGAGGTGCGTATCATTGAGGACGCGTTGGGCAGCACCTTTCTGGTGCCCAATACCTCCAACAACTCCGCCCAGCAGGCGTTGGTTGCCAATCCGATCCAGTCCCTGACGCTGAATTCGGTCATCATTTCGAACAACTCGGGCCTTCAGGCCAATCGGCAAAACGCCAATTTTGTGACGTGCTTTGCCGCTCAGACCCGGATTCTGACCCTGACCGGCGAGATTGCGATCGAGGATATGAAGACCGGCGATCTGGTGGTGACGCTGGGAAGAGGCCCTCAGCCCCTGCGCTGGATTGGCCGTACCCTGACCCTTGGCCGCGGCAGTCATGCGCCGGTCTGCTTTGCTCCCGGAACTTTTGGCAACGCGCGGCCGCTTTTGGTCTCGCCCCAGCACCGGATGCTGATCAGGGATTGGCGCGCGGAACTGCTTTTCGCCGAGACCGAAATTCTGGTTGCGGCCAAGAACCTGGTCGGAATGGCCGGTGTGACTTTGGCCCCCTGCGCACAGGCGACCGATCTGCATCTGATGTTTGACCACCATGAAATCGTCATGGCCGAGGGCGTCTGGACCGAGAGCTTTTTCCCCGGAGATATGGCGGCCAAGGGCGATCCAGAGGCGCGGGCCGAGATTTTGGCGCTTTTCCCGGATCTTGACCGCAGCCCCTCCAGCTTTGGCCCGACGGCCCGCCGCGTGCTGCGCTCCCCCGAAGCCACCCTGCTGCGGGCAGAAATCGCCGATTTTGCCATGGCCGCCTTATCCGGGCGCAGGTTTGCCCGAACGGTCCATGTGGATTTTCCCTAACCGCCGCTTGCCAAACCGGCTAGGGGCTTGTATCCGCATGGGCCGGGGATAGAATTGCGCCAAAGCTGCCCCATGCCCATCTGCGGGCGAAATTTGGGGCCCAAACCAGCGGAGACGATGATGTCCTGGACCGACGAGCGGGTCGAGACCCTAAAGCGTATGTGGGCCGAAGGCCAATCCGCCAGCCAGATCGCCAAGGAATTGGGCAGCGTGACGCGCAATGCCGTTATCGGCAAGGTGCACCGTTTGGGCCTGTCGAACCGCGTTGGCGGCATGGACAAGCCTGATGCCGAGACGGAAACTGTCGCGGCGAAACCCGATCCAGCCCCCGTGCCGCGCCCCGAACCCGCCGCTTCGCGCGCCGAAGCGCCCCCGCGACCAGCGCCCAGCATTGAGCGCCCCGCAGCCCCGGTCAGCGAGCGCCCAGCGGTCGCCGCCGCGCCGACCGCCAATATCCTGCCAATTCCGCTGCGCAAGGCGATCATCCCCGCCGGCCAACCCCTGCCGCCGCAGCCCTCGCTGAATGAAATCTCGCCCGAGGCTCTGGCCTCGGTTCGCGAGGTTGAAAAGCGCGCCAAGCGTCTGTCGCTGATGGAATTGACCGAGCGCACCTGCAAATGGCCAGTGGGCGACCCATCGACCGAAGATTTCTGGTTCTGCGGCCTGACCTCGGTACCCGGCAAGCCCTATTGCGAGGCCCATGTCGGCGTTGCATTCCAGCCGATGAGCGCGCGGCGGGATCGTCGGCGCTAAAGCCCGGAAAATAAAAGAAACTCAGGCGCAGGGGGCAACCCGCTGCGCCTTTTTCATGTCCCGATCTCAGATTTTCCCCTAGCTACGGTCGGGCGGCAGTGCTTGGCCCGCAAATCACGCGCCTTTGCGCTGCCGCATCCGCAATCAAGACAACTCAGGGATTAAATGGTGGGCGATCCTGGAATCGAACCAGGCGTGAGTCGCCTCGGCGGAGTTACAGTCCGCTGCCACACCTTGTAGCATATCGCCCAACCTGCGCCGGGGCATAGCCAAGGGCGCCGGGGGCGTCAAGGTCAGATCGGGGAAAATTGCGAAATCCCGTAGGCTTGCAAAATCTGCCCCGCTGCGCCAAGGGTGGGCCTGCAGATAAGGACCGCTGAAATGAGCACGAAACCGACCTGGGTCATCGACAAAGAACGCACGCGCCGTAGCGAGGCCAAGGAAACCGTCTGGCTTTTCGGCCTGCATGCGGTGCGCGACGCGCTTTTGAACCCGCGCCGCGAGAAAATCCGGCTGGTGGTCACCAAGAACGCCTTTGACCGGCTTGAAGAGGCGATCGGGACCAGCGGGATGGAGCCGGAAATCGTGGATCCGCGCAAATTTGACGTGCCGATCGATGAAGGCTCTGTGCATCAGGGCGCGGCGATGGAAGTGCGGCCGTTGAACTGGGGCTCGCTGGCGGACGTGGCGATTTCGGGCACGGGTCAGCCGCTGATCGTGCTCTTGGACCGGGTCACCGATCCGCATAACGCCGGCGCGGTCCTGCGCTCGGCCGAGGTTTTCGGCGCAAGGGCGGTGATTGCCCCCAAACATCATTCGGCCCCCGAGACCGGGGCGCTCGCCAAAACCGCCAGCGGCGCGCTGGAGCGGCAACCCTATTTGCGCGTCACCAATCTGGCGGATGCGATGCAGGAATTGCGCGATGCTGGCTACCTGTTGATCGGCCTTGAAGGCGAGGCCGAGTTGTCCCTGTCCGAGGCCGTGGCCCAGGCGGGCACGCGGGCGATTGGCCTCGTTCTGGGCGCCGAAGGCCCCGGCCTGCGCGAGAAAACCCGTGAGACCTGCGATCTTTTGGCCCGCATTCCCTATACCGGCGCATTTGGCAGTCTGAATGTGTCGAACGCGGCGGCGGTCAGCCTTTATGCGGCCAGCCAGCGTTAGGGATTGGGCGCTCGCGCACCATCACTTTTTTGCGACCAGCTTTTCCGGGGCCGCAAGACTTCCTATATTTAGGTTAAGGCGGGGTGCGGAACCCCCCGCCGACTGACTGTCCCTCGTTCCACACCTTGGCGTCCGGACCTTCGTGCCGGGCGCCTTTTTCACAAAGGAGCGCGCCGATGCCCTCTGACGCCGAGCTGACAAAGATACTGACTGAGGCCCGCGTGATCGCTCTAGTCGGTTGGTCCGCAAAACTGGACCGCCCAAGTAATGGGGTCGCGCGGTATCTTAAGGCACGGGGATATCGGGTGATCCCGGTCAATCCGGGGCTGGCGGGGCAAGAGTCAGGTCTCGGCGAGATCGTGCGCGCTTCCTTGGCTGATATCGACGAACCCGTTGACATTATTGACATCTTTCGCCGCAGCGAAGATGTTGGGCCGGTGGTCGAAGAGGCGCTGCGAGCCTTTCCGGCGCTCAAGGTGATCTGGATGCAGCTTGGTGTCGAAAACGACGAGGCCGCCGCCCTGGCGCGGGCCAGGGGTGTGCAGGTGGTGATCAACCGCTGCCCGGCGATCGAGATCCCCCGTCTCGGACTTTAGGCAGCATATTCTTGTGATCTGCAGACATGGAAACCCGCGGCTTGGAAAGCGTCACGAACCGTAATTCTCAACAATATAGTCAGTTATGCGTGTCACGATCTCGTCTTTGACGTGAACATTGTCGTCAATATAGGGATTCCCCGCATAAAGAGTGACCATTTCGAAGCTTGGAAAGTAATCGACCTTCTTGATGTCGGTCGTCAGGACATCTGCAGCGGCCCGCAGGGTGGATTTTGACGCATTGTTGGCGATTACGGCGTCGATACCGGAAAAGCTTAGATGAAGGGGCACCGGCGACACCGTCAGCAGGATATTCTTCACGCCCGCCGCCAGTGCCTTTTCGAGGGCCGGGGCCAGGAGATCGACACAATCTTGGACGCCGAGGATTCGCGCCTCGAAGCGTTGGTCCGTCGAACCGGGTCTCATGGATTCGGCGGTTGGTTGGCGGTTCAGGTACATCTTGAACTCACGGTCATACCAGGCCTCGGTCATGCCCAATGTGATGATCAAATGGTCAGAGGAGGCCAATTCTGCATAAATTTTGTTGATTCTCTTGCGGCGTTCCTGAACGATGTCCGTGGATGTCGGATTCTGGCCGGTGATCAGGAAATCGCTGTATCCAGAACCCTCGGGCAGGATGCAGAGATTCGGCTCGCTGGCCCCGTTTGTCGAATGCCCGATCCGCTGCGCGATGCAGCCGGGGCTGAATTCATTCAGGACTCCGTTCCCCCTGACGATCAAAGGGTCGTCGGGATGGGCACTGTAAGTCTTGGTCGGTACGATGTAGTTGATCAGCTTTCTTTCGATCCTGCGGGCAAAGCAGGATCCGATCGTGAAAATCGTGTCGCCTTTTGTCATTTTGAATTTAGGCTGCAGCTTTGGAAACAGCATCCCGTCGATGCATCTTGGGTCTTCGATACCAGGATATTTCGCCGCTTTCGCGATGGCCCTTCGGTTTTCGCGGACCTCTGCCTGTGAGTAGCTTCTAATTGAATTTCCCTCCGAACCGACATCCCCAAGTTGTGGGCTTAAACTCGATGAGACAAATTTTTCCGCTTATCAAGGGTTACTTCCCCCATCGGTGTCGGCGGTCGCGGAAGCTCCCGGAGTTGGGCGGAGCAAGCCGCAAACCCACGTCATCCTGGCCCGGCGCCCCCATTTTTCAGCTCGTCGGACAGAACTTTCCTGCCGCTTTCGTTCAGTTTGGGTCAGTTTCGCGCTTTCGCTTCGGACTTTGGTCCTGTGTGCAGCTGATTGCCAGCTAAGGGCCAAATCGGGTGCAGGCCCTAGCCGCCCGGCGCGCCCAGCTCCGGGCTGAGCGTGATTTTCCCGTCCTGCGCGCGCCGCACCGACCAGCTGGCGGGCGGCGCCATCCGGGCGCGCAGCCGTGACAGGGCCCAAGCCTCGTGCAGGGTGATCAGCGAGGTGCCGGAGGGGCGCGGCGCCAGATGCCAGCGGCTTTCCACGCCCTGCGCGCCGCCCATTGCGGGCGTTAAAAGCAGGCCCAAGGGCGGCAAGCGCCCCCGGTGGCGGGCCATTTCGGCCCCGGTCTGGGCGGCCAGATGCAGCCGCCGCACGGGCGTCAGACCCGGATATTCCGGCAATTCCGCAATCACAATCGGTGCCGCGCCCGACCGCAGCGCCTCTTCTGCGGCCCAAAGCAGGTCTTCGGGCCGCCGCGCGCGTACCTCGATCAGGCGCGCGGGATCGGCATAGGCCACCAGCCCCGCCACATAAAGCCGCCCCGCCTGCCAGCCTGGCGAAATCCAGATGACCGGCCCCGCAGAGACATTCAGGATCATCGCCGCCAGGTTCACCCGCGCCGGCCCGCAAAGCTCATGCACCCTTGCGCGCAGCAGCCCCAGCCCCAGCTCCCCCGGAAAGGGTTGCACCGGGTTGGACTTGGGTCCGCCCAGGGCATCATGCAAATCATGGCGAGTCGGCAGCAACATGGGGGCAGTTTAGAATGTTCTTCTTGTGTTCTCAAGTATCGCCTTCCCCCCGGCGCCGTGGCCCCCTATTTTGCGTCAAAAGAGGAGAGCGGATCATGCGCAAGACGAAACTGGGGTCGACCGGGCTGATGGTCTCTGAAATTTGCCTCGGCACGATGACCTGGGGCACCCAGAACACCGAAGCCGAGGGGCATGCCCAGATGGACATGGCTCTGGCCCATGGCGTGAATTTCTGGGACACAGCCGAGATGTATCCGGTCAATCCGGTGCGCACCGAAACCGTTGGCCGCACGGAGGAAATCATCGGCACCTGGTTTGCCGCGCGGGGGGGGCGCGAGCGTGTGATCCTGGCCACCAAGGTCATGGGCGGCGGGCAACCCGCGGTTCCGCTCAGCGGGCCGATCACCGGGGCCAAACTGCGCGCCTCGGTCGAGGCCAGCCTGAGCAGGCTGCAAACCGGTTATATTGACCTCTATCAGTTGCATTGGCCCAACCGACCGATCTATCACTTTCGCGACATTTGGTCCTTTGATCCGCGCGGGCAGGACCGCTTGCAGATCGAAGCGCAAATGATTGAAGTTCTGCAGGAAGCCGCGAAATTGATCGCCGAGGGCAAGATCCGCCACTTGGCTCTTTCGAACGAAACGGTATGGGGTGCGGCCAAATGGCTTTCCCTGGCGCAGCAGCACGGGCTGCCGCGCATGGCCTCGGTTCAGAACGAATATTCGCTGCTGTGCCGGCAGTTCGACAGTGATTGGGCCGAACTTTCGGTGCTGGAGGATATGCCGCTTTTGGCTTTTTCGACCCTCGCCACCGGGCTGCTTAGTGGCAAATATGCTGGCGATGTCATACCCGATGGCTCGCGCCGCACGCTCAACCCCACGCTCTCGGGGCGGGTGACGCCGCAGGTCTTTCCGGCCACTGCCGCCTATCTGGGCATCGCAGCGCGCCATGGGCTGGACCCGAGCCAGATGGCGATCGCCTTTTGTCTGACCCGGCCATTCGGCTGCTTTCCAATCATTGGCGCGACCAGCATGGCGCAGTTAAAAACCGACCTTGGCGCCGCCGAAGTTCTGCTTTCGTCCGAAGTTCTGGCAGAGATCGATCAAGCGCGGCGTCTGCACCCGATGCCGTTCTAAGGGATGGAGGGCCGCTCCCTTGGCGCGGGGCTTGCCTTGCTTGCCGCGATGAGTTTGGGTGGCGGCAAGGAGCGTGTTATCCGATGAAACATCTGGCCCTTGCCCTTTGCCTGACCCTGTTCACGCTCGCCTGCGTGCATAGCGGCCCTTTGGCTCCGGTTGGCGAGGCGGGGAGGGCATTGCAACGGATGCGCTGTCGAACGACGTCATTACGGCGGAACCGCTTGATTCTGAAGAGGTTTCGGTCGAGCCGTCGGCACCATTGCCGGAAGAGTTGATCGAAGAAGCGGGCCCAGCCTTGGCGGATCTGGCTGACGTTGAGCCCGTAGCCGCCGAGCCCGAGGCGCTGCAGGAGCCGAGATCTCCCGAGGCAAAGGCATGTGTGAAAAGGGGCGGACTTTGGGTTCATGCGGGCAAATCGATTGCCTTTACTTGCGTCAAGCTGACCCGGGATTCCGGCAAGCAATGCCGCCGCGACAGCGATTGCCAGGGCGCGTGCCTCGAGCGGTCGATGACCTGCGCGCCTCATGATCCGTTGTTTGGCTGCAACGAAATTCTGCAAGATGATGGCGCGCGCGTGACCCTTTGCATCGATTGATCCTGCTTGCCGCTTTGGCCGCACTAGGCGCTTGCACGCCGAAAAATAGAGAATTATCGGGGTCTTACCGAAATTCTGCCGCCCCGATCTATTCAACCGCAACCTTGGACGAGGCGCGGCTGATCGGCGCTTGGACCCAGGTCGGTGGCTTTGGCGCGGCGGAATGCGACCCCGGTGGTGCGGAGTTTACCGGCCAGCCGGGCGCGCTGGGCCTGACCTATCATCTGTGTCTTTCGGGACGCCAAACCTCTGCCGGGGGGGCGCTTACCACGACCGGCCCTGGCCGGTTTACTGCCCCTGATCTACCCGGCGAGCTGTGGCTGCTCTGGGTCGATACCGATGCGCGCACCTTGGTTTTCGGCACGCCTTCAGGGGCTTATGGGTTTGTCTTGAACCGGGGCGGAGCGTTGCCTGCGGACCGGGCACGCGCGTTGCGGGATATTCTGGTCTGGAACGGCTATGATACCGACGCCCTGACCCTGTGGTGATCAAAACATCCGCTCCCGTAGCCGTTTGAGGTGCCCCAAGGTATCGCGCGCCTCAAAAGGGGCTTCACGTAGCAGCCAATCGAAATGCTGTGCGGTGGAATGGACCATCGCCGGGTCTTCAAAGACGATATAGCTGCGGCCGAGGTAAATGACGGCGCGCAGCGGGCCAAAGACGGTGACTGGCGCAGAGTAGACCCGCCGCGCGTCGAAAAGATAGAGCCGCAGCGCTGGGTAGAATTGCTCGCAAAGCAAGATCAGCTGATCAATCTGTTCGCGCCGCTCGGGCAGGGGCAGGCCGGACCAATAGCCAGTGCCGAAGGCAAAACTTTCCAGCTCGTGCAAGGGCATAGCAATTTCGGCATCCGATCGGGCCTGCGCCAAAAACGCGCGCTGCCCTTCAAAGGCGGCGATTGCCTGATCGACATCATCCCCCAAAGCCTGCGCATATTCCCAGCGCACCACGCCTTCGGTTTTCAAAAGATCGGGCAGAGTTGCCGGAACGTGGCGGATCTTGTAGCCGGCGGCCTCTTGGTGCCAACGGAAGATTTCGGCGTCAAACAGGGCGCGCGGGGCGTTGGTCATCTGTACAGACTGGGCGAGCAGGCGGGCCGCAGGCTCCGGTCGCGCGGCCAGGCCCAAAAGCCAGTCGCAGGACACTTCCAGCGCCGCCGCACAATCGGCGGCCAGTTGGGCATTGGGCAGCCGGGTTCCAGCCTGAAGCAGCGCCGAAATGGTGGAGCGGTCGGCGCCGACGCGCCGCGAAAGCTCGGCCTGAGAGACCCCGCGCGCCGCCATGGCCTGGGCCAGATGGCTGCGGAACTGGTCAGCCCGGTCGCGTCTGTCGACTTTATGCAGCATATGGGTATTTCTCTCAACAAATGCGGTATTTTCGCGCGTATCTTCGGAGTTCCCGGCCTCTGGGTCCAGTGCTAATAAAACAGCATGAATTCAGAGCCGTCTCAGATCCCCGCCCGCGCGCAACTCTCAGTCGAATGGCCGACCCTGCTGGTTTTGCTCTGCACCTATCTTTTCTGGGGCCTGGGTACCGCCCTATGGACCAGTTCCGGCTGGCTTTCGATCCTGATCACCGGCTGGTTTTGCGCGCAGTTTTCCTCGCTCCAACACGAGGCGCTGCATGGCCATCCGTTTCGCCGTAAGGCCGTGAACGAGGCTTTGGTTTCCCCCTCGCTCCTGTTGATCATCCCCTACGGCCGGTTTCGCGACACCCATCTGCAGCACCATTTCGACCCCAACCTGACCGACCCCTACGAGGATCCGGAGTCAAACTTTCTGGACCCGGCGGTCTGGGCCAAGCTCTCAAAGCCCGCCCAGCTGCTCTTGCACCTGAACAACACCCTTTTTGGCCGCATGACCCTTGGAATCCTAACCGGCATGTCCCTTTGGCTGGCGTCAGAAGCGCGGCTGATCGCCAAGGGCACGCCGGGCGTTCTGCGCTCTTGGATGTTGAATATGCTGGGAATTTTGCCGGTTCTGATCTGGATTCGCTGGACCGGAATGCCGTTCTGGGCCTACGCCATCTCGGTCTTTATCGGCATTGGCCTGCTGCGGATCCGCACCTTTCTGGAGCACCGCGCCCATGACGCCTTTCGTGCCCGCACCGTAATCATCGAGGACCGCGGCCCCCTTGCCCTGTTGTTTTTGAACAATAATTACCACGCAGTCCACCACATGCACCCCGATGTGTCCTGGTACAAGTTGCCGGGCCTTTATCGGGGGAACCAGGCCCATTACCAGCGCCGCAATGGGGGCTATGTTTTTGGCAGCTACGCCGAGATTATCGCAAAATATCTGTTCAAGGCCAAAGACCCGGTACCTCACCCCCTATGGCCGGTGCGCAAATCCGGGCAGGCGGAGGACTAAAGCAAAATGCCCCCAATCTTTTCAGATTGAGGGCATAGCATCAAATAGAGCAGATTTCGTGGGCCGGGAACCTTTTGGTTCAGCGGCCGATCGTGTCGATGTCGCCGCGGCACAGGCCGATATCGTCAAGCTCGCGGTCGGACAATTTGCCGAGCGAATTGCGGGTGGCGCGGGTGCTGTTCCAAGTCGAGAACGAGGTAACAGCTTCGGTTACGAACTGAACCGATCGGAAGATCGAGATGGCGCCCATCGGCGCCGCTGCGGACGTCACTGAAGCGGCCATTGCGGTATTCCTTTTTCATTTGCACATTCGATAAGCAGTCATTGCCTTCGACGAGCGTCATTTAGGCTTGCTGCAGGTGCAAAGCAATGGGCCGATGAGCATGTCCGCCTTGCAAAGATTGCATGGCTATTTGACACAATTCTGCCATCACTATCAAGTGTATTGTGCCAAAAGCGGCGTTTTTGTCGGTTTCGACAGGTGATACGTCGTCTTTCTGCAGATGCATAATAGGGGCGGTTCCCGAGGGCTACGCTCAAAGGGCTTGGCGGATGTTCTCTTTTCGTGCTAATTCAATAAAATGTGAATGAAACAGGGGCTGACATGCGCGTTTTGGGGATCGATCCGGGCCTGCGAAACCTCGGCTGGGGGGTGATCGAGGTGACGGGCGCGCGAATTACTCATGTAGCGAATGGGATTTGCCATTCGGCGGCGGGCACGGGCGAGGGCGATCTGGCGCTGCGGCTGGTCTCGCTTTACGAGCAGCTTGCTGCCGTTCTGAGGACCTATGCGCCCGATGCGGCGGCGGTCGAGCAAACCTTTGTCAACAAGGACGCGGTGGCGACGCTGAAGCTGGGGCAGGCGCGGGGGATCGCGCTGCTGGTTCCGGCGCTGTTCGGGCTGACGGTAGGGGAGTATGCGCCCAATGCGGTGAAGAAAGCCGTGGTTGGGGTGGGT
>CAIYZT010000306.1 GCA_903930735.1 uncultured Paracoccaceae bacterium | reverse complement strand
TGGAAAACTCGGTCTTTGCCAATTCCAGCGGCTGGCCCGACCCGGCGCACCGCATGTCGATGCGCGATCTGGGCCTGCTGGCGCGCCGCCTGATCGAAGAGTTTCCCGAGTATTACCCGATCTTCTCGGAAACGGAATACAGCTACAAAGACCGCGCGCCGGCCAATGCCAACAACCGTAACCCGCTATTAAAGCTTGGAATTGGCGCAGATGGACTGAAGACGGGCCACACGGAAGAGGCCGGTTTTGGCCTTGTCGGATCGGTAAAGCAAGGCGAGCGGCGGATCATCTTTGTAATCTCGGGCATGGCCACCGACATCGAACGCGCCGAGGAGGCCGAGCGTATCTCTTCTTGGGCCATGCGTCAGTTCGCACTGAAAACTGTCGCGAAATCGGGGGTTCGGATTGCCGAGGCAAGCGTTCATATGGGTGCCGCCGACACCGTTGGTCTGGTGCCCGCCGAAGATTTGACGCTGCTGGTCCCTGCCCTCGTGCAGGACGGGGTCAGCGCCGAGGTGGTGTATAACGCACCGCTTTCCGCCCCGATCGCCAAGGGCCAACCGATTGCGCAGCTGGTGATCACGCGGCCGGATATGGAAACGCTGACGGTGCCCTTGGTGGCGGAAACCGATGTCGCGCGCGGCGGTTTTCTAAAACGTCTGAGCGTGGCCGCCAATGTCCTGCGCGCCGACTATTTCAGTGGGATCTGAGCCTTGGGAAAAGGCATGTTCCTGTCTTTTGAAGGCATCGACGGGTCGGGGAAATCCACCCAAGCCTTGGCTTTGGCCGAGGATCTGCGTGCGCGCGGATTAACCATTTGCCACACGCGCGAGCCCGGCGGCAGCGAGGGCGCCGAGCAGATCCGCCGTCTGGTTCTGGAAGGCGCTGCTGACCGCTGGTCCACGGAAACCGAGATTCTGCTCTTTACCGCCGCCCGGCGCGACCATCTGGAAAAGACCATCCGCCCGGCGCTGACGCGCGGCGAGGTGGTGATTTGCGACCGTTTTGCCGATAGCACGCGGATCTATCAGGGTGCGACTCGCGGCGATCTGCGCGCCATGGTCGATCAGCTGCATCTGGTGATGATCGCGCAGGAACCCGATCTGACCTTTCTGATCGATATCGATGCAGAGGTCGGCCTGCAGCGCGCGGTGTCGCGCCCCGGCAAGGAACTGCGGTTCGAAGGCATGGGCCTGGAGCTGCAACAAAGGGTGCGCGCGGGGTTTCTGGCGCTCGCCGCCGCCAGCCCGGCCCGCTTTTCCGTCATCGATGGCGGGCAAGCCGTTGAAACCGTACGCGGGCAGGTGCTGGCCGCCGCCCTCGCCCGTCTGCCGCGGGGATGAGCCTGCCACTCCCAACCGAGCCTGACGCCCTGGAAGGCGCGCCGCACCCCCGCCTGACCGCCCATCTTTATGGCCAAACCGGCCCCGAATCCGAATTTCTTGCCGCCTTTGCCACCGCGCGCCTGCACCATGCCTGGCTGATCAGCGGCCCGCGCGGGGTTGGCAAAGCCACGCTAGCCTGGAAAATCGCCCGCTTTTTGCTCTCGCAGCCCGAAGACGATGGCGGCATGTTCGCCCCTGCCCCGCCGGCCGATCTGAACACGCCCGAGGAACACCCCGTCACCCGCCGCAGCCGCGCCCTGTCGGACCCAAGGCTGTTTCTGCTGCGCCCCGCCTATGACGACAAGAAAGAACGCTGGCAGGACATCATCTCGGTTGATGAGATGCGCAAGTTGCGCGGGTTTTTCGCGATGAGCGCCGCCGATGGTGGCCGTCGCGTCGCCATCGTCGATGCGGTCGATGACATGAATACCGCCGCCGCCAATGCCCTGCTGAAAACCCTCGAAGAGCCGCCCGCCAAGGTCACCTTGCTGCTGATCTCGCACCAACCGGCCAGGCTTTTGCCCACGATCCGCTCGCGGTGCCGCGCGCTGCGGCTGGCCCCGCTCGGCCCCGCCGATCTGGCCGCCGCGCTCGAACAAGCCGGCGGCACGGTGCCCACGGGCCAACAGGTCGCGCTGGCCGAACTGGCCGGCGGCTCGGTTGGCGCGGCGTTTCGGATGGCCAATCTGGACGGGCTCGCGCTGTACGGCGCGGTGATCAAGGTCCTGTCCAGCCTGCCGCGCCTGTCGCGCCCCCTCGCGCTGAAACTGGCCGAGGCCGGGGCGGGCAAGGGCGCGCAGGCGCAGTTTGACCTGATCCTCGATCTGATTGACCTTGCCCTAGCCCGTCTGGCCCGTGCCGGTGCCAATGGCCAGATCCCCCCCGACGCCGCCCCCGGCGAAGCCGATCTGATCCGCCGCCTCTCGCCCGACGCATTTTCCGCGCGCCAGTGGGCCGATCTGGCGCAAACCCTGGGCCTGCGAGTGCGGCGCGGCAAAGCGGTCAATCTTGACCCTTTCGCGCTTCTGATGGATATGCTTTTGAAGATTGAAGAGACCGCCTTGGCAATCGCCTGAGACGGGAATGGCAAGGGGCGGCGCGTGACACTTCCGATGATCGTGGACAGCCATTGCCATCTGGATTTCCCGGATTTCGACGGCGAATTACCGGATATCATCGCCCGAGCCCGCTCCGCCGGCGTCACGCGCATGGTTACGATCTGCACGCGCCTACGCCACGAGCCGCGCGTTCGCGCCATCGCCGAAGCCTATGAGGGCGTGTACTACGCCGCCGGCACCCATCCCATGTCCGCCGCCGAAGAGCCGATGGTAACGGTGGCCGAACTGGTGGCGCTCGCCCGCCACCCCAAATTCGTCGCCATTGGCGAGACCGGCCTCGACTACCATTATACCGCGCAAAGCGCCGAGGTTCAGGCTACCAGCCTGCGCCTTCATATCGAAGCCGCGCAGGAAACCGGGCTGCCCCTGATCATCCATGCCCGCGCCGCCGACAAAGATATGGCGCGGATTTTGGCCGATGGCATGGCCATCCGCCCCTATTCCTGCGTCATGCACTGCTTTTCCTCGGGCGCCGCACTCGCCCAGGCGGCGCTGGACATGGGGTTTTACCTGTCCATGTCCGGCATCGCCACCTTTCCCAAAAGCAGCGAGTTGCGCACGATCTTTTCTGCCGCCCCGATCAGCCGTGTCCTGCTGGAGACCGACAGCCCCTATCTCGCGCCGATGCCCCACCGCGGCAAGCGCAACGAGCCGGCCTATACCGCCTTTACCGCCAAAACCGGCGCTCAGATCTTCGGGGTCTCCGAGGCCGAATTTGCCGCCATCACCAGCGCCAATTTCGACCGGCTATTCCCCAAAGCCGCCCCGGCGCAGTCGGCCTGAATGGACCAGCTGCGCGTCACCATTCTGGGATGCGGATCCTCGGGCGGGGTACCGCGCCTTGGCATATCAGGCGCGCAATGGGGCGACTGCGACCCCGAAAACCCCAAAAACCGCCGCCGCCGCTGCTCGCTGCTGGTTGAGCGGATCGGCGCGGGCGGCACCACCCGCGTGCTGATCGACACCTCGCCCGATCTGCGCGAGCAATTGATCGCAGCCGGGATCGGCCAGTTGGACGGCGTGGTCTATACCCATTCGCATGCCGATCATGTCCACGGCATCGACGATCTGCGCGCCGTGGTCTTGAACATGCACAAGCGCCTTCCGGTCTGGGCCGATCCGCCTACGTCGGACGCGCTGGTCTCCCGTTTCGGCTATGCTTTTGTGCAGCCCGAAGGCAGCCCCTACCCGTCGATCCTAGACCTGCGCGCCATTTCCGGCCCCTTCGAGGTGCCGGGCGCGGGCGGGCCGATCCCCTTTGTCCCCTTCCATGTCGATCACGGCTCGATGGAGGCTTTGGGTTTTCGCATCCACGATCTGGCCTATCTGCCCGACGTGGTGCGCATCCCCGATCAGACCTGGCCGCATCTGCAAGGGCTGCAGGTCTGGATCCTCGACGCACTCCGCCGCAAGCCGCACCCGACCCATGCGCATCTGGATCTGTCGCTGGAATGGATTGCCCGGATGGGACCCGCGCAGGCCATCCTGACCAATATGCATATCGATCTGGACTACGAGACCTTATGCGCCGAGCTGCCTTCCCATATCCGCCCGGCCTATGACGGCATGAGCCTGACCCTCGTGCCCCGTCCATGAGCGCGCTGATCGATGTCATCCTTCCGGTTTTTGTGATCATCGCCTTTGGCTATCTGGCCGCCCGCGCCCACTGGATCACGGATGCCGATATCGACGGCATCATGCGCTTTGCCCAAGGCTTCGCCGCCCCGATCCTGCTGTTCAAGAATATCGTCACGATTGATCTGGGCACCGCTTTTCAGCCCGGACTCTTGCTGTCTTTCTACATCGGGGCCTTCATCGGCTTTGCTTTCGGCTTTTGCCTCGCCCGCTATGGCTTTGGCCGCGCCCAGACCGATAGCGTGGCCATCGGCTTTGCCTGCCTGTTCTCAAACACGCTGCTGCTGGGGGTGCCGATCACCGAACGCGCTTATGGTGCGGGCGCCCTCGTCGGCAATTTTGCGATCATTTCAATCCATGCTCCGATCATCTATGCCTTTGGAATCATGATGATGGAATCCGCGCTGGCCCGGCAGGACGGGGGCAAACCCCTGCTTGTCGTCCTGCGCCAGATCGGCAAAGGCGTCGTGAGCCAGCCATTGGTTGTCGGCCTCGCCTTGGGTTTTGTGGTCAATTTCTTTGCCCTGCCGCTGCCCGGCGCGGTCACTGCGGCGGTCGGCATGCTCGCCTCATCGGCCATTCCCACCGCGCTTTTCGGGCTTGGCGGCGTGTTGACCCGCTACCGCCCCGAAGGCGATACCAAGCTGATCGTGGCCGTCGTCTTTGCCTCGCTGATCCTGCATCCCACGGTCACTTACCTGATGGGACGCTTTGTTTTTGCGCTGGATCTGGCGGCGCTGCGCTCTTCGACCGTGACGGCGGCGATGCCACCCGGGGTCAATGCCTTCATGTTCGCCTTTCTTTACGGGGTCGGCAAAAGGGTCGCTGCGGCCAGCATTCTGGTGGCAACTGCGCTCAGCGTCCTGACCGTGTGGATTTGGCTGCATATCCTGCCCTGAAGCGGGATGAAGGCTGGCAGCAGTTGACGCCTTGCACGCGGCCTGCCAGTTTACCCACCAAGAGGACGGCCCCGCAAAGAGGGCCGCAGCAAGGGCAGCACCATGTATATCCCCGCCAAAGGGCAACATTACACCCGATTTCTGGACCAGCTCCATCAGACCAATCTGTTTGATTGGTACATGGAGATCGGCTGCCGCACCGGGCGCACCTTTGCGCAGGTCCGCTCCAAGACGCTCGCCGTCGATCCGTTTTTTCTGACCGAGACCAACATCATCGGCACCAAACCCGCTCTGCACCTGTTTCAGACCACCTCGGATGATTTCTTCGCCTCAGGGTTTTTGAAGAAAATGGGGATCAAGCTGTCGTTCAGCTTTCTGGACGGCATGCACCTGTTCGAGTTCCTGCTGCGCGACTTCATGAACACTGAGGCGCATTCAACCCCGAGCGGGGTAATCGCGATGCATGATTGCTGCCCTTCGGGCTTTGAAATGACGACCCGCGATTTGGGGAATCTGCCACGAGGTGCCTGGACAGGGGATGTCTGGAAGCTGATCCCGATCTTGCAGAAATACCGCCCCGAACTGAGGATCACGGTGCTGGATTGCAAACCTACCGGGCTGGTTCTGGTCTCGGGGCTCGAACCCAAAAGCACGGTGCTGCAGCGCAACTATGACGAAATCCTTGCCGAGTTTACCGCGCTCGATCTTCGGGCTTTCGGCCCGGAGCGTTTCTATGGCAGCTTTGATTACACCGAGGCCCGCGCCTTTAGGGATAAGGGCCACCCGGATTTCGCCGCCGCCCGCGTCGAGGAAAATCTGGCGCTACACCCGGTCAAGGTCTCGCCCTGATGGCCTTTGATCCCGATCAGCCCCTGCGCCACAAAGTCATTGATAACGCTGTGATCCTGTCCTTCGGCGGCGGCAAGGCGCGCTCGGTCAGCCGCCCGGCGGGGATCTTTGATGCCTCGGGCGGTTATGAGCCTTTGGGCCAATGCTGGCGGGATTCGCGCGGGCAGACCACCGCCCCGACCAAGGCCCCCAGCGCCGCCGAGATCACCCAGACCCTGCCGGGCACCTGGCTGTTCGGGGGCATGCTCTATGCCCATTTCGGCCATTTCCTGTGCGA
>CAIYZT010000305.1 GCA_903930735.1 uncultured Paracoccaceae bacterium | reverse complement strand
GCCCCATGCACCTGAAACACATTCTTCGCCAGGTCGAGCCCGACAGTGGTAATCTCCGACATGACCGTCCTCCTTTGTGGATCCTCACAGAACCACCTTGGCACATTGATGCCGTCGGGGGGCGGTCACATCATCAAAGCCGGGCACCCGGCCCGCAGGTGGAAACAACCGTCGCCTTTGAGGTTGACGCCATGATGATCAAGGTCCGCTTGGACTTTGGTGCTGCATGGATCGACCATCGCGGTTGGTATCGGAACGGCTGATGTCTATCGACCCGACCGAACTGGAAACCCTGCGCGACGCCCTGATCAGGGCGAGCGCGGCTGCAATCCGCGTCGTGATGATGGCCGGCAAGCGGGTGGAGTATGGCACTGACGCCGAAATGGCGAACGCCATAGCCGATCTTGAAACCCGCATCCGCCGCGCAGTTGCGCCCCGGTCCGGCAGCATCAACTTTTCAACCTCTAAAGGTATGTGATGGCAAACCGCCGTGCGGCATTCTTTCAATCTGATGTTACGAAGGTTTTGAAAGCCTTCAGGGACGCGGGCTTGCCTACGCCCCAGATCGTGACTGAACCGGAACGCATGACGGTTTCGCCAATCACTCACACGACCGAAAAAGCTGACCCGAACCCTTGGGATGAATGATGAAACAGAAGCGCCAGTTTCCCGGAGCATCGCCCTACACCGACCACCACGGGCAACGCCGCTGGCGGTATCGCAAGGGCGGATTTTCGCGTGAGTTGGGCACAGGCTATGGTTCACCAGACTTTGTCCAGCGTTATGAGGCGGCCTTGCTTGAACATCGAACGGGCTAGAAGGCGGGGGCAGGCGCTGCAACCACCATCCCCGGTTCGGTCAACGATCTAGTGGCATCATGGTATCAATCGCCAGAGTGGAGCCGCTTGGCGGACCTGACAAAGAAAACCTATCGCGGCCTTGTGGAGCCCGTCCGGCAGAAGCATGGCGACAAGCTCGTGAACCGCCTTGAGCGGCGTCACGTCATGGGGTTCCTCGCTGAGAAATCCGACACGCCGTCCGCTGCGAACAACCTGCGCAAGCGGCTGGGCCAGTTGCTTGACCATGCAATTGCACTGGACTGGATCAAGGCGAACGCGGCGCGGCTGACCAAGGCCTACAAGATCACGGGTGACGGTTTCCACGCTTGGGACGAAGGCGAGATTGCCCAGTTTTTTGAAGAGCATGAGCCGGGCACCGTAGCGCATCGCGCCGTGACCCTGATGCTTTACACCGGCGCAGCGCGCGTTGATGCCGTCAAGCTGGGGCCGATGAACATGAAAGGTGGGCGGCTTGAGTATCACCGCCAGAAGACTGCCAAGACCAATGGCGTTCTTGTTAGCATCCCGCTTCACCCCAATCTGGCGGACGTGCTGGCCAACTGTCCGCCCGATAGGCCCTTCCTTGCCACCGCTTACGGCAAGACCCGTTCGCCTGATGGCCTTGGCAACCTGATGCGCGAATGGTGCGATCTGGCGGGCTTGGCAGAGTGTTCCGCGCATGGTCTGCGCAAAGCCTGCGCCCGGCGCTTGGCAGAGGCTGGCGCGACCGCACATGAAATTATGGCTGTCACCGGGCACAAGACCTTGGCCGAAGTGCAGCGATACACCGAAACAGCGATGCGCGAAGGGCTTGCCGACTCTGCCCACGCAAAGCTGCTTTCCCGGCCGAATCGGGAACAAACCGTGGTGAACCTTCCCCATAGGTTCGCCATAAAATCCACTAAGTCAATAAAACGAAAGGATAAATATATGGGGTTTGGTAGGCCCGGAGGGACTCGAACCCCCAACCAAGGCGTTATGAGCGCCCTGCTCTAACCATTGAGCTACAGGCCCCAAGCTCGCCCCAATGGGATAGCCGGGCGGGGGGCCACTGCCAAGACCGAAACGTGCCGCGTTGCACCTTTGGGGCTGATGCTTTAACTGCCACCCATCAGGAACAGGGCGTTTCGGGGGATTGGATGACCAAAGGGCACAACGGGCTGACCTATGCCCAGGCGGGCGTAGATATCGACGCGGGCAACGAATTGGTCGAGCGGATCAAACCGGCGGCCCGGGCCACGATGCGGCCCGGTGTCATGGGCGGTCTGGGCGGTTTCGGCGCGCTCTTTGATCTGCAGGCGGCGGGCTATACCGATCCGGTACTGGTAGCGGCCACAGACGGGGTGGGTACCAAGCTGCGCATCGCGATTGATACCGGGCTGGTCGATACGATCGGCATCGATCTGGTGGCAATGTGTGTCAACGATCTGGTGTGTCAGGGCGCCGAGCCGCTGTTCTTTCTGGATTACTTCGCCACGGGCAAGCTGGAGGTCGAACAGGCCACGCGCATCATCAACGGCATCGCGGCGGGCTGTGCGGCGTCTGGCTGCGCGTTGATCGGCGGCGAGACGGCAGAGATGCCGGGCATGTATCACGGCGGGGATTTTGACCTTGCGGGCTTTGCCGTGGGCGCGATGGAGCGCGGCATGGACCTGCCGCGCGACGTGGTGGCGGGCGATATCCTGCTGGGCCTGGCCTCGAACGGGGTGCATTCCAACGGCTATTCCTTTGTCCGCAAAGTGGTGGAGCTGTCGGGCCTCGGTTGGGCCGATGCGTCGCCGTTCAGCGAGGGCACGCTGGGCGAGGCGTTGCTGGCGCCGACCCGGCTTTATGTGAAGCCGGCGCTGGCGGCGATCCGCGCCGGGGGCGTGCATGGGCTGGCGCATATCACGGGCGGCGGCATCACCGAAAACCCGCCGCGCATTCTGCCCGGGGGGCTGGCCTGCGAGATCGACCTTGGCGCTTGGGAATTGCCGCCGGTGTTCCGCTGGTTGGCAGAGACGGCGCATATGTCAGAGGCGGAGCTGCTGAAGACCTTCAACTGCGGCATCGGGATGATTTTGGCCGTGGCGCCAGATCAAGCACAGGCCATTGCTGATATCCTGGGCAGCGAAGGCGAGATGGTGGTCGAGATGGGCCGGGTTGTCGAAGGGCAGGGCGTCGTCTACCTCGGCAAACTGCTGTGAAACGGGTCGCCGTCCTGATTTCGGGCGGCGGGTCCAACATGCTGGCCCTGGCGCAGGATCTGGCGAAGGGTCCACTTTCCGGGGGGGCGCGGGCGTGGGTCGTACAGGTGGTCTCGAATGTTCCGGGGGCAGGGGGGCTGGCGCGGGCGCAGGAATTGGGGATCGCGGTGGCAACGGTCGATCATCGGTCCTTTGGGGCAGATCGCGCAGGCTTTGAAGAAATGATGCGGGCAGAGATTGACCGGGCAGAACCGGATGTGGTTTGCCTTGCCGGATTCATGCGGATCCTAAGCCCTGGTTTCGTGCGGGCCTATGCAGGGCGGATGCTGAATATTCACCCCTCTTTGCTGCCGAAGTACCCCGGACTTCATACCCATGCGCGCGCGCTGGCGGCGGGGGATAGCGAGGCGGGATGTAGCGTGCATCTGGTCACCGAGGAGTTGGACGGAGGACCGATACTGGGCCAGGCACGGGTGCCGATGCTTCCCGGCGATACCGAGCAGAGCCTAGCTGCGCGGGTTCTGGTGCAGGAGCACCAGCTTTACCCAATGGTGCTCAGACGGTTCCTTGAGGGGCAGGGCGGTCTATAACGGGCTCCGAATTTCCTTCGAAAATTCAGCCCTCTCCCCCGGACCTGATTTTTCGAAGGAAAATCGTTTTCGGCTCTAAAGACCCAGCACATCCATCATGTCATAATGCCCGGGCTTTTGGGTTTGCCCCCAAAGCACGGCCCTGATCGCGCCGCGCGCGAAAAGGCTCCGGTCGGTTGCTATATGGCGCAGCACGATCCGCTCGCCCTCGGCCGCGAACATCACATCATGCTCGCCTATTATATCGCCGCCGCGAATGGCGCTAAAGCCGATGTTGCCGCGTTGCCGCGCCCCGGTGATCCCGTCGCGGCCCGAAACCTTGGCACTCTCAAGCTTAACGCCGCGCCCCTCCGCTGCCGCCTGACCCAGCATCAGCGCGGTGCCCGAAGGCGCATCGACCTTGTGGCGGTGATGGGCCTCGATCACCTCGATATCCCAATCCGCGTCCAGCGCAGCGGCCACCTTTTTGGTCAGGCTGACCAGCAGGTTGACCCCAAGGCTCATGTTCCCGGCGCGGATGATGACGGCATGATGCGCCGCCGCCTCGATCTTGGCGATATCCTCGGGCTCGAGCCCGGTGGTGCCGATCACATGCACTGCGCGGGCCTGGGCTGCCAGCGCGGAAAAGGCAACGCTGGCCGCCGGAGCGCTGAAATCGATCACGCCCTGCGCCTTGGCAAAAGCCTCCAGCGCGTCGTCGCTGACCATGACCCCCAAGGGCGCGCCGCCCATCGCAACCCCGACATCCTGCCCGATCCAAGCATGCCCCGTCCGCTCCAGCGCGCCGACCAGCCGCATCTTGTCCGAAGCCGCGATCTGCTTGATCAGGGTTTGCCCCATGCGGCCCGAGGCCCCTGTGATCACGATCCCTGGCAGGATGCTCATGGCTTGGCTCTCCCCAAAATTTAGCCGGGTCTTTCGGTCGGTTTAGCTTCTTTCAGCCTGCACCGTAAGCCCGCCGTTGCAGGGGGGCGCAAAACAGATTATCTGGCGAAAATGTCGAATAAACGCACCCCCCCGGGCAATGGCCCCTCGCAACGCCAGCTTCGGGTTGGCGAATTGATCCGCCGCGCGCTGGCCGATGTTCTGAACCGCGCCGAAATCCATGATCCCGATCTGAACCGGATGTCAATCACCGTGGGTGAGGTCTCGTGCTCCAACGATCTGAAGGTCGCGACCTGCTATGTCATGCCGCTGATGGGCGGCGCCTCGGTCGAAGAGGCGATTGCGGCGCTGGCCCGCAACAAGGGCGAGCTGCGCCACCGGGTGATGAACGGGTTGACCTTGAAATTCGCCCCGGACCTGCGGTTTCGCCCCGATGAGACTTTTGACCGGCTCGACGAGACGCGGCGGTTGTTTTCCGACCCGACCGTCCAGCGCGATCTGGCAGTGCCCGATGGCGACGAAGATATCGGCGAGGCGTGATGCGTGTGCCCCTCGGGGTCTTTGCCCTGATCCTGTGCCTGCCCCAGATCGCGGGCGCGGTTACCTGCCGGGATCTGAGCTTTGAAGACGCCGGCTATACTGTTTGCGACGTGCAAGCCGGTGAGGATCTGCAGCTGTTCTGGCAGGGGCAAGAAGGCCCCTTTGCGAATTTCGCGGCGCTGACGGACTATCTGGAGCCGCAGGGCGAAACCCTGACATTTGCGATGAATGCCGGCATGTTCGATGAGGATCTGGCCCCGGTCGGTCTTTATGTTCAGGCCGGGACCCAGCTGAAAAAGATCGTCACGCGTGACGGGCCGGGCAATTTCGGGCTGCTGCCGAATGGCGTGTTCTGTACCGCGCTGGCGGGCGATTCCGGCCTCGCCTTTCGGATCATCGAGAGCCGCGCCTTTGCGGCCGATCCGCCCGCCTGCTGGATGGCCACCCAGTCGGGGCCGATGCTGGTGCTGGACGGCGCGCTGCATCCTTTGTTCCGAAATGCCTCGGATTCGTTGAATTATCGCAACGGGGTCGGGGTTTCTGAGGATGGCAGCACCGCCAGTTTCGTGATTTCCAACGATGCGGTCAATTTTCACGCCTTTGCGCGGCTTTTCCGCGATGTTTTGGGCCTGCGCCAGGCGCTCTTCCTTGACGGCTCGATCTCGCGGCTTTACGCGCCGCAACTGGATCGCAATGATATCGGGTTTCCGGTCGGGCCGATCATCGGCGTGATTGAGAAAACGGCGGCGGAATAGGGGTATAGCGGATGGCCAAGGCCAAAAAAAAAGGGCTGCCGGTTTCGGGTTGGCTGATCGTGGACAAGCCGGCTGGGATCGGGTCAACCCAAGTTGTGGGCAAGGTGCGCTGGGCGCTGAACGCGCAAAAGGCGGGCCATGCAGGCACGCTTGATCCAGCCGCAACCGGCGTTTTGGCGATTGCCTTGGGAGAGGCGACCAAGACCGTGCCCTACATCACCGACGCGCTGAAATGCTACCGTTTCATGGTGCGCTTTGGCGCGTCGACGAGCACTGATGATGCCGAAGGCTCGGTTCTGGAGGAGCGCGCCGCCCGTCCGGACGATGCCCAAATCGCCGACGCCTTGGGCGCTTTTCGCGGCCAGATCGAACAGATCCCGCCGCAGGTTTCCGCCGTCAAGGTGGACGGTGAGCGCGCTTATGATCTGGCGCGCGAGGGGGTTGAGATGGACCTTGCCGCCCGGCCGTTGTGGGTCGAGCGGCTGGAGATGCTGGAGCGGCCCGATGCCGATCATGTGCTGCTGGAGATGGTCTGCGGCAAGGGCGGCTATGTGCGGGCCATTGCGCGTGATCTGGGGGCGGCTTTGGGCTGCCTTGGGCATGTGGCTTGGTTGCGGCGCGAATGGTCGGGGCCGTTTCAGGCGGATCAGGGGCTCAGTCTGGATCAGATTGACGCGATGGCGCGCACGCCCGAATTGATGGCGCGGGTTCTGGATCTGCAGATGGGGCTTGTCGGGCTGCCGGAGGTGAGCGCCACCGAAGAGGGCGCCGCGCGGCTGGGGCATGGCAATCCGGGGCAGGTGCTGGGGCATCTGGAATATGGCACGGAATGCTGGGTCAGCCGGAATGGGCGCGCTTTGGCCGTCGGGCGCTATATGGGCGGCGAAGTGCATCCGAGCCGGGTTTTTCTGCAGGATTAGGGCCGGGATCGGTCTCTTCGAACCGATCTGAAAACGCTCCAGTGGAGCGTTTTTCGGTTCGTTCCTGAAATGTCGGGACGACTTTTCGGGAAGGGATTTTCAGCAATCCCAAACGTTTGCGCGAATTTGGCTAGAAGCAGGTGCCAGTTTAGGGAATCTGTACGCTTGTACGACTCGCAGATACCGCTGGTAGAATCAACAACAACAGCTAGTTTGTTCTTCTTATGTTCTCATAAATCGCCACGCCCATGCCCTTCGTCGAACTTTCGGCGCTTTCCAACTAGATCGG
>CAIYZT010000304.1 GCA_903930735.1 uncultured Paracoccaceae bacterium | reverse complement strand
GCTCCAAGATCTTTGTCGCGGAAATGATGGATTGGGAGAAGTTCCCGGCTTGGCTGTCGTTGGCGATCACCTTTGCAATCCTTGCGGCGGGGGTACTGTTCTCGCTCTGGAAGACCAAGGATGCGGTGGTCGATCCTAAACCGGCCGCGTAATCGGGATGGGCGGATCTTTGGGATCATGACCAAGGGGCAGCGCTGACGCGGCGCGACCAAACAGGGCCGGGTCCGGGATTTTCCGGGCCTGGCTGTGACCAAGATCTCCTTTGGGCAAGCGGCGGAAGGGAAGGGCAGCGCCTTTGACCCATCGATGGTCCGAAGCCCTCTATCCTCAACATCGCGCCTGCCGACGCAGGACCCTGCGCAGAGAGGCCGTCCTTTGGGCGCAGGCTGGAACGATGGCCAGAAATAGGTCTGACTGACCAAAAATCATATATCCTTGTCCAAGGCCAGCACAGGCCGGGGATATTGCGGCCAAGGTCGCACCGGAGGTGCTCTTTCAGCGCAATGCGCCAAACGCATGTTGGCGGAGGGTGGGTCTTTGACGACTTTGCCGGCGACACGATCGACGTGATCGACCCGGTGACCTGCGCCGAATTTACGAGGCGCCGACCGCCGATCAGGCCGCCATTTCCCTGAACGCCTTCGAGGCCGCATGGGGCGACAAATACGCCTCCATCGCCCCGGCCTGGCAAAGGGCTTGGGAAGAAGTGACCCCGTTCTTTGCCTTCCCTCCAGCGGTGCGAAAGATCATCTACACCACAAATGCCATCGAAAGCCTGAACCGGGTGATCCGAAAATCGATCAAGACCAGAGGCTTATTCCCGACCGAGGACGCGGCCACCAAGCTGATCTATCTCGCCATCCGCAACTTCGAGAAAGGCGGCAGAAATGTCCGAGAATGGTTTGCAGCGCGCAACCAATTCGAGTCATGTTCGCAGAACGCTTTCATGCGTGACCGGGGCTGAAACCCGCATGGGCCAGAGGACATACACAGAGTTCATGACACTCCCGGTTTCGGCGCTCTCAGCCAATCGCTTCAGCAAGCCATACGCGCAGCATGTTGCGATCTGTCGATTTCACACCCTAGCCCGAACGCAATTGCGATGAAAACTCCGCCTCGGACTATCGGGTGAAAATCAACAAGGTGTCGATATGCTCGAAGGCTGACCAGATGCGCTGGGCCAGCGCGATGACGCCCTCGGCCGCGGCGGCCGGGTTGAATCTCGGAGCTGGCCAATTTCAGCCGTTCAATGGCCTTGGCAGACGATTCCCAGCTGTACGCGCCAGCGCGCATGCCCGGCATGAACGCCCATTTATGCGTCACCTTGCCCGCCATCTATAGCCTCCCCGCCATGCGCAGCGCATTCCCCTCGACAGCTTCTGCAGTCTGCGTGACATAGCCCTCGGTCGCGCCCCGAAGGGCTGCCACCCACCGCTGCCACATCCTGGAGACTGGAAACGACAGCTTCCGCTTCAAGGCCGGCTCAGCCGCAGCAACCCGAAAAAAGAAGGAGCCAACACATGCCTTGACCTCTGCCTGACCGCCGGAACATAACCCTCTGGTGGGTGAGTTCT
>CAIYZT010000303.1 GCA_903930735.1 uncultured Paracoccaceae bacterium | reverse complement strand
TGGCTGGAGGAGACCGGTTCCTCGCCCTCTTTCAACGCCGCCACCACCGAAACAGGGATGCCGAGCCGCGCGCCCATCTCGGCGATCATCTCGGGCGAGCCTTGCCGCCCTTTGCCGAAGTGGAAATCATGGCCGATCACAATGCCGCCGATGCCCAATTGGCCGATCAGCATCTCCTCGATAAAATCATGGGCCGAAGTGCCCGCCAGCGCGTGGTTGAACGGCAGTTCGATCAGCCCTTGCAGGCCCATCCCACAGGCCAGCGCGGCTTTGAGCGGCGCGGGCGTCAGCCGGAACAGCGGTGCATCGGGTTTGAAAAAGCTGCGCGGATGCGGCTCGAACGACAACAGGCCCGCAGGCAGGCCCAGTGAAGCCGCCAACCGCCGCGCCTCGCCGATCACCGCGCGGTGTCCGCGATGCAAACCGTCGAAATTGCCCAAGGCCACCACGGCGCGCGCAAATCCGTGCGGCAGAGGTTGCAGCCCCTGCACCAGACAGAATCCTTGCGGATCGGAGACAGAACGGGCGCGCAGAGCAGGAGTATCTACAGACATGAAACTTCAATCGGTGGCTGGAATCACAAAAACCGGACCGGCAGGCCCGGGCGCGCCAGACCCTGAAGCCTCAACCCCTGCCGGTCAAGCCCCTTTGGCGATGGGCCCCGCACCGCGCGCCGCCGGCACACTCACCCACGCCTCGCCTTCCAGCACGCTTTTGCCGTCGACCACGCAGCGGCACACAAGGCGGACCCTGCGGCCTTTTTCGACCTTTTCGGCCACTTCGACCACCACCACCACCACATCGCCGATTTTGACAGGGGCCATGAATTGCAGGGTTTGCGACAGATAAATTGCGCCCGGACCCGGCATTTGCGTGCCGATCACCGCCGAAATCAGGCTGGCGGTGAACATGCCATGGGCAATGCGCTGGCCGAAACGGGTGGAGGCGGCGTAATCCTCGTTCAGATGGATCGGGTTATTGTCCCCCGAAACGGCGGCAAAACCGACAATATCGGTTTCCATCACGGTGCGCATCACCGTTTCCTGCTGGCCAAGCGACAACTCGTCAAACGCATAGGTCCGCATCACATGATAGGTCATTGTGCCTCTCCATCGCTGAGGGAGAAGCCTAATCGACGCAGTGCAGCAAAACCATTCGACCTTCGGTCACATTTTGGCTCAGGCCAGCACATCCATGATGGCCACCGGCTGGTGCAGGCGGTCAACCATGCCCTTGGCAACCCCTTCTTGCGTCAGCGGGCCGTGATGCAGGCCGAAATCCTCGCTATGGATGCCGCGCGCCACAAACAGGCAGTCAATGCCATGGGCCGCCGCGCCCGCGACATCGGTATAGAACGCATCACCGATTGCCAGAATCCGTTGCCTTGACAAATCGCGACCCAGCAATTGTTGCCCCAGCAGATGCGCGGCCTGATAGATCGGCGCATGCGGCTTGCCGGCATACAGTGCTTTGCCGCCCATCTCGCGATAGCGTTCGGCCAGCGCGCCCGCGCAATAGATCAGCCGCGGACCGCGTTCGACCACCAGATCGGGATTGGCGCAGACCATATCCAGCCCGCTTGCCAGAGCCTGTTCCAGCATCGCGGCATAATCGTCGGGGGTCTCGGTCTCGTCGTCATAAAGCCCGCTGCACACGATATAGCCCGCCTCTTCCAGCGGCACCCGCAAAGCGGCCTGTTCGCCCAGCAAAGGCAGATCGCGTTCCGGCCCGATATGCAGGAACGGCGTGGTGCCGCGTTCCACAATCAGCTGGCGCGTGACATCGCCCGAGGTGACGATCTCGTCCCAAGCGGTCGGCAGCACGCCCCAATGGGCCAGCAATTCGGGCACCAGCACGCCCGGGCGCGGCGCGTTGGACACCAGCACCACCTTGCCGCCGCGCCCGCGATAGCGGGTCAGGGCCTCGGACGCCAGGGGCCATGCCGTTTTGCCATTGTGCAGCACGCCCCAGATATCGGAGAAAATCACATCGTAACAATCCAGATGCTCGTCAATACGGGTCCAGATCGGCGGCAGTGCGGGCGTGGCGACAGACATGATCACTCCAAAAATGCGGGCCAAAAGCTGCGGTCAGCTTTTTTGGCATTGCACCCGTGTACCCCTAAATCAGCCCTTGCAAAAGCCCGGTCTGCCGCCCAATTTGCATACAGCCCCCCGTGTCAGGAGTTTTGCGCATGACCCATCCCGCCCAAGCCCATCATTTCTCGGTTTCCGGCATGTCCTGTCAGGGCTGCGTCAAATCCGTCGAGCGGCTGATCCTGAAACAGGATCCCGCCGCCACCGTCACCGTCAGTCTGGAACGCGCCGAAGCCGTTGTCACCAGCCAGCTGCCCGCCCACCCCTTCACCGAGGCGCTGACCAAAGCCGGATTTCCGGCCCATATGCAATAAAACGCCGGAGCTTCATCTCTTGTTTACACTTTATCGTGTTTATTGCGCAGGAATAATCACGACCCATCGAAGTGAGTAGACCATGCAACGGATCCTGTTGGCCGAAGATGACAATGACATGCGGCGTTTTCTGGTGAAAGCGCTGGAAAATGCGGGTTATCATGTGGCCTCCTGCGAAAACGGCCTTGCCGCCTATGACCGCTTGCGCGAAGAACCGTTCGAATTGCTGTTGACCGACATTGTCATGCCGGAAATGGACGGCATCGAACTGGCGCGCCGCGCCACCGAGCTCGATCCCGATATCAAAGTGATGTTCATCACAGGTTTTGCGGCCGTCGCGCTGAACCCGGATTCGGACGCCCCGAAAGAGGCCAAAATACTTTCAAAACCCTTCCATCTTCGCGATCTTGTCAGCGAAGTGCAGAAAATTCTGGTCGCCGCCTGAGCGGCTGCCTCCACACAAACGGATAAAACTGCAACGCCGCGCTTGCCATAACGCGCGGGAGCAGCTATATCCGCCTCACTTTGCTGATGAGCGTCGGTTCCGCACCGGCGGTGACACCCTCACCAAGCAATCAGGGCGCGTAGCTCAGCGGGAGAGCACTACGTTGACATCGTAGGGGTCACAG
>CAIYZT010000302.1 GCA_903930735.1 uncultured Paracoccaceae bacterium | reverse complement strand
TCAATCTGCCACCGGGCAGGCAAGATTTTGTCTTGCGATTCGGGTGCGCTCGATTACCGTTACAGGCTCAACAAGGGGCCGCCCCCGCAGGCGGCCCCGCACCAGGGAGAACGACATGAAGACTGTAAAGTTGCTTGGCACCTCGGCGCTGGCCCTTATGTTGGGTGTGGCCCCCGTCATGGCTGAGATGACCGCAGTGGGCGACGGCGAAGGCGAAGTTTCCATCGTCGCCTGGGCCGGCTATATTGAGCGCGGCGAGACCGACAAGGCCTTTGACTGGGTGACCAAATTCGAGGCCGACACCGGCTGCATGGTTAAGGTCAAGACCGCCAATACCTCGGACGAGATGGTTGCGCTGATGAACGAGGGCGGGTTTGACCTCGTCACCGCTTCGGGCGACGCCTCGCTGCGCCTGATCGCCGGCAACCGCGTGCAGCCGATCAACACTGCGCTGATCCCCTCGTGGTCCACCGTCGATCCGCGTCTGCAAGACGCGAGCTGGCATACCGTGGACGGCGTGCACTACGGCGTGCCCTATATGTGGGGCCCCAACGTTCTGATGTATAACACCGATGTTTTCAAAGAGGCGCCAACCTCGTGGAACGTCGTATTCGAAGCCATGGACCTGCCGGATGGCAAGCCCAATGCGGGCCGCGTGCAGGCCTATGACGGCCCGATCCATATCGCGGATGCGGCGCAATACCTGATGTTCCACAAGCCCGAGCTTGGCATCACCTCGCCCTACGAGCTTAACGAAGATCAGTACAAGGCCGCGCTCGACCTGCTGCGCGTTCAGCGGACCATCGTGGGCCGTTACTGGCATGACGCCTTCATCCAGATGGATGATTTCAAGAACGAAGGCGTGGTGGCCTCCGGCTCCTGGCCCTTCCAGGTCGGGATTCTGGCGGCCGATACGCCGATCGCCTCAACCATCCCGCAAGAGGGAGCGACGGGCTGGGCCGATACGACGATGATGCATGTCGATTCCGCTCATCCGAACTGCGCCTACAAGTGGATGGAGCATTCGCTCGCCTCCAATCTGCAGTCGGATCTGTCGGTCTGGTTCGGCGCCAATCCCGCCGTTCTGGCAGCCTGCACCGATGGCCGCGGCATGCAAACCGCCGAAGGTTGCACCGCCAACGGTTTGGACAACTTCGAGCAAATCCGGTTCTGGACCACCCCGGTTGCCGATTGCGCGCAGGGCGAAGATACCTGCGTACCCTATTATCGCTGGGTCTCTGACTATATCGGTGTGATCGGCGGCCGCTAAACCGCTGACCTCTTCCCTCCCCCCTCACGGGGGGAGGGAGCCCCAACCTCTGGCCCTCCCAAATCGCGCCGGCACAATCGTGCCCCGCCTTCGCCTTTGCGCCGAGGGCCGCCCCCCCCCCAAGCCATAAGGCATTCCATGACCTCCGCCGTCGAATTCGCCTCTGTTACCCGCCACTTCGGCTCGGCCTCTGCGCCCATCAAGGCAGTGGATGGCGTGGATCTGACCATCGCGGAAGGCGCGTTTTTCGCCATGCTCGGCCCCTCCGGCTCGGGCAAGACCACCTGCCTGCGCCTGATCTCGGGCTTCGAATCGCCCTCTTCCGGCGTGATCCGGATTTTCGGCGAAGACGTCTCTGCCACACCGCCGCACCTGCGCAACGTCAACACGGTGTTTCAGGACTACGCCCTTTTCCCCCATATGAACGTTCGCGACAACGTGGCCTACGGGCTGATGGTCAAAGGCATGTCCCGCAGCGCCCGCTATGCGCGCGCCGAAGAGATGCTTTCGCTCGTGAAATTGAGCAGCTACGGAGACCGCAAACCCGGCCAGCTCTCCGGCGGCCAGCGCCAGCGCGTCGCGCTCGCCCGCGCTTTGGTGAACGAGCCCCGCGTTCTGCTCCTGGACGAGCCCCTCGGCGCGCTCGACCTCAAACTGCGCGAAGCGATGCAGGACGAGTTGAAAGCCCTGCAAAAACGCCTGCGCATCACCTTTGTTTTCGTAACGCATGACCAGCACGAAGCTCTTTCGATGGCCGACAGCCTCGCTGTCTTCAACGATGGCCGCATCGCCCAGATCGGCACCCCTGAACAGATCTACGCCGCGCCCCGCACCCGCTTTGTCGCCGATTTCGTCGGCTCATCCAACGTTGTGCCCCCCGCCATGACCGCCGCGCTGGGCGGCCCGGTCCAATGGTCGTCGCTCCGCCCCGAAGCCACCAGCCTCGCCGCCACCGGCCCCGTCACCGGCACCATTACCGCCCTGCGCTACCAAGGCTCCAGCACCCGCGCTGTCCTGCGTTGCGGCGAGACCGACATCGCCGCGCTGATCCCCACCGGCCAGCCAATCCCCGAAATCGGCAGCACCCGCGCCTTCACCTTCGCCCCCGGCGCCCTGCATGTGATGGCCGGCGAATGAACGCCCCCCACCCCAAACCCGCGTGCGCCCTTCAAGGTGGCCCAAATATCCCCGCCGGAGGCATCCGCCCCCAAAGTCATGCGCGAACCCCTCACCCCACCCCGGCCAAGCCCCTATGACAGCCCCCGCCATCATCCCCGCCCGCGGCCCCGCCGACCGGCTGACCGCGCTCTTCTGGCGCCGCCCGCGCCTGTTGCTCGCGCTCCTTTTAACCCCGCCGCTGCTCTGGCTCGGCCTCGTCTATCTGGGCTCCCTCGCCGCGCTCCTGCTGCAAAGTTTCTACTCGATCGACGAATTTTCCGGCAGGGTCGTGCCCGAATTCACGCTCAAAACCTACGCCGAGCTTCTGCGCCCCTCAAATTACGATGTCATCATCCGCACCGTCCTGATGTCCGCCGCCGTCACCATCGGCTGCGCCATCCTCGCCTTTCCCATCGCCTATTTCGCCGCCCGCTACGCGCGCGGCCGCTGGAAAGCCATCTTCTACCTCGGCGTCATGCTGCCCCTTTGGTCCAGCTATCTGGTCAAAGTCTACGCTTGGAAACTCATCCTCGCCAAAGAGGGCATCATCACATGGGTCGCCTCCGCCACCCACACCACGCCCGTCCTGGATGCGATTCTCGCCCTGCCCATCATCGGCGGCAACTCGCTGTCCACCTCCTACCTCGGCATGTTCGCAGTTTTTGTCTACGTCTGGATACCTTATATGATCCTGCCGATGCAGGCCGCCCTCGAACGCGTCCCGACCTCGATGCTCGAAGCCTCCGCCGACCTCGGCGCCACCCGCGCCCAGACCTTCCGCACCGTGATCCTGCCGCTGGCCTTGCCGGGCATCATCGCCGGTTCGATCTTTACCTTTTCGCTGACCATGGGCGATTATATCATCCCGCAAATCGTCGGAAACTCGGCCAATTTCATCGGCATGGCGGTCTATCAGCTGCAAGGCACCGCCGGAAACATCCCCCTGGCCGCCGCCTTTGCCGTGGTGCCGATCGTCATCATGCTGATCTACCTCACCCTCGCCAAACGTGCAGGAGCCTTCGATGCGCTCTGATCGCGCCTCCCCCCTGCTCAAGATCACCGCAACGCTTGGCCTGCTATTCCTGCACGTGCCGATCCTCTTGATCTTCCTCTACGCCTTCACTACCGAAGAGCGCACCTATCAATTCCCGCCCCCCGGCCTGACCACCCAGTGGTTCGCCGCCGCCTGGGCCCGCCCCGATATCTGGGAGGCGCTGGCCCTGTCGCTGAAAGTCGCCCTGATCGCCACCTTCCTCGCCATGATCCTCGGCACCCTTGTCTCCGCCGCCATGTCGCGGGCGAAATTCTTTGGCCGCGAGCAGATCACCCTGCTGATTCTGCTGCCCATTGCGCTGCCTGGCGTGATCACCGGCATCTCGCTGCGCTCTGCCTTCGGGCTGATGGATATCCCGTTTTCCACCTGGACCATCATCCTCGGCCATGCGACCTTTTGCATTGTCATCGTCTATAACAACGCCGTCGCACGGTTCCGCCGCCTCTCTGGCGGGGTGATGGAGGCTTCGGCCGACCTCGGCGCCAATGCCTTTCAATCCTTCTGGTACATCCTGCTGCCCAACCTCGGCACGGCGCTGCTCGCCGGCGGCATGCTCGCCTTCGCCCTGTCGTTCGACGAGGTCATCGTCACCACCTTCACCGCTGGCCAACAAGCCACCCTGCCGATCTGGATGCTCGAAGAGCTGATCCGCCCCCGCCAGCGCCCGGTCACCAACGTCGTCGCCATGGTGGTCTTCGCCGCCACTGTGGTGCCGATTCTTCTGGCCTTTTACCTGACGCGCAACGGGTCAGAGACGGCCGGGGCCGGCAAGTAAACCCTATCTTTCCCGAACGATCTCCAACAATGGCTCAAACGTGTAAAGAGCTGCCCTGCGACCTGACGCGCCGTCCAGCTCTTTCAATAGCCCCGCTTCAACCAGGCGGCGGGACAATCTGTTTGCCGTCGGCGCCGGAATGCCGCTGACAGACGTAAAGCGGTTGTTGCGAAACACCGGGTTGGCGAAAACGAAATCCAGCGCGTGACTTGCCCATTGCGACGAAAGCTCGGCCTGAAACCGCACTTTCATGTTGCCGTACAGGGTCTGAATTGCCTCCGCCGTCGCGATGTTTTCCTGCGCCTGCGCATCCAGCGCCAACAGGAAAAACCGGCACCACTGCGACCATTCCCCATGAGAGGACACCCGCCGCATGCGCTCGATATACTCTGCCTTATAGTCCTCAAAATAGCCGCTGACGAAAAAATGCGGTTGGCTGATCAGCCCGAAACGCCACAGCATCAACGGTATCAACATGCGCCCGACCCGCCCGTTGCCGTCCTCAAACGGGTGCAGCGCTTCAAACTCGACATGGGCCAGCGCGGTTCGCAAAATGGGAATTGGCTTCGGCGCGTTCACGAATTGAAACAGCCGGTCCATGCCGGCCTGCAAACTCTCGGGCGCGACAGGGATAAAATGCACCGCGTTAGAGCGGCCACGCTCGCCAAAATAGTTCTGTTCAATCTTATAGGCGCCGGGGCGCTTTTGCGCGCCGCGACCAAGCACCAGAAGGGTCTGATGCGCGCCACGAACCAGCCAGTCTGAGAATGGTGTACCATCGCGCAGCTTATCCTGCGCTTGCTTCAGCGCGCGCGCGTATCGAAAGACCTCAACCGTTTCGCTTCTGGCGCTGCGCTGTGCATCCAAGTCGCCTGCGTCCTCTTCGGCCCCCAGCCGCAACACCTCGTCCAAGGTCGAGATTGTGCCCTCCATCCGCGATGAGACCACGGCGTCGGCGCTTCGCAGCGGGGCCAAAAGAACCTCGCTGTTCAGCATCCGGCGCATCATCTCGTCGTATCGGCTTAACGCCGCCGTCGCCGCCGTCAGGGGTTCCAACAGCAGTTCAAGGTCAAGCCGCTCAGGCGGAAATTTCCCCACATGATAGCTAACCGCTTGTGAAAGGTCGAAGTGTGGGCGCTGTGCAACCATTTGACGATCTCTTTTGCGGTGAACTGATTGCCTACGGTGGTAGGCCATCGAATAGTACAGGCAAGCACCTTTGACAATCAAATTATGCGATACTTGATCGACAAATTGTGTTGACCGTCGTAAAACTCGCTCAAGCAGGTTTGACTCTCACTCTAGGCTCTCCATGATCGCCAAACCGATTTCTTCCACAGTCCAACCCAATTGCCGCCAAACCCGCACACAAACCGAACCGCCCACCAGTATGAATTCCGCTCGAAATGGCCTGTAGAAAGACAACAGCCGCCCTGAAACCCAATCCGCAAGGCCTATCCCGCCAACTCTTATGGGGAGACCAGATTTGAAACGCATCATTCTGTGGGGCCTTGCTGGCCTCGTCCTAGGCCCGTTCATCGCCCTCGGCTTGGCCATTGCGGTCAGTCGGGTGAACCCGGTTGACCGCAACACGCTCTAAATCACTTTCGCGGCCCACCCCAATCAAAGCCCCGCCGCTGCCCGCCCCGCCCAGGCGCCGGTGGCGAGGCAGCCGGTCAACAGATAGCCCCCCGTCGGTGCCTCCCAATCCAGCATCTCACCGGCCACAAAGACCCCCGGCAGCGCCTTCAGTTCCAGACCTTCCGTCACCCCATCCCAAGCCACGCCGCCCGCCACCGAAATAGCCTCGTCCAGCGGCCTTGGCCCGGCGTGGCGCACCAGCAACCCTTTGATCGCCGCCGCCAGATCCTGTCCGCGGCCCCATTCCATCACCAGCCCCGCCGCCACCGCGACAAGCCCCAGCTTGCGCAGCCGGTTGGTCACGCTCTCGCCCGTCCGCATCCGTCCGAGCCGTGCCGCGACCTCCTCCAGCGTCACATCCGGCATCAGATCGAGCCGCAATTCCGCCCCCTCACGCACCGCGCGGCAGACGGCATAGATCCCGCCGCCTTCAATCCCGCGCGCCGAAACCACGAATTCCCCCCGCTCGCGCTGCGTGCCCGCCAACAGCGCCGCGCCTTTGACTGGCGTCCCAAAGTGCCGCGCCATCGGCTCCGACCAATCCACCACCAGCCCCATATTGGCGGGCTTCCAAGGCGACACTGCGACCCCCGCCGCGCGCAAGATCGGCACCCATGCCCCGTCTGATCCCAGCCGAGACCAACTGGCCCCGCCCATAGCAAGGACTGTCACATCGGCACGGCAAACTTGCCTTCCCTCGGGGGTATCAAACGCCATGCCATCGCCGTCAAACCCGGTCCAACGCCAGCGGGTGCGCAGCGTAACCCCGAGCCCGTCGAGCCGGCCCAGCCAGGCCCGCAGC
>CAIYZT010000301.1 GCA_903930735.1 uncultured Paracoccaceae bacterium | reverse complement strand
TGGCTGTGGCGCCTTTTGGAAAGGTGTCGGTGGTCATCATGGCATTTGCAGCCATTTCGATGGCATCCTCGCGCAGGGCGGCGGTGAGCGCGGGGATCTGGGCCGTGATCCGATCGAAGGGCAGCGGCTCGCCTATGACGCCGGTGGAAGAGGAAAAGACGCGGTTGGCGGACAGGCCGAGCGCGGCGGCGACGCCAGCGGTAATTTCGGCCACGGCGTGATCGCCTGTGGCGCCGGTGAATGCGTTGGAATTGCCGGAGTTCACGATGATGGCGGCCCCGGCGCCGGGCGGCACCTTGGTTGCCAGTTTGGCCTGGCAATCGCGCACGCAGCCCGAACGGGTTGAGGAACGGGTGAAGGCGCCGGCGATGGCGGTGCCGGGAGCAAGGCGGATCAGCATCACGTCCTTGCGGTTCAGGTAACGCACCCCGGCCTCGACCGCGGCAAATTCCGCGCCAGCGATGAGGGGCAGTTTGGGGAAATGCGCCGGGGCGAGGGGCGATACCATCTTGGCCGCCTGTGCGGGCACCGCCTCAGCGCGCTGCGTCTTCAACTCGGCTTTCAAGGCCTTGGCCTTGGACTTCCAGTCTTTCTTGGCCATGGCTTTCCCCTTGGACATCTATTCGTTCAGCAGATCGGTATTCTTCAGCAGCGCCGGGTCGATCGCAACTTCGGGCTTTTCAATCTTGGCGGCTTTGACCATCACGTCAACCGCCGCCAGCACGGCATCGCGCTGAACCGCAGCCTCCAGATCGGCGCGGACCGTATCCAGGGGCGGCTTTTCGGAATTGCGGGTTTCGGTGACCAGAATCAGGTGAAAGCCGAACTCGGTCTGCACCGGGCCGGTGACCTTGCCAACCTCGGCGGCGACCACCGCGACCTCGAAAGGCTCGACCATCTGGCCGAGGCCGAACCAGCCCAGATCGCCGCCGCCTTGGGCCGATCCATCGGTTGAATTGGCCATTGCAACCTCTGCAAAAACTGCACCTGCCTCAATCTTGGCCAGGAGCGTCTTGGCCAACTCCTCGTCCTCCACAAGGATATGCGAGGCGCGGTATTCGGTCTGCAATTTGAACTCGGCATAGGCCGCGTCATAGGCCTTTTGCAGGGCGGCGTCCGTCAGGGCATCGCCCGCAATCTGGGCCACCAGCAGCGAGGAGAGATAGGTGCGACGTTCGTTCAGGATCGTCAACTCATCGACCAGCTTCAGCTTGCCTTCCATCGATTGTTCGATGATCACTTGCTGGATCACCTGGTCCAAAAGCCCACCAAAGATCAGATCATCGGGCAGGCTTTGGTATTCGGGGGGCAAGGCAGAGCGGGCCACGATCATGTTGCCGAGAGTGATATCGGTGCCATTGACCGTCGCCACCACGGTGGCCGCCGTCGGCGCGCCCTCTGGGGGCGCAGCCGTATCTTGAGCAAAAGCGGGCAGGACCAGGGCCGTGCAAAGCGCCAGACCGGCAAATAAGACCTTTTTCTGTGTCATTTCATCTTTTCCTGTTCACGACTGCGGGCGCGCAAGTTGACTATGGAGAACCTTCCCCTTAAATCGCCAGTGGTCGCGTCAGGCAGGATCGTCCTATCCCTTCCAATCTTTTAGGCAAGGTGGCACGGGTGGGCAAGGGCCGCTGCCCGTCACAAGCACGTCAATATTGGCCAAGCGGAGAAAATATGCTGGGTCTTGGAACCATCACTCGGAAAATCTTCGGCTCGCCCAACGACCGCAAGGTGAAATCGGTGCGTCCTCTGGTGGCGAAGATCAACGCGCTGGAGCCACAGTTTGCGGCATTGAGCGACGCCGAGATCATCGCGAAAACGGTGGAATTCAAGGAGCGGGTTCAGACCGGCGGCGAGGCATTGGAGGCGATCCTGCCCGAGGCCTTTGCCAATTGCCGCGAGGCGGCGCGCCGGGCCCTGGGTCTGCGGGCCTTTGATGTGCAGCTCAAGGGCGGGATCTTCCTGCATCAGGGCAATATCGCCGAGATGCGCACCGGCGAGGGCAAGACCCTTGTGGCGACCTTTCCGGCCTATCTGAACGCGCTGTCCGGCAAGGGCGTGCATGTGGTCACGGTCAATGATTATCTGGCCAAGCGTGATGCGGAATGGATGGGCAAGGTCTTTGCTCATCTGGGCATGACCACCGGCGTTGTGGTGCCGTTCCAGAACGATACGGACAAGAAAAAGGCCTATCAGGCCGATATCACCTACGCGACCAATAACGAGCTCGGGTTTGACTATCTGCGTGACAACATGAAGGGCACGCTGGAGCAGATGGCCCAGCGCGGCCATAACTTCGCGATTGTGGACGAGGTGGATTCGATCTTGGTCGACGAGGCGCGCACGCCCTTGATCATTTCGGGCCCCTCGCAGGACCGTAGCGAGCTTTACAATCAGGTCGACAAGCTGATCCCGTTGCTTACGCCCGATGATTTCAAGCTGGACGAAAAACAGCGCTCGGTGACCTTTACCGAAGACGGCAATGAGGCGATGGAGAAGTTGCTGCATGACGCCGGGATTCTGCCCGAGGGGCAGGCTCTGTACGAGCCGGAAAGCACGACCATCGTGCACCACGCGACGCAGGCGCTGCGCGCGCACAAGCTATATTCCAAGGACCAGCAGTACATCGTCCGCGAGGGCGAGGTGATGCTGATCGACGAATTTACCGGCCGCATGATG
>CAIYZT010000300.1 GCA_903930735.1 uncultured Paracoccaceae bacterium | reverse complement strand
GCCGGGCCCTGAACGGCTATCCCGAGGTCAACGCCGCCACGCGCGAACGGGTCGAGGCCGCCGCCAAACGCTATGATTACCAGCCCAATTCACGGGCGATCCGGCTGGCTACGGGCCGCTCGCATGCCGTCGGCTACGTGATTTCGGGCACTCTGAAAAACGAGATAATGAACCCGATCTTTTCGGATTTCATTGCCGGCGCGGGCGAGGTCCATTCGCTTGAGGATATCGACATGCTGCTGTCGGTGGTCTCTGCCGAGGACGAACAAAACGCCTATCGATTGATGAAGGCCAAGGGCAATGTCGACGGGGTGATCGTGCAGGGTCTGACGCTGGGCCGTGATGTTTCGGTGATTATCTTTGACGATGATCTGAGTTATTTGCGCAATGGGGCCGACACCGCGATCTTTACCGCGACCCGCTCCTCGGTGCGTGAGGCCGGGCGCATCGTTGCCGACATGTTGATGCGGCTCATTGCCAATCCGGGCGGGCCGCCCGAACACCGCTTGCTGGAGGCGGAGTTGATCATCGGTCAATCGACCGGCCCCGCGCCCAAAGTGATGAACCCCGGCCGCTAACGCGCCAAACTTGAAGTGCTGAGGATCAAGAACATGACCGCGCCCCTTGCCATTCTTGCCGATATCGGCGGCACCAATACCCGCGTGGCGCTTGCCCATGGCAAGGATGTGGACGCAAGCTCGATCCGCCGCTTTGCCAATGCGGAGTCTTCCGGGCTGGAGCCGATCCTGCGCCGTTATCTGCAGGAGGCGGGATCGCCCCAGGTTCAAGGCGCCTGCGTAGCCGTTGCCGGTCCGGTCCGGGACGGGGTGGCCGAGATGACCAATCTGGCATGGGTGATTGATGATGCGCAGCTGCGCCGGGCGACCGGGGCTGATGCGGTTGCGATTCTGAACGATCTGCAGGCGCAAGGCCACGCGCTGGGGCAGATCGCGGACAAGGATTTGCGGGTGCTGCTGGCAGGCACGCAAAAGCCCGGCGCCACGATGCTGGTGGTGGGTCTGGGCACGGGGATGAACGCCGCCCCGGTGCATGACACACCTTGGGGGCGGCTGGTGGCGGCCTCGGAATGCGGGCATGTCTCGATGCCGGTTCAAACCGCGCAAGACTATGCTTTGGCAAAATTTCTGGCGCATCAGATGCAGGGCGCGCATGGTTTTGCCGGGGCCGAAGAGGCGATTGCCGGGCGCGGAATCGGACATCTCTATGAGTTTATCACCCTGCAGGCCGGGGCCCGCGCGCAAAAGCCGACCTCGGAAGTGATGGCGGATCTGGCCCGCGGCAATGCCTTTGCCCGCGACGCCGCCACGCTTTACATCCATATCATGGCGCAAACCTTGGGCAATCTGGCTCTGACCCACCTGCCCTTTGGCGGCATCTATCTGATCGGCGGCGTCGCCCGCGCCATCGCGCCCTATCTGGACGAGATGGGTTTTGCAGCGGCCTTTAGGGACAAGGGCCGCTTTGGCGAGTTCATGGAGAGCTTTCAGATCACGCTCGTTGAAGATGACTATGCCGCCTTGACCGGCTGCGCGGCCTATCTGGCCAATGGCGGGCGCGGTTAAGCGGGCAGCTTGTCCTGCAAGAACCGCAGCGCCACGGATAGGCCATCGGGGGCGATGCCGTGGCCGGAGCCTTTCATCACATGGCCGTAGGTTTCAAACCCCGCCCGCGTCAGGGCATTGCCCGCCCGCGACATCTCGGCAAAGGGCACAACCTCATCGGCATCGCCGTGCATCACCAGAACCGGCGGCTTGACCAAAGCTTCAGCAGCAAGCATCTCGGGCAGCATCAGCTTGCCAGAGATAGCTACCACGCCCGCGATCGCATTGGTGCGGCGCGGAGCAATGTGCATCGCCATCATCGCGCCTTGCGAAAAGCCGATCAGAGCAAGTGCCTCAGTCCCCAGATCTTCGGCCTTCAGGCGGGCGTCGAGAAACCCATTCAGATCGGCGGTTGACTGCGCAAGCCCCTCATTTTGCTGGGCTTCGCTGGAGCCGTCAAAGCGCGGGATCGGGAACCATTGATAGCCGTAGGGCACCATCAAGGGCTTTTCCGGCGCATCTGGGGCGATGAAAACCGTGTCAGCAAGATGCTCGGACAGCACATCGGCGAGGCCCAAAAGATCGGCCCCATCGGCGCCGTAGCCGTGCAGGAAAACCACCAGACTGCGCGCCTTGCCCGAAACGGGGGCACGGCGGCCAAATTTCAATTCGCGCAACATCAGATCCCCTCGCGGTCTTTCAGCACATGGTAATAGGCAAAGAGCGTGCGGGCCGCAACTGCCCGCCAGGGCGACCAGTTTTCGGATAACCGGCGCAAGACCGGCTCCGAAGGCCGCTCGTTCAGGGCAAAAACCGATTGCGCCGCCACTTGCAGCGCTAGATCGCCGGGGGCAAAAACATCGGCGCGGCCAAGGGCGAACATGGCATAGATCTCGGCCGTCCAGCGGCCAATGCCGGGCACTTGTACAAGTGTACCAACCACCTCCGCATCGGTCTGCAGGCGCAAGGCCGCAAAATCGATGCCCGATTGCGCAAGTGCCCTGCCATAGCGCGCCTTTTGCCGCGAAAGCCCTGCGCTGCGCAAAGCCTCATCACTCGCCTCAACCATGACCGCTTGATCCATGAGCCCGGCCTGCCCCATCCGCGCCCGGATCGCATTGGCGGACGCGACCGAGACCTGCTGGCTGACGATCGCATCCATCAGCGCCGCAAACCCATCCGACTTGCGCCGCAGCGGCAGGGGGCTGGTCACCGCCAGAACAGGCGCAAAACGCGGCTCGTGGGCGGCGAGCCAAGCCGTGCCTTCCGCAACATCCTCAGAGGTTTCAATAATCCGGCCAATCATGGCGCCACCCTGCGCCGCCAGCCCGAGCAAACACAAGGCCAGATGATTTCGCCCCCCCCGGGGTGTTTTGCGCTTGAACCCAAGGGCCGCCAAGCATAGCCATTCGGCTGATGGAAAATGATACAATCGCCCGCCGGAATGTCCTGGTCCTCGTCGCCTCTCAAGCGATCCTGGGCTCGCAGATGCCGATGATCTTTACGGTGGCTGGGCTGGCGGGCCAGACTCTGGCGCCGAATAAATGCCTTGCGACCCTGTCGATCAGCCTGATGGTGATCGGTTCGATGCTGACCGCCACGCCGATCTCGACCTTCATGGCGCGCTACGGGCGCCGGGCGGGATTCATCGTCGGCACGGCTGGCGGCGCTTTCGGGGCCGCTTTAGGGGCGGCGGGGCTGTACTACCATTCCTTCGCCCTCTTCCTGATCGGCGCGCTGTTTTCTGGCGTCTATATGTCAGCCCAAGGGTTTTACCGCTTTGCCGCCGCCGATTCCGCCTCTGAGGCCTTTCGGCCCAAGGCGATTTCCTGGGTTATGGCGGGCGGGCTTTTGTCCGCTGTCGTCGGCCCGCAGCTGGTGACCGTGACGGCCGATGCCATGGTGGTGCCCTATCTCGGGACCTATCTGGCGGTGATCGCGCTGAATATGATCGGCGTTTTCCTGTTTGCTTTTCTGAACAGCCCCAAGCCCGCCTACGTCTCAAACGCCGATTACGCCGGGCGCAGCCGGATGCAGATGCTGCGCAGCCCGCGCATTGCCGTGGCGGTGATCGTGGCGACGGTGTCCTATGCGCTGATGAACCTGGTGATGACATCCTCGCCTTTGGCCGTCGTTGGCTGCGGCTTCAAGACGGCGGATGCGGCCCATGTGGTGACGGGCCATGTGCTTGCCATGTATGGGCCTTCGTTCTTTACCGGCGCGCTGATTGCCCGCTTTGGGGTCGAGCGGATCATGTCCCTGGGGCTGCTCATTCTGGCGGCGGCAGGGGTGGTCGCGATCCTGGGCGTGGATCTGGGTAATTTCTTTGTCGCGCTGATCCTGCTGGGGCTAGGGTGGAATTTTGGTTTCATCGGCGCAACCACGATGTTGGCTGGCGCCCATACCCCAGCCGAGCGGGGCCGGATTCAGGGCCTCAACGACTTCATCGTTTTTGGCGGCGTGACCATGGCTTCGCTGTCGTCGGGCGGGTTGATGAACTGCTCGGGCGGTTCGGTGATTGCAGGCTGGCAAGCGGTCAATCTGGCGATGCTGCCTTTCCTGGTGGTGGCCGGATCGGCGCTGATCTGGCTTTGGCTGCGGCGCGCGGATCCGGTTCCGGGCTGAAAACCGCCCCTAAAAGCGCCCGCTAAGCGCCGCCCAGGCGAGCGTGCCCCGCCGCCTGAACTCGGACATCCCAAGGGTGCCGTCTGCGACGCGAAGCGGATCTGCGACGACCTGTTCAAGAAGCGCCCCCGCTTGCCAGCCCGGCAGCAAAGCGAGCGAGGCCGCGCCAATCTGACCCCGTCCCGCCCGCGCAGCCTGCAAGCGCGCAAGACCGGCGCGCGCAAGTTCCTGAACCGCAGCCGCGCGCCCGTCCACCAAGGGTCTGCGCCCCCGCGCCTCCAACTCGGGCAGCGCGCGCAGATAATTGGCGAGGCCCGAGGCATAGGCAAAGTCGCGCACCGCAGCCTCTGCCCGCGCATCGGCCCCGCAAATCAGCGCCGCCAGCCACATCAGATGTCCGGAGGTCTGGTCGATATAGCGGTCAAACCCCGCCTGATCCTCAAAGGGATCACTGTAGATGTCCCAGATCCGCGCGCCGATCATCTCATCCATCATCGTCACCGGCAGCCCCCGCCGCTGGATCAACGCATGGGCCGGGCCCGCCACCTCATGGGCGCAGGGGCTGGCGGCGGCGATCACATCGCGCCACCATTGCAGGCGCATCTCGCAGATCATCGTCTCTTTGGAGGCCCAAGGCGCCCGCGCGGCCTCTAGATTCAGGGCGTAAAGCGTCAAGAGGTCCCCGCGCAGCGCAGGCGGCACGGCCATCGTCGCCAGATACCGGTCCGGATCGCCCTTTTGGACCCGCTCGGCGATCGCGCCAAGGCTCATACCAGGATCCCTGCGCCGGTCCCTACATCGCGCGTCAGTTTCCAGTTGATCGCATCCAGCAGTGCCTCGAAACTGGCATCTACGATATTCGCTGAGACCCCCACGGTAGACCACCGCCGCCCTTGCGAATCCTCGCTGTCGATGATGACCCGCGTGACCGCCTCGGTGCCACCATTGGTGATCCGCACCTTGAAATCGACCAGTTTCAGATCGTCGATCACCGCCTGATAGGGGCCGAGATCCTTGGCCAGCGCCTTGGAAAGCGCATTCACCGGCCCCCGGTCCTGTCCGGCGCTGTCCATGGAATCGCTGACCGACATCATCTTTTGATCGCCGATCCGGACCGCCACCACGGCTTCGGACAGGGTGATCATCTCGTTATGCTTGTTCCTGCGCCGCTCGACGGTCACGCGGTAGCGCTTTACCTCAAAGAACTGCGGCAAAATCCCCAGCTCGCGCCGCGCCAGCAGCTCGAAACTGGCCTGCGCGCCGTCATAGGCATAGCCCTGATCCTCGCGCTGCTTGATGATCTCAAGGATACGGGCGAGGCGCGGGTCCTTGGCCTCAACCGCGATCCCCGCGCTTTGCAGCCGCGCGCGCAGGTTCGATTGCCCGGCCTGATTAGACATCGGGATCACGCGCTCATTGCCCACGGTTTCGGGCGGGATATGCTCATAGGTGGTCGGATCCTTCAGGATCGCCGAGGCATGCAGGCCCGCCTTATGCGCAAAAGCCGAAGCGCCGACATAGGCCGCCGAGCGCAGAGGCACCCGGTTCAGGATATCATCCAGCATGCGGCTGGTCTTGAGAATGTTTTTTAAGGACGCCTCAGAGACCTTTGTTTCAAAACGGCTTTTGAAGGGTTCCTTGAGCAGGAGAGTCGGGATCAGGCTGGTCAGATTGGCATTGCCGCAGCGCTCTCCCAGCCCGTTCAGCGTGCCTTGGATTTGCCGCGCGCCGGATTCAACGGCGGCCAGCGAATTGGCTACGGCATTGCCGGTATCGTCATGGCAATGGATGCCCAGTTGGCTGCCGGGGATGCCCGCAGCCACAACCTCGGCAACAACGCGGCCCACTTCGGACGGCAGCGTGCCGCCATTGGTATCGCAAAGCACGATCCAGCGCGCGCCGTCATCATAGGCGGCGCGCAGACAGGACAGGGCATAGGCCGGGTTGGCGCGGTAGCCGTCAAAGAAATGCTCGGCGTCGAAAAGCGCCTCGCGTCCCTTGGCGCGCAGATGGGCAAAGGTCTCGCGGATCGCGGTCAGGTTTTCGTCCAGCGTGATGCCAAGCGCGGTAGTGACGTGAAACTCATGCGTCTTGCCGACCAGACAAACCGCCGGCGTGTTCGCGTTCAGAACGGCGGCAAGCACATCGTCATTCTCGGCCGATCGGCCAAGGCGTTTGGTCATCCCAAAGGCGGTCATCGTGGCGCGGATGGGCGGCGCAGTGTCGAAAAACTCGCTATCGGTCGGGTTGGAGCCGGGCCAACCGCCCTCGATATAGTCCACCCCGAGCGTATCCAGCGCCGCCGCGATCTGGCGCTTTTCGGCGGTGGAGAATTGGACCCCTTGGGTCTGCTGACCATCGCGCAAGGTGGTGTCGAAAAGGTATAGACGATCGCGGCTCATTTCAGGGTCTCCAGTTTGTCGGGATCGAACCCGGGAACCGTTGCCAATTCGATGCCTTCCTTTTTCATCCGCACATCCACCCCTGCCGCGATAAGAGAGGATTTCAGCAGGTCCAGCGGCCCAAAATCCTTGGAAATCAACGCGGCGGCGCGCAGGTCGGTCAACCGTTGCACAAAAGCCGAAAGATCGACCTGCCCAGCCTCGTCCCACGCCGGGC
>CAIYZT010000299.1 GCA_903930735.1 uncultured Paracoccaceae bacterium | reverse complement strand
TAAAGTTCCACGATTAAAATGCCCCCACCCCCCCTGTCACCAGAAAGGGCCAAAGTGGCAAAGTTTTACTCTGCCCGCAGCAAGACTATCCCGCCACTTCTGTGGCAAACTTTTGCACTGCCGTTCTCAATGCCCAAAGGCACAGACCTCTCCGATGCCAGTCAGACATGGCTCAACGATGTTGCGCGGCTGATGAACGAAAGACCTCGCAAAACCCTTGGATGGAAAACCCCCGCTGAAGCCATGGCCGAAGAAATCCGTGCCTTCAGTTCAACCGTTGCACTTGATCTTTGAATCCGACCTTCCACGGCGATAAATATTTTAAACCAAGCGACCCCCTAAATTGACACGATGAAATAGGACTTAAATGGGAGTGCTCAAAATGAAGAAAATGTAATAATTTCAGATCGATATCCAAAATCCTGTGGGGCTTTTGGTACCTTTATGCAAACGACCCGAATTTCAACGTACCAATCATATGAACCGCTTGGGGAGCATATTTTCGTTGCTTATTAGGGACAGAAATTCGTACGGTGGTTACTTACCGATAGGCTTCACAAGCCGTATACGGCCATTCTTTATCGACGCGCGGCACCCTCTGGCTCTTCGGGGAACAGGGCCGCAACCGCTCCATCTGAACTTCGTTCAGGCGATACAGATTGCTCATCAAGTCCCCCTTGGTTGGGGAAGCTGGATCAGGCAGGAGTCGCAGCTTCAAGCGAATTAATGGGTCCTCGGCCTAGCTCTTCTGCTGTAGGGCAGCAGCTAATGCCCGCGCATAGGCGTTCCGGGCAGTTTGCATAATCGCAACTTCCTGCTGTAGGCTGGTAATTTTCTGATCAACAACATTCATGCTGCTCAGCTGGTTCTTAGCGTCGTCTGATAAATCTTCGATCAAATAGTCTTTGTTGTCGATGGTAACTTTGGGTTGGTCGGCCATATTTAACTCCGTGTATTTCAAAATGGTGCATTATCGATTTCTCGGGGTCGCCCGATTGGCCCCTGCGGTGGTGTAGACGAGCTCACCGCAGGGGGCCAATTTATGCAGCAACGCCAGCCTACATTTTAGATTGATAATACGCACTTTGGGCATCCAAGAGAGGCTTACCATTACTCGCAAGACGCTGGGCCAGTTGTCTGGCCCGCTTGTTCGGGATGGTCGGACGACAAAGCGTGGGCATAAAAATAGGTGAAGCAACTTCTGGGAACAGGGCATGAATTTCTTCCAGACCGGCGGGGGTAAGGCTTCGTTGCGCCACAGGGCCTAGATGAAGACTCTCGGATGGAACGCCGTTCGCACAGACCAATTCATGCTGATCAAAGAGGATGTGAAAGTAAGTTACGTCATCGAGATCATCAGCGATTTCGACCCCTTCAATCGCCAGCAGTTGTTTGGCCGGAACCAGAACTTCGGTGTTGCCGAACATCCGTTGGGCAACTTTAGAGGCGATCAAGATCCGGTGCTGTGGTGATACAACCAAGTCGCCAAAACCTTCTTCTGCGCTGACAACATTCATGCGAATGCGTATGGGCCGCAGATTAACATTTTCGGCCAGTTCGAGGGCGTCAATATGGCGGCGGCCTATCCAGCGAAGCGGTTGCTGTCCGTGATCAAGGGTTTCGACCAGATCACCAACCTTTAGGTCTTCTACTGGTATGTCGCCGTCTGCGGTCGCGATCAGGGTGCCCCGCACAAAGCAGACAGGCGCCCCACAGTGCGGAAGGACCTCGTCGACTGGTGTAACCTCAATAAACAGCGGGCTAGTCTCTACGTTGTCGGGGGGGAGCTGAAGAGCATCAAGGGTAGTGTAGTTTATGACTGGAGCCGGCCCGTTATAATTTGGAGCCGGCGTAAATGTATAACTGCCGTCGGCGTTGATCGTCAGATCACCCTCAGCGCGGTGCGCTGTTTGGCCGGCGACATAGCTGATATTGCCCACTTCAAACGAGGTAACGGCCGTAGTGGCAACAGGGGCAAAAAGGTTGCCCACTAGGGGTGTATCCTCAGGAGTCGTGATTGTGGTGGCGCCGAACACAATGCGCTCGATACCAGTGAAGTTCACAAGGCCGCCAGAGCCCAAGGTAACAAAGCCGGCTTCCGTACTGCCTGCATTATATGTAACAGTGCCGGGGCCGTCTAAAACCAGAACGTCGAAGTCGAGACCATCAGCGTCTTCGCCGCCATTAACGCTATCGCCGGCACCACCATAAATAACGTCACTCCCGCCTCCAGCGGAAAGAGTGTCAGCCCCAGCCCCACCATCCAAAACGTCAGCACCCTCAAAAGTTTGGATATTGTCGTCAGCGCTGCCGCTGGTGATGTGGAATTCTTCGAAAGCCGTCAATGTCACACCGCCACCGGTGCCGCCACTAATGGTGCCACCATACGATACAGCACCAGTAATAGCAGTGGTGACAGTCGTGGTAAAATCAGAGTAATCGACAATGATCCGGTCATAACCGGCACCAGCAGTTAAAACGTCAGTACCACCGACGACCTTTACAATATTATCGCCAGTACCAACAGTGACAGTATCAGCACCAGCGCCGGTTTCGACGACATCGCTACCCGTGCCCGTCGTCACAGCATTTGTACCGTTACCGGTCTGGATATTGTTATTACCGCCCATAGCGGTAACGACGTCGTCAGAATCACCAACCACGATATAATTGTTGCCAGTTCCGGCGGTGACCGCGTTTAAACCACCCCCGGCATCAATGAAGTTGTTCCCATTGCCAGCAGTAATTACATCAATGCCATCACCACCAAGCAGGACGTTATTTCCGTTGCCGACCGTGACTGAATTGTAAGCGCCATCGCCACCATCAATACAGTTGTTGCCATTACCCGCAACAATCGTATCTAGTCCAATGTCGACACCACCGCCGCCAGTTATCAGGTTGTTCCCATGGCCAACGGTGATTGTGTCGGCACCAGTGCCACCGGTAATGACATTGTCACCAAACCCAACTTGTGAGGCTACGAGCGTGTTGACACCGCCGCCCATAAAAATCGTATTGTTCCCAGTGCCGACTGTAATCGTATCAGCACCAGAACCGGTCAAAACCGTATTGTTTCCGTTCCCAAGGACGACGGTACTGACACCTTCACCGGTATTGAGATAGTTATCTCCATTGCCGAAAGTCAGAGTATCAGCACTGGCCCCTGTCAGAACAGTGTAATGTTCGATTCCTGAAATAGTTACCGTGCCGAGACTGCTTGGAACCGTGCCCGCAGCACCTGTAATAGGAGCCGAATCTGCCAGACGATAATCTATGACCAAGCGATCATCACCAAGTCCACCGTTAATAAAATCTGTACCACCCGTCACAGTGATTGTATTATCGCCAGCATTACCAGTGATTGTGTCAGACGCACCCGAATCCGTAACGTTGATCGGAGCATCGCCACCAAGCACTAAGCCAGTAGCGCCAGCGCCAATGGTCAACTCAATGCCAGTCGCAGAGGCTGGCCCAGAGATGGTAATGTTGGATACTATGACGGCAACGCTTTCAGAACCGTAGCCTTCAGCCAGATTGATCGTGTCACCTGGGTTTGCCGAAGCCAATGCTGCGGCAATTGTCGAATAAGAGCCGGGTACTTCAAGAGTTGCCATTTTACTTGTCCATCCACACTGTTTTTAATTTATTTAAAGTTGAGATGCTATCCCGCAGGCACTTTTTTTCCCCGAGACCGCGACCCGGTCTCACCGAATTACTCAATTTGATCATCAGCGTCAAGGGCGGCGCAAAACCAGCGCCTTGAACATCAGCACCGCATCCATAGGCTTGCGCCCGGCCCGGGATTTGCGCGCCTCGCCAGGCTGCGCCAGACCCGCTCCAGCAAAGGCCGGAACTCTCCCCATGGTAGGGGAATCGCGTTTGGGATTTGACCTGACCCGAGAGGTCTTGCTGTTTTCGGGGTGATGGAGTCTGGGGCGGGGATCGCCCTTTTGGAGCCCGTTCCCTGCATGGATATCTTCTCACCGCCTTCGTTGACATCCCCGATCCGCGTGCTGACAACGCGCGTCACGACCTTTGCGAACGGCTGGTCGTAGGCTTCGTCGCGGTGCTCTGCGGGCGACGAATTGTGCCGAGATGGGGTACTTCGGTCGGGCAAAAGAGCATTCTTTCAGAGACTTCCTGAAGCTCAGGCATTCCATCCCATCGCACGACACCTTCTCGACGGTGTTCCGGATGATCGACCCGTAGGCGCTGGACGCTGCTTTCGGGCGGGTGCTGGCCCAGATCGCGGCCCTGCTCGGCGACGGTGACGTGATCGCCATCGACGGCAAGGCGCTGCTGGGCGCGCGCGACAAGAGCCAGAATGCGGGGCAGAGCGCGCGGACCCGGATGATGGTCTCGGCCTATGCCACGCATCTGCGCCTGACGCTGGCCACGGTGGCCGCCGATAATAGCGGCGATCTGAAAGCGGCGCTTGAGGTGCTTTGCCTGATCGCGATCAAAGGGCAAGATCGTGACGGCGGATGCCCTGCATTGCAATCGCCGCACTGTTGCGGCGATCAACGCGGGCGGCGGCGACTGGTGCCTGGCGCTGAAGGCCAACGAGGACTCGCTCTTGTCCGATGCCCGGTCGTGCTTCGGGAAGGTCGCGCCCGATCATCCGGTGGCCCGCCAGGAGGCGGCAGGGCATGGCCGAAGGGAGACCCGCACCGGCACGGTGGTTTCCGCCAAGGGCCTGGCCGAACACCATGATTTCCCCAGATTACAAGCATTCGGCGGCATCGAGTCCCGCCGGGAAACCGATGGCAAGGTGCAGACCGAAACCCGTCATTTCGCCCTGTCGTGGCTGCCTGCGCCCGTGGTCTGCATGACCACCGCCCGCGCCCATTGGGCCACCCGGAACGCCCTGCACTGGCAACTTGACGTTTCGTTCCGCGAGGACGCCGCCCGCAACCGCAAGGATAACGGCCCCACCAACATCGCCATGCCTCACGCCGCCGCGCCCTCAATCTCGCCCGCCGCGACACATCCAAGGGCTCGCTCTCGATCAAACTGAAGCGCGCAGGATGGAGCGATACGTTGCTTCTTAGCCTTATCAATAACTTAGTCAACGTCTAAGCCAAACGCGATTGCCCTGTTAAGGCAGGCACATGCCGACTGCACCTGCAGCATCGTGGCCTGTCCGACCGTCACGTTTCGGCTCGAAGCAGTCCTTGGCCCGCCTGGGGCAGTCGGCGCCGAACTCCACCTATCATTGCAGAACAAAAAGGGACCGGCACAAGCCTGCATTTCCATTTGCCGGTTTATGCCACCCTGCCTCCCCCCCTGTCGATGTTTGAGTTGAACTGCAGCGCGGATCACGCCTGGGCTACACGCCTGCGGCGGGTCTGTTCGGCGCGGCAGAAGTTGGCGCGCCGCACCAGCGGTTGCGGATCTTCATCCTGGCCCACACCGATGAGCCTGCATCCCGGCACGGATCGCTACAACCCTGCGGGCAACAGCGACTTCACCCGCAAGGCAGAAGCACTCGCGCTGGGCATCACCAACTGGTCGACGCCCAAGGGTTCGGACGGCGCGAAGGGCGGGCCGGGCCAGAGTTATGGCTCGGGCGGGACCCCACCGCTGCCAGCGCAGGCGGCGCAATGGCAAACGCCAGTGGCCGACGACCAAATGGATCGGGTCCGCGGCAAGATCAACAGCCGCGGCGAGCCGAAGCTCAGCGCGCAGGCGATCCAGTGGCCGACACCGGCCGCGCAGAACTGGAAGGGCAGCAGCGAGGCCAGCATCACGCGGGCCGATGGCAAGTCCCGGATGGATATCCTGCACTACCGGGCGGAACAGGGCTTCACCCGCCCGGCCCCGGTGATCACGCCGCATGGGCTGCGACCCTCGCATCACGCCCCGATCTCGCGCCCGCTGTGGGCTTTGATGATTGCATCGCATGGGCGGCTCATATCGCGGAGGATCTTGAAAGCCCGGGCGCGGCGGCGACTGAACCCGCTGTTCGTCGGATGGTTGATGGGCTGGCCCATCGGGCACGCGCTCTGCGCCTGCTCGGCAACGGAGTTCACCCTCTGGCAGCAGCACATGCGTGGCGCGCTCTCGCGGCTGCCCATGGCCTCGGGCCCGTGGATCTGGCGACCGAGCGATGCGGCCCAGCGCCCGGCCCAGATGAACCTGTTTGAAGGAACGCTGCCATGAGCATGCAGGAGCGGATCGGGCGCACAGGCGGACGCGTGAAACGCGCGCTGGGCGTGCAGGCGATCCTGGAATGGGCGTTCCGGGTGGAAAAAGCGCAGCTGGAACTGCCGCAGCGGCGGGACATCGACGGGGAACGTTTCGGTTTTGGCATGGAGTATATCCTGATCCAGCGCGCGCTACTTGGGTGCAAGGTGGACGGCGGGGGCCATAGTTCCCAGTCTTACACCCATCAGGATGCTGAGATCGTCGCCGCAACCTTGGCAGGGATGCCCGACAGCTTGGGCGGCAAACGCATGGCGATCCACATCGCAGAACTGGCGCGCGCCGGAATGACGCCCGACTGGTTGCCCGGCGTGGTGCCGCGCTGCGTACCGGTCGAGACCAAGCGGAATCAGCATGGTGAGCAATCCACCACGGTGGTGGTCGGCATTGAGCGCGTGCTGCATCGCGGGCGCTGGCGCACCATCGAGGTTCTTGCCTGCCCAGTCGCCTGGCGACCGCACCCGGAACAGATCGCATCCGCCAGGCGCGGCTATGGGGATTGGTGGCTGGCGTTGGATTGGGTGCGGGATGGGTTAGTGGCGGGCGGGATGCTGCGGGAGATCGAGGTGACAGCGGCGATGCCGAAGGTGCGGCCGTGGAAATGATAGGCTGGGCTGAGGCTGTGTTCCCAACCGCATGTCTGGGACGACCTGCTGCACGGCGCGGAAACCTCGGTCTGGGCCTACAGGGGCTATGCTAACGTCGCGCGCGAGGCCGCGTTCGCTGAGCCGGGCAAGGTCTGGGGTGTCATGAGGAAATCGCCAAAAAGCAGACCGCTGCATCCCCTTGACGTGCAGACCAATCACATCATCGCCATGGTTCGGGCCAAAGTCGAGCGCCCGCTCCGCGTCATCAAACGCAAGTTCGGCCATGTGAAGACCCGCTACCGCGGCCTGGCCAAGACCCGTACCAAGATGTTCACGCAGTTCGTACTCGGCAACCTGTTTCTGATGCGACAAAAGCTGATCGCATGAGGACAAGTCTGCGCGAAAACGGAAGAAAGGCCGCAAATGCGGCCCCGGAACCTCGAAATCAGCGAATTTTGCCCGAAAGGGGCGCCCCCGCAACGTTTAGACGGCCATGTCGGCGGATATAAAGGCGCGACCAAATATTTCAAAACTTGACTGCGCCTGAACAAGAATGTAAGGCAAAACACTTAGTATCGAACATTAAAACATAATGCAAGTCATTTATGCAATTCTAGGCATAATGTAAATCATTTATGCAATTCCAGGCAGAACAGCCGAAAGGACGCACATGTCAATCCTGACCGTCGGACCAACCTCGACCTACCCGACAATCGCTGCGGCGCTGGTGGGTGCCGTCCCCGGCGATACGATCTCGCTGGAGGCGGGATACAGCAATGACGCCGCGACGGTCACAGCGAACGGCATCACCATCGAAGGTGATGCCACGTCAACCGGCATTGTGGTGCAGCTTGGCGCCGGGGTTACCGGTCTGACCCTTGCCGGGACTGCGCCGATAAATGTTCAGGATAGTAGCAGCGGCGACAGCACAATCGCCGGGAACGCTGGCGACAATGTGATCACCGTCAGTGGTGGCATCAACAATGTTGTGGGGGGCTTGGGAAATGATCGGCTTGTCGTCGATTATAGCTCAACGACCACTTCCGTGGTCGGCGCCTTTGACGGGGCGTTCGGTTCGGCGGGCGTGGGAACTGTCAATATCACTGCGAATACTTTCGAGAACTTTACCATCCTCACAGGCACCGGCGCCAATACCATAACCACTGGGGACGGCGACGACCGCATTATTACCCAAGGCGATCTTCCAAGCACGATTGTAGCCGGTGCGGGCAAAAACTTTATACTCACTCATGACGGTTCTGATACGATCACTGTCACCACTGGCAATGATACGATCGTTGCGGGCGGAGGAGATAATACCATTACCGGAACGACGGGTGACAAGTTCATCTTCACCGGTGCGGGTGCTGATACGATAACGATGACTGCCGGGAACAACATAATCGAGGCGGGTGACGGGGCCAATACGATCACTACTACCGCTGGAAACAGCGTAATCCACGCTGGCTCTGGTTCTGATACGATCACTGTCACCTCTGGCAATAACGAGATTTGCGCTGGTGAGGGTACAAACACGATCACGGCCACAAGCGGCAATAATGCGATTTGCGCAGGCAACTACACCGATACAATCACCGTCACCTCTGGAAACAACACGATCTTCGCAGGGAATGGGACCAACACCATCACCGCGACACTTGGTGACAACATCATTATCGGCGGCAATGATACCGACACGATCACCACAACAGATGGGTCGAACTACGTTGATGTCGGGAATGGCGTAAATACTGCCACGCTCGGGGCAGGAAATGATACGGTCATCACGGGCATCAACACCGATACGGTCTTGGCCGGCGGTGGCAACGATGTCATCTATGCCAAGGGTGGCACTGACGCCCTCGCGGGCGAGGGCGGGGTCGACACACTGGTGGTCGATTACAGGGCAATGACGACTGATGTCGTCAGTGGCCCTCTTGCCGGTGCCGTTAGTTACGCCGGGAGCATCACGGCAGGTGCGGGAGGAACCCTCACCTATGCTGGCATCGAGACTTTCTTTATCGCCACTGGCAGCGGTAATGACACGATAACCACTGGCGATGGTAATGACACGATCGACGGCGGCAGTGGCAATGACGTCGTTCAGGCAGGCTTGGGCGACGACATAATCGTCGGCGGTTATGGTGACATCATTGATGGCGGTTCGGGCATTGACACCCTGAATGTATACGGCTTAGGGCCGTATGAAACAGTTTTCGACCCTGCTAACGGCCTGAATGGCACGATCTACGCACTGGACGCGCTAGGGCAACGTACCGGACAGACGTTGGTCTTCACGAACATTGAAAACTTCGTCAATGTGCTGCCGCCCGAGCCAACTGATGTGATCGTTGACCACCCGGACCCTGATTGCGCTACTATCATTGTGCCATGCTTTACACCTGGAACAGTTATATCCACCTCGACGGGCCCGCGACTGATCGAGACGCTGAAAAAAGGCGATCTTGTGTTGACGCGCGACAATGGGTTCAAACCAATCGTCTGGATCGGAACCAGGGAACTGTCCGGCGCGCAATTGTCCCAAGATGATGCGCTGCAACCCATTTCAATTCGTCGCGGCGCCTTGGGCAACGATAGCCCAAATCGCGACATGATGGTGTCGCCCCAGCACCGGATGCTGATGTG
>CAIYZT010000298.1 GCA_903930735.1 uncultured Paracoccaceae bacterium | reverse complement strand
TAAAAAACTATCCTACTTTAAAGCGCCATGACCTGCGCGGGGTCCAAAAGCCATGGCGCGAGGATGCCGCAGGTGTCGGACAGGGGCAACAGGCAATCGGGCACTTGCAGGCCGATCACAGAGCGCATGAAATGCGCCCGCGCTTGGGTCCGCGCCAGAACCTCGGGGAAATCACGGGCCAGATCGGATTGGAGGGCCGCGTCCGCGATCACGTAGCCATCCTCCATCCGCGTCGAGCCGTAAGCGGCATGCGAGGGGATCACATCCATCTGCATCGCCATCCCCGAGGCTATCGGCTCGGTCGAGCCGGCATAGATCGGCGAGGACAGCCATTCATCCATCCCGATCAGATGGCCGGGGTTCAGGAACAGATTGAACGGCTCGGCCGGCAAGGCGGCAAACATCGCTTGATGCACCGCGCCGCCGCAAACGCCGGGCCGCATCATCGAACACCATAGGCTCATGGCCTGCAGATAGGGGCCGACGAAAGCCTCCAGATAGTCCTCGGCGGGGGCGGGCAGATCGCCCGGTCCGCTGGCCAGCCAGCCCGCCCGGCAGATGTTGGACCCCCAATGGCAGATGTTGAACGACATTGGCGCGCCGCGCGTCAGGTGCAGGCCGGTGGGGCCTGCAAGGCCGAGCTGGGTCCCGACGGCAAACGTGGGGTGGCAGCCCAAGGGCAGGCCCGCCACATGTCCGGCCTCATAGGCGGCGAAATCCGTCATGCCCTCGCGAAAGGCAAAAATCATGCGGCGCAGAGCGGTGGCAGCGAGGGCGTTGGAGAACTCAAGGCGCGCAATCTCGGCGGCATCGACGCGCGCGCGCAGCCCGTAGCCGGGATGCATCATCAGATCGGTGGCGTTTTCGGCCCGCTCGCTGAACGCGCGCAGCGGATCGGCCAGAAATGCCGGCACATCCAGAGTCGAGGCCGGGTCCGTCACCTCATCAGGACCAAACCATTTCCAGCCGATAACCCCCAGCCGGGCCGCTTTGGGCAGGGCGGCGGCGAGCAGATCGTCCAGCCGGGCTGATCCGCGGGGCTGGGACATCAGCGACAGGCTGGCGCAAAGCACCGGCGTCACCTCACCCGCCTGAACCAAAGGCGAGATTTGGGTATAGGGCAGGCATTCGTTGCCGGTCATCAGCACAGCGCTATCCGGCGTGACGACCAGAACCGCCTCTTCAAACCGCGGATCAAAGCCGGTCAGCCAGTGGATATTGGCGAAATGCTCGCGGTCACCATAGATCACCAACGCCCCATAGCCGCGCATCGCCGCCGCCGCGCGCAGGGCCATCAGCCGCCCCCGACATTCGGACAGCGACAGCGGCGGCGGCGTATCGGGCAGCGCGTTATGCGGCCATTCGATTCGGATCATATGGGGCATGGCGGGCTCCTTTTCGTCAAGACTAAGCGCTGAACGCCGTGCTGTCACGCATGGCTTGCTTATCGCTGCGCGCCCGCCTATATGCCGGATTGAGAGGTTGGCGCGGGCAGGCGCCTCGCCAACCCGGTCAGGTCCGGAAGGAAGCAGCCGTAACGAGCCCCGCTTGGGTCGTTGTCCAGCCTCTCACCCTATTACCTTGTCCTGATAAGCGCCGGTCCCAGCCTGCCCTAGGGGACCAGAGCGGAAATCTGCGCGGCTGCGGCCTGCATCAAGCCGTCGATCAGGCTTCGTAGCCCGTCGATATAGCCAACAAAGGCCCGCAGCGGGCTGGCCGCGGCAGGGAATTGCGCGCTGAGCATAGGGGCCAGCAAATAGACCCCCAAGGCCAGAATTATCAGCGCCATCGCCATCAGGAACCCGCGCCGAAAGCTGCCGGCGCCGTCGGGCGTCATGGTTTCGGCCACCGCCGCCGAATCGCCGCCCCGCTTTTCGGACATTGCACGCAGGGTCGAATTGATAGCCTCAATCTCTGGCAACATCTGGCTTTTCGACCCGGCACTGCCCGAAATAGCGGTTTGCGCCGAAGCATATACCTCAGCATCGCCCTTCAGCTTGGCAATCTGGTCCGCAATCAGATTATCACCGGCAGCCCCGCCCGGAGCCCGACCGCCAAGGCCCATCTCGCCTTGAAACTCCAGCCCCCGGCCTTCCTTTTGGCGCGCGCGGCTTTCGCGTTCAGCCTCTTCGCGCAGAACATTCACAACTGAGGCATCGATGCTGCGCCCGGCGCGCCGGCCAGCAGGCGGCTTTTGCGCCGGGATCGGGGCGGCGTCGGGCATGGGATAAGCGTCATCCGGGTCCATATCCGGACCAGAGGCCGCGATAAACCCGGCATTGGGATCAAAAAGCGCCTCTTCATCCGCAGCTTCGGCTTCTGCAAAGGTTGAGGGCTGAAACCAGGCGTTTCCGCAATTGGAACACTGCACATCGCGCCCGTTATCGGGGATCAATGCCGCGTCAACCTCATATTCCGCATCACAGTTCGGACAAACCAGTCGCATCATTCCCGCCCACGTCAGCCCTTAAGCTTGGCTTTCGTTAATGTTCTAGCAACTATGTGCGAAATATCCAAGTCATTGTGCCCCATATTGCCCGCCCGCCGTTGCAACCGCCCGCTCCTTGCGCAATCCTTAATCACCATTTGCCGAGCTTTGGGAAATCTGAGTGATCAATCTTGAAAACGTGGCCTTCTCCTATGGCGGGGGCAATCTTTTGTCCGAGGTATCGCTGCGCCTCGCGCCGGGGTCATTCCATTTTTTGACCGGGCCCTCGGGCGCCGGAAAGTCCACCTTTCTGAAGCTTTGCTATGGCGAGCTGGCGGCCACGACCGGCCGGGTCACCCTGTTTGACCGCGATGTGACGAGCCTGAACCGGGATGAGATCGCCCTGACGCGCCGCCGGATCGGCGTTGTGCATCAAGACTGCCAGTTCCTCGATCACCTGCCACTTTTGGCCAATGTGGGGCTGCCTTTGACCGTGGCGGACAAGCCTCTGGTGCAGTCCGACGTGATGGATCTGCTGACTTGGGTAGGTCTGGACAAGCTGACGGGCGCGCTGCCGCCCTCGCTGTCGGGGGGCGAGCGGCAGCGGGCGGCGCTGGCGCGGGCGGTGATCATGGGGCCGGATGTGATTTTGGCGGATGAGCCGACCGGAAACCTCGATTGGGAAATGTCGCTGCGGCTTTTGACCCTACTGACCGAGTTGAACCGCATGGGAAAGACGATCCTGATCGCCACCCATGATCTGAACCTGATCCGGCAAGCCAAATCGCTGGTGGCAATCCGGGTGCTGCGGATCTCCAAACGGCGGCTGCAATTGGCGGGGGCGGATCTGTGAATCTTTTGCCCGCCTTCCTGACCGAACCCCAAGGTGGCGTCGTGCCACCCTCGGGCCCGACCGCCTGGCTGACCACGGCCACCGCCGCCGCCATGGCCTTTCTAGCCGTCTTTGCCCTCGCGCTGTCGATCGCGTCGGGCAGACTGGCCGACCGCTGGGCCTCGGCGCTGGACCGCTCGGCCACAGTGCGCATCTCGGCCCCCGAGGGCCAGATGGACCTGCAAACCGCCGCCGTGCTGGAGGTTCTGGCCACCACCCCCGGCATCGCCTCCGCCCGCGCGCTGGACCAGAGCGAACAGCAAAAGCTGCTGGAGCCCTGGTTTGGCCCCGACCTGCCGCTGGGCGATCTGCCCCTGCCGCAACTGGTTGAAATCACCGAAGGCCCCGAGGGTTATGACCGCCAAAGCCTGCGACTGCGGCTGACGGGCGAGGCGCCCGGCGCGGTTCTGGACGATCATACCCGCTGGCGCGCACCGCTGGCCGATGCCGCCGCCCGCCTGCGCGCCTTGGCCTATACCTGCGTCCTGCTGATCGGTGGAGCCATGGCCGCCATGATCACCCTTGCCACCCGCGCCGCGCTGGCCGCCAATGCCCAAGTGATCAAGGTGCTGCGGCTGGTTGGCGCAAAAGATACCTTTATCGCCCGCGCCTTTGTGCGCCGTTTCACCCTGCGCGCGGCGGCTGGCGCGGCATTGGGCACGGCCTTTGGCATGGAGGCGATCTATCTGCTGCCCGCGCAGGACGCGGCGGGCGGCTTTCTGACGGGCCTTGGATTTCAAGGCGCGGGCTGGCTTTTGCCGCTACTTTTGCCGCCCCTCGCCGCGCTCGTCGCCTTTATTGCCACCCGCACCGCGGCGATGGCCAACCTGCGGAGATTGCCGTGATGACCCTGCTGCGCTGGCCCTTGTCGCTGATCTTTGTCGGGCAGATGTATGTGGCCATGCTGGTGGTGGGCGTGGGCTATCTGCCGCTCGCGCTGACAAGCCCGGACGGCGCGGTGCGCGCTTGTCATGCCTATTGCCGCTGGGTGCGCTTTTCCCTGCGGGTTCTGTGCGGGCTACGGACCGAAGTGCGCGGCACCCCGCCGCAAAGCGAGGCTCTGGTCGCCGCCAAGCACCAAAGCTTTCTGGATGTCATCCTGATCTGCGGCGCCCTGCCCCGCGGCAAATTCATCATGAAAGACCTGCTGCGCTATGCCCCGATCCTGGGCTGGTACGGGCTGCGGATCGGCTGCGTGCCGGTCAAACGCGGGGCGCGCGGGGCGGCGATCACGAAAATGATGCAAGACGTGGCCGCCGGTCGGTCCAGAGCCGGCCAATTGGTGATCTATTCACAGGGCACCCGCGTCGCGCCGGGCGAGTTCAAGCCCTACAAGATCGGCACCGCCGCGCTTTACGCGCAGATGGGGCAGGATTGCTATCCGGTGGCCACCAATGCCGGCGTGCTGTGGCCCAAACGCGGCATTCTACGCAAGCCGGGCGTAGCGGTGGTAGAATTTCTGCCGCCGATCGCGCCGGGCCTCAGCAATGCCGATTTCATGGCCCGCTTGGAACATGTGGTGGAATCGAATTCCGACCGTCTGATGCGCGAAGCCGGATGGAAAGCTTTCTGATGGCCACCCGCAAAGAGACGATCCCCCCGATCCTCGATGCGATCCCCGGATCAACCGTGCGGCCGATGTTTGGCGAATATGCGATCTATCTGGATGGCAAGGTGCTGGGATTCATCTGCGATGACACCTTGCTGCTGAAAAACCTCGCCCCGGCGCAATATCCTGCGCGACGGGCGGGTCTCGCTGATCTTGCTGGTGCCGGGCTCGACCACGGCGGTACGGGTCAACGTCACCGCGCGGTTGACCGCCGATATGGATCTGCGCGCCCAGTTTGAACGCGACGGCAAGACCCCCCGCACCGTGATCGTGATCCGCGTGGCGGAGGTGTATTCGCAATGCGCCCGCGCGCTGCAACGCTCGGCCCTATGGACGGCGGGCGATATGCTGGACGACGCCACGCGCGGCGAGATCAACGGGCAGGCCTATGACGCCGAGCGCGCCACAAGGGCCCATTTGGGCTGGTTGTAGGCGGCCTTAGGCCGCCAGACCTTTGGTGCCCATATCGAGAAACTTTTGCCGCCGGTCGCGGATCAGCACTTCGGGCTTTTTGCCGGTCAACTCTTTCAGCATGGTCTCAATCGCCTTGCCGACCGCCTCGATCGTCTCTTTGCGCCCGCGCTGCGCCCCGCCGGTCGGCTCTTTCACGATCCGGTCGATGACGCCCAGCTTTTGCAGATCCTGCGCCGTCAGCCGCAAGGCCGCCGCCGCATCCTTGGCCTTGTCGGAATCCTTCCACAGGATCGACGCGCAGCCTTCGGGCGTGATCACCGAATAGACCGAATGTTCCAGCATCGCGACCCGGTTCGCCGTGGCAAAGGCCACCGCCCCGCCCGAGCCGCCCTCACCGATGATCACCGAAATCAGCGGCACGCCGATTTGCAGGCATTTCTCAGTCGAGCGGGCGATGGCCTCGGCCTGTCCGCGCTCTTCGGCGCCCTTGCCCGGATAGGCGCCGGGCGTGTCGACAAGCGTGATCACCGGCAGTCGAAACCGGTCCGCAAGCTCCATCAGGCGGATCGCCTTGCGGTAGCCTTCGGGCCGCGCCATGCCAAAATTCCGCTCGATCCGGCTTTTCGTGTCATGGCCCTTTTCCTGACCGATCACCACCACCGACACATCCAGGAACCGCGCGATCCCGCCCATGACGGCGTGGTCATCGGCAAAGTTCCGATCGCCCGCGAGCGCAGTATATTCTGTGAACAAAGCCTCGATGTAATCGCGGGTATGCGGGCGCTCGGGGTGACGCGCGACCTGGCATTTCTGCCAGGGGGTCAGGGCCTTGTACATATCCTTCAGCATCGTCTCGGCCTTGCGATCCAAGGCTTCGGCCTCACGGGTCACATCGGTGCCCGCGTTAGAGCGGCCCATGGCGCGCAATTCTTCGGCTTTGCCTTCGATTTCGGCCAGGGGCTTTTCAAACTCGAGGTATTGCATCTGGGGACTCTCCGGCGATTGGCCCCCCTATATGGCCAAAAGGGCGGCAAGTTGCAACGGCGGGCATGCGTCTTGCCGGACCGGGCCAACTTTCAAAGCCCGGTTTTTCCCGGAGTTGAACGGCGGAAGTACCTACCCAGCGATCAACTCGAATTGCTTGACGATAACTTCGGCCTGCTTGATCGAGGCGATGTCCACCAGACGGCCCTTGTAAACCGCGGCCCCTTCGCCGCGCGCGGTTGCCTCGGCCATGGCGGCAAGAATCTCGCGCGCTTCGGCGACGGCGGCCTGCGAGGGGGTGAAAACCTCGTTCGCTAGCGCGATTTGTTTGGGGTGAATGGCCCATTTGCCGACCATGCCAAGGGTCGCCGCGCGGCGGGCCTGGGCGCGAAAACCCTCATCATCGGAAAAATCGCCATAGGGGCCGTCGACGGGCAAAATGCCATGCGTGCGGCAGGCGGCGACGATGGCGGCGGTGGCCCAATGCCAGGGATCGGGCCAATAAAAGGCGCCTTGCCGCAGCATATAGTAATTTTCCTGGGTGCCGCCGATGCCGGTTGTCTGCATGCCCATCGAGGCGGCAAAGTCGGCGGCGCCAAGGCTCATGGCCTGCAGGCGCGGGCTGGAGCCTGCGATTTCAAGGACATGGGCGATGCCGGCGGCGGATTCGATGATGACCTCAAAAGAGATCGGCTTGCTCCGGCCTTTGGCGCGCTCGATGGCGGTGACCAGCGCATCGACGGCATAGACATCGGCCGCGCAGCCGACTTTGGGGATCATGATCTGGTCGAGCCGGTCGCCGGATTGCTCCAGAAGGTCCACAACGTCGCGGTACCAATAGGGGCTGTCGAGGCCGTTGATGCGCACCGACAAGGTCTTTTTGCCCCAGTCGATGGTGTTGATCGCGGTGATGATATTGGCGCGGGCGGTGTCTTTGTCGGAGGGGGCGACGGAATCCTCAAGATCAAGGTTGATCACATCGGCGGCGGAGGCGGCCATTTTTTCGAACAGCGCCGGGCGCGAGCCGGGGCCGAAGAGTTGGCAGCGGTTCGGGCGGGCGGGGGGGCTGGGTTGGGGACGGAAGGACATGGGCGCCTCGGCAAGGATGTTTCGTAGGGGGCTGCCGATTGGTTAGATTATTACGCGACGGGCGGCAAGGAAATTTTGCGAGTGCAGCATGGATTGCTGCATTGCCGCAAAATTCCTCAGCAATTCGTAGCTACCCATTATTGCCCAATTTGATTTCAATCGAACCCAAGCCGCGCCTACCACCGGCCAGCCCACGGGGCGGGCGTTCTTCGGGGCAAAGGTCCACTGGACCTTTGCTTATCCCTCATCACCCCCGGCAGGTGCGACAAGCGCGCCCGCCAGACAGGCGCCGCCCAATTCGCCCAATCGGCAGGGATTGCTGAGTATCCCTTGCCGAAATGGCCTCCTGCATTTTCGGTAACCAACCGAAAAACGCTCCTTGGGGAGCGTTTTCAGATCGGTTCGAAGAAGGGAGCGCTCTAAACCGCCCTTGCCCGATTGTTGCGCGGGTTATGCTCCAACTCCACCAGCCAAAGCAGTTCCATGACCGGCAGCACATAATTGGCAAAGCGGCCGCGATAGCCCTTGCGCAGGCCATAGTAGCCGCCGACCGGATTGCCATCCTCCCGCGCCCAGGCCTCGATCGAGCCTTCGGGGCAAGGCTTGCCCTCGTCCGAATTGCCCAGCGCCACCCAGTCGCCGCGCGCCTTCAGCATCGCGTGGCAATCCTCGATGGCGCGCAGATGATAGGACAGTTGTGTGCTGCCAACCTGCACCACAAGACGCGGCGGGGCGGCATCGGGCTTGCGCCAGACCTGAAAATCCGAGGTCAGCGAGGGGGTTTTCAAAAGCCAGGGATCGGCCTTTTCGCCCATTCCATAGGTGACATTGGCCATGCTTCGGCTGCCTTCTGCAATGCGTCCGCGAAGGTGCGGAACGAGGGATTTAGATCGGGGAGCTTGGGGAAAATCATCGGCGCCATCAGACCCGTATAGTCCTCGCGCATGGTGAATTCGGTTTGACCATTGGTCAAGGGGACGAGGCTGTAAACCCGCGTTCCGGTGAACAGGCCCAGGGGCATACCGCCCTGCCAGACCATCCGGCGCGGGGCGGAAAGTCCGGTCACGCGCAGGGCAAAGGCGCGGCCGGGGGCGGCTTCGGACCAGATCTTGATCCGGGCGCCAAGGGCGATCTGGCCTTCGATC
>CAIYZT010000297.1 GCA_903930735.1 uncultured Paracoccaceae bacterium | reverse complement strand
TCCGACTTGTCGGCATAGCGGAATTCGCTGTCCGCATAGCGGTTGATTTCCTGCACCACCATGTCCACCGAAATCGGCGTCATCAGCGACTTGATCATCGCCAGCTTCTCATCATAGGGCTTGAACAGGAACAGGTCGGGCTGTTCCATCCATTCATCGGGCAGCTCAAAGTCCATCGCCCGCACCTTCACGGCATCGGTAATGTTCTTCACCGCGCGCCCGGTAAACCGCTCATCCGCCACCTGAATGGCTTTCAGATAGGCCCCCAGCTTAGCAATCGTATCCAGCGCGCCAATCTGGCCCTGCACCTGATCCCAGACCTTTAGCAGCCCGGCCTCATGCGGCTTGGCATGGCCCTCAAAGCTGGCCGCTACGGCTTTCTTGATCTCTTGGCTGGCGAAAAGATCATGCTGCCCGACCGGAATCGCGTGGTTTTTGCCCAAAAGCAGCGCAAGGATATCAATGTAATCCGCAGCGGTCTGCGGCCCATCGACCAGAAACCTGGCCCCAGCCCGCTGGCGCAGGGCGTCGTCGACGTTTTCGGGAAAGTTCGAGAACATGCCAAAGGTGCAATTGCCCCGCACCACAGTATTGGCACCGGCAAAGGCCCCCATGAACACCGCCGTCACCTCTTGCTGACCCGCGCTCGATTGCCGGTCGCCGCGCTTGCCCGCCACCTGATCGATGTCGTCAATCGTGCCGTAGCCGATCACCGATGGATCCAGCACGGAATCGATAAAGGCCTTGGCGTTCTGCCCGGACTTGCCCTGATAGCTGTCGATCTGGTCAATCGAGAAATTCTGATAGCGAAAGGGATAGCCCGCTACCTTGCAGTAATCATTCAACATTCCGGCCATCATCTGGATCAGCGTGGTCTTGCCGGTGCCGGGCTTGCCGTCGCCCATAAAGGTAAAGATGAATCCGCCAAGCTCGGCAAAGGGGTTCAGCCTGCGGTCAAAATCATAGGCCATCAGCATCTTCGCCAGCCGCATCGATTGGTATTTGGCAATATGATTGCCCACCACTTCGGTCGGTTTCTTAAACTGCATGGTCAAAGCGCCGCCCTTGGCCGCCCGCGCCGGTTTGAACCCCGCCAGCGTCAAACCATCCGCCTCGACCTTCCACGAGCCGCCGGTAAAGCCCCCAGTACGCGGCGCCCCCTCAGCCCGCAGCGCCACCTTGCGCATCAAAGCCTCGGCAAAAGCCCCGATCACCGAGACCAGCCGCACCTCATCCCCCGCCAGCGCGCCGATGTCCTGATCCAGCTCCCACAGCGCGCCTTGCAGTGCGAGGGGGGCATTGTCGGTCAGCACCTCTTCAACCTCGCCAATCTCCACCGCCGTCGGCGACAGATGCGGGGCGAGCAGAAAGGCGGTCGCATTGGCAAAGCTATAGAGCACCGCCAAAGCCTCCGCCGCCAGCAGTTCAGTAAACTCAGCTCGGCGCGCATCAGGCAGCCGCCCCTCCAGATTGGCCTTTTTCAGCTCCGCCAAACCCGATTGCGCCGCAACGGTCTCGCCCAGCGCCAGCGCCACCGCCAGCGCCCGCCGCAGCGCGTTCAGCGCCGAAGCCTGCAGCGGCGAGAGCAATCCATCCCCCAGCCCCTCCACCCGCTCCGCCAGCCGCACCGCGCCCGGCCGCGCCGACGAACGCGTCACCATCCCCGGCACGGTCGAGCGGAAACGCGGCCGCGTGCCAATCCCGGCCGACCGCTCCACCGCCGCCGCCTCAATCGCCTTGGCCAACCGCGGCGCATGATCAAAGCCGGTGATCAGCCCCAACGCCACCTCATATTGCGCGCGGATCGTCTCTTCGCGCAGCTCCATCGTGTCCCGCGTGCTCATCACTCGTCTCCAAAGTCCCAGTTCTCGGCCTTGCCACCAAACAACGCCAAATCGCCTTCAATGTGGTCCAAATATCCCGGGGGAGAGGCAAGGCCTCGGCGGCAGCGCCCCCATTCCCCCTCCGCTAGACCGCCGGCAAAATCTGCCCACTCGCCCCCACCACAAACTTGCGCAACTTGGCCAGACCCGGCGCCTTGACCTCGACCATGGCCTGAAAAACCCGTTCCGGCAGGATCACCATCTGCTCGGTTCGCGTCGTGCCGGTCTCGGCGCCATCCAGCGCGCTCAGCTTGAAAATCTGCCGGTTGGCGCTGGCAAACCAGCCGTCCTTGATCACTTCCTCACGCTCCGAGATCAGATCCTCAAAGGTCCAGACCAGCGCCCAATCCTCGCCATCAGGCGCATTCGCCGCCTTCAGCACCTGCGAGATGGGGCCCGATTGCAGGGTGAAATCTTGGCTATGCATAGGCCCGAGCGTCAGACGGCGCAGTCGTTTGGGGTGCAGCGCCTCGAAATCCTTGTCAAATCCATTCGCGATGGTCAGCAGTTTCAGCCCGCCCACTGACTGCGCCATGATGCCCTGACTGACCAGCGGCCAGCGGCGGTCATCCTTTGGCAGGGGCTTGCGGCCGCTATCCTCGACATCCAGCAGATAGATCACCGGCAAGTTGGTCTGCGTGTCGAAAACCGCCCAATGGATCAGGAAATGGCGCCGCTCGCCCAGATCTTCGATCCATTGAATGTCAGGATCGTTGCGGGTCATGAACAGCCCGCCCGAGGCCAGCGCCTCGTAATAAAGCCGCTGCGACAGCGCGAATTGCAGCTGTGTCGGCGGGGTCAGATCGCGCAGGATCTGGCGCACCATGCGGTCTTTCAGCTCGGTTTCCGCCGCCATGCCCTGCAGATGCTTGGCCGCCTGCGCCGCATCAACGGCCATGGCCATCAATTCCTGCGCCACCGGAAATCCCGATTCGTGCCGATCGATGGTCAGCCGCGGCGCGCCTTCGGACAGCCCGCTCATCAGGTATTTATGCGACAGGGCGTTAAAGGTCGCGGCGAGGGCGCCCAGATAGCGCCCGATGATCCGGGCCTCGGTGCGGGTCAGGCGGCCCTCGGCCTCGACTTCGCCGGCCACCCGCGCCAGATGGCCGGTGATCCGGTCAAACTTGGCGAAGTAGCGCCGGGCGGTGGCGGTGTCGTACAACTCGGCATGGTCGGTAATGAGCTGTTCTTTCAGTTCTACCACGGCCTATTCCCCGTAGGCGTTCTTGTCGTGCTTTTCGACGATGGCGGCAAAGCGGCGGGCAAAGCGCTCGTCCGCCTTGGCCTTGTCCTCCAGGATCTTGCGGGCAAAGATCATATTGCCCTCGTGGCTTTCCAGCATGTCGGCCATCTTGTCATTGGTGGCAGCCCCGATCGCCGCCATGGCGACCTGCGCTTCTTGGTCGGTTTTCACGCCGATCTCGTTGATCCTATGCGCCACATCCTGCTGCTGCGCGGTCTTGAGGCTGCTGGTCAGCGCATCATACAAGACCACCCGCTGTTTGGTATCGGTCTGCAATTTGTTGATCAAAACCAATTGTGTAGCGGCCTGATTGGTAAGGCTGTCCACCCAGGTCTTGCCCTTTTCGATATAACGCTCCAGCGTCTGGGACTTGGCCAGCTGCACCTGTTCGTCCTGAATGAGCGCGTTGTATTTGGCATTCATCGCCGCCAGATCGGATTCCAGCTTGGTGCGCACCAAGGCGTCCTGTTCGACCGAGATCTTGTTTTCCAGCTCGATGATGCGCGGGTCCATCGCGGTGACCTCGGCGCGCACGGCCTCCAAAGCCGAAACCGCGCCTTCGCGTTCGCTCAGCGTATCGCCGAGGTTCACCTCGACCCGCGCTTTTTGCACGTTCAGCATCTCTAGCTGGCCCTGCAAAAGCCGCACGATCACGTCAGACTTGGCGATCAGATCCTGCAGCTTGTCATCGACCGAAGCCGTCCGCATCCGTTCCTGACGCAGGGAATCCGAGCGGGCGGAGGAGAAGACGCCCACGAAGGACTCCCAGCGGGTTTTCGACCGCATTTCGGCAAATTCTTCGCTGAAACCGGCGGTGACATCGTCCAAGCCCATGATCAGCTCGGCGATATTGGCATTCATCAGGTCGGTGTGGTATTTCACATCTTCCAGCGTGGCGTTCTCGATATCCAAAGCAGATTCGCCCGCCGCCATCTTGGTGCGCGCCGCCTCGATCCGGCTGGTGATAGTCGAGATTTTGGCCTGCGCCTGCGCGACTTGCTCTTGGCTTTCCTTGATCTGTGCGTCGAAATTGGCCATCGGACCCTCCGTTAAAATGCTCTGCCTCATATAGGCAATGTTTTGTAAATTATACCGCTGCTACTTCAAAACCCAAAAGTTTTTGTGGGTTATGACGCGGAAGTTGTCTGAGACCTTGTCGCGGAATTTTGTCCATTCCTGCGGGATGGTTTCACGCATGAATGCAAGGATGGCGTCTGCGAACTGCTTCTGACTTGGGTAGGAGCGATTGTGGGTAACGTATTGATGCAAGACGGCCCAAATACCGTGGCCCTCGCGCTGGCGACGCACGCAAGCCTCAAGCTCGATACGGTCTGCTGAGGAAAGAAATCTAGGGCAAATCATGGCCAAAGCCGAATCGTTCCAAGCCCAGCCGTCAAGCCACCAAATTCGGCTGCCGCAGGAATCGGAGTATATTGCACAAAATGCGCCACAGAATACGTCCTTGTCCGGTGCGGTTACGGGGTTGGGTCGTCCAGCAACCCTTCGGGCAGATCGACGATCAGACGACCGGATGCCAGATCGACGGTAGGCACAATCTCAAGGGTAAATGGGATCATGCGCGCGCCCCTGGTGCCGGGGCCGGAAAACTCAAGGATATCGCCCGCGCCGTGGTTATTGACCGACAAGACCCGGCCAAGGACCGTACCGCCGGTATCGCGCACCTCAAGGCCGATCAGATCGGCGTGGTAAAATTCATCATCGGGCAGGCTGGGCAGCCGCGCCCGGTCCGCGAACAGTTGCACGCCTCGCAGCGCGTCCGCCTCTTCCTTGGTTTTGACGCCGCTCATCCGCGCGCCAAGGCCGCCCGCAACGGGGCGGGTCAGGGTAATCTTGTACGTGGTCTTGCCGTCCTCGCTGTACAGCGGGCCGTAATCGGCAATCGCCGAGGGTTCGGCGCAAAAGGATTTCAGCCGCACTTCGCCCTGAACCCCAAAGGCACCGGCGATGGCCCCCACACAGATACGGTCTGTCGTCATTTCAATGGCGCCTCATTGCTGCAAAACCCGCGGGCATCATAGGTTCCGCCGGCAGACAGACAGGCCTGCGCCTGCCCGGTCGGGGCGAATTTCACCCCGGCCCAAAACGCCGCCCCGCAAAGGACGATCGTCATGGACCGGCGTATCAGGCCGAGGCCCGGGATCATGCCAAGCGGCCGATTACTCGGCGACCGGCTCGGCGGCCTTGTCGGCCTTCTTCTTGGCACGCTCTGTCATGGCTTTGCCAGGGATCGCCGATTTCGGGTTGCTGCGGACCTTTTTGGCCAAAACGCCGGCCGATTCCAGGAAGCGGGCAACACGGTCGGTGGGCTGAGCGCCGGTGGCGAGCAGTTCCTTGATCCGGTCAATGTTCATGACAACGCGCTTTTCGTCGTCCTTGGCCAGCATCGGGTCATAAACCCCCAGCTTTTCCAGGAAACGGCCATCGCGGCGCATACGGCTGTCGGACAGCACGATTGCGTAGTGTGGGCGCTTTTTCGAACCACCGCGCGCAAGACGGATTTTAGTAGCCATTTGGGAATCTCCTTTGTGATGGCGTAAAACCGGGATGTCCCGGTTATTTCTGCAGTTTCTCGTGATGCCTGATCACTTCACCGATGATGAAGCTCAGGAATTTCTTGGCGAACTCGGGGTCCAGATTCGCGTCTTTGGCAAGCGCTTCCAGCCGGTCGATCTGGCGCGCTTCGCGGACCGGATCAGAGGCGGGAAGCCCATGTTCGGCCTTCAGCCTGCCGACCGATTGGGTCTGCTTGAACCGCTCGGCGAGCGTAAAGACAAGGATCGCGTCCAGCCGGTCGATGGATTCGCGGTGATTTTGCAGCAGAGCTGCGGCGCGGGTGCTGGCATCGGTCATGACAAGGTCTCCTTGGGGGCGTGGCGCCAAACTTGCGAGCCTTCGATTTCGCCGTCGGGATAGGCCCCCAGACGACGGGCCAAAGCGGCAGAGCGGGCATTGCCGGGGGCGATATAGCTGACCAGACCCGGCAGCTGAAGATGGGTCAAGGCATGGTCGCGGGCAACAATAGCGGCCTCGGCGGCAAGGCCCCGGCCCTGCGCCATCGGGCGGAACAGATAACCAAGCTCGGGCTCGCGGTCGCCCGGCTCAAAACCCAAAAGCACGAAGCCAAGGACATCGTCGCTGGCCCGGTCTTCGACCGTCCACAGACCATGACCGCGCAATAGCCACATCGAAACCGAGATGCAGAATTCGGCGAAAGCCTCGTCGCGGGTGAAGGGGCCGCCGAGATCTGCGGTATTGGGGCCGCACAGAACCTCGGCCCAGGCGTCGAAATCAGTCAGGGTGGGCGCGCGCAGCCGGGTGCGGGCGCTTTCCAGAACCGGTAGCTGCGCCGAAAGATGGGCCGCGAAATCGGCGGCGGGGCCGGGGATGGGCAACTCATGCGGGGTCATGGCCGCCCCCCTGCGAAATGCCGGTAGGTCAGCGTGGGCTGGTCGCCGTAGGGATGCAGCGCAGCCGGGTCCACGACCGCGCCCATGCGTTCGCAGAGGCGATGCGAGCGGTGGTTGTCCGGATCGGTATAGCTGACGGCGGTTTTGTAGCGCGTGGTCGCAAAGAACCAGTCGCGTGCGGCAAGTGCGGCCTCAAGGGCCAGGCCCTTACCCTCAAAATCGGCGCTCCAAAGGCTCCAGCCCAGCTCGGGTTCCGGATGGGTATCGGGAAAGAAAGGCCCGATGCCGCCGATCGGCTGGCCGGTTGATTTCAGAACCGCGGTAAAGAGGCTGAAGCCGTGATTGGCCCATTGGGCGTGCAGATCGGCGGTCTCTTTCGCGGTTTCCTCAGGCGTCCAGGGCCCACCCATCAGATGCGAACGCTCGGACGCCCAAAAGACGGCGGCGGCGGGCAGATCGCTCGGCAAAGGTTTGCGCAGCGTCAGGCGGGCGGTGTGCAGGGTCGGGGTCATGCCGCCCTCTTGGTGAAACGGTAAACCGCGGTTGCCATGCCATCCGGCGTGGACGCATGCGGGTCCAGCACGCCGCCAAGCCGGATGGCAAGCGCCACCGAGGCCGTATTGCGCGCATCAATGTAAGAGGTGATGGTCGCCAGCCCCCGCGTACCCAGCGCCCAATCGCGCATGGCTCCGGCGGCTTCAAAGGCAAAGCCTTTGCCCTCCTGACCGCCGAACAGGAACCATCCCAGTTCGGGTTCGGGGAATATCGGACCGTGGCAAACCGCGACCTGCCCGATTTGAACGCCATTATGCACGATGGTCAAACCACCCATCCGCAAAAGCGGCCATTGCGCGGTGTCATTGCAGAACCAGGCCCAGGCGGTGGCCTCGTCATGCGGGCCGCCCATAAAGCGGGTGCGATCCGAGGTGACAAAGGCCGCATAGGCCGGAAAATCGGCCATCTGCGGCGCGCGCAGGGTCAGGCGGGGGGTATGCAGGGTGGGGATCATGCCAGAGCCCGCAAGTCATGGCGGATCACCATATCGGTCGGATCGGCGCCCGGTGCGTTGATGGTCTTGCCGCCGAGCCGCAAGGCCAGCGCGATGGAGCGGGTGTTGCCGGGGTCGACGTAATTGTCGATGTGATCCCAGCCGAAGGTTTTTCGCGCCCAGATCATCACAGCGCGGCTGGCCTCGGCTGCGATGCCGCGACCCTCGGCGGCGGGCACGACGAACCAGCCCAGTTCGGGCTCGGGATAGCCCACCGGCTGATAGATCCCAACCTCGCCCAGGTAGGCGCCCGTAGCGGTTTCGTCGACCGAGAACGGGCCGAACCCCATCAGCGGCCATTGCCCGACTTCGGAGGCAAAATAGCGCCAGGCGAGCAAGGCATCGCAGGGGCCGTCTTCCCAGATCGAGCGGTCAGAGGCGTAGAAATCGCGGCGATGCGGGAAGTCGGCCATTTGGGGCATCCGCAGGGTCAGGCGGGCGGTGGTCAGGGTCGGGGCGATCATGCGGCGGCCCCCGGTGCGGGGTGGCGGAAGACACGGACAGTGCTGCCGCGCGGTGTCGACCAGGTGCCGTCTTGCACCGCGCCCAGACGCAGAGCGAGGGCGGCAGAGCGGGCGTTGTCTTCGGCGATATAGCTGACGGCGGTGGTCCAGCCCAAGTCGGTGAAGGCATGGGCGAGGCCGGCGCGCGTTGCTTCGCTCGCATAGCCCTTGCCCTCGTCCTGCGCGGCGAAGACCGTCCATTTGATCTCACGTTCCGCCTGACCTTCGGGCCACCAGGGGCCGAAGATGCCGACGGGGCGGCCGGTGTCGCGGGTCTCGGCGATGTAGGGGCCAAAGCCGCGCAGGATCTGGTGGCCAAGGATGGCGGCGAAGTTGCGCCAAGCCTCGTGCGGCAGGGCAGACCAGCCGCGCACGGCGGCGCGGTTAGAGGCGATGAAGGCCTGATAGGCGGGGATATGGGCGGCGGAGGGCGGCACGAGGTGCAGACGTTCGGTGATCAGATTCTGCGTCATGGGGCGGTCCCCGTGAACAGATAGACCGCGCCTTGTGCCACCCATCGGGGTTGAATGTCCGGGCTGATCTGCCCACCCAGACGCCGCGCGATGGCGTGCGAGGCAGCGTTGTCGGCATGAATCTCGGCGCGCGCCGAGGTCAGGCCAAGCGGGCCAAAGGCCCATTCATGCAGGGCGCGTGCCGCCTCGGTGGCAATGCCGCGGCCCTCGGCGGCGGCGGTCCACAGCGACCAGGTCATCTCGACCTGCGCGCCGTCCTGCCATTGCATCGGGCCGAAATGGCCAAGGGGCGCGCCCGTGGCCCGATCTTCGGCGATCAGGCGGCCAAAGCCGCGCAGGACCCAGTGCCCAAAGAACGAAGCGAATTGTTCGGCTGCCTCGTGTTCCTCTTTCGCGCCGCCGGTAAAGGCGGTGCGCGCCGAGGCGCGGTAGTCGCGGAAAGCGTGCCAGTCTGAGACGATCGGCGCGCGCAAGATCAGCCGTTCTGTTTCCAGAACGGGCAGGCCGATCAATTGCGGGCGCAGGCCTTGGATCATTTCTTTTTCATCATCCCCGACAGGCCCGCAGGCAGGGTCAGCCCCTTGGGCATTCCGGGAAAGCCGCCGCCCTGCCCCAGACCTTGGCTCATGCCCTTGGCCATCTCGGCCATCTCGGCCGGGCTCATCTTTGACGGGTCGGGCATGCCGCCTTTTCCCATCATCTGCTTGATGGCCTGTTTCATCATGCCGCCCTTGCCCATCTTCTTCATCACATCGGCCATCTGCTTGTGCTGCTTCAGCAAACGGTTCAGCGCGGCCACATCCATGCCCGCACCCGCTGCGATGCGCTTTTTGCGGCTGGCCGCCAGCAAATCCGGGTTCGCGCGCTCTTTTTTGGTCATCGAATTGATCAGGGCGATCTGATGCGCTATCATCTTGTCGTTGAAACCCGCCGCCTCGACCTGTTTGGCCATGCCGCCCATGCCCGGCATCATGCCCATCAGGCCCTGCATGCCGCCCATCTTCTGCATCTGCTCCATCTGCATGCGCATGTCGTTCATGTTGAACATGCCCTTGGCAAAGCGGCGGGCCATGCGTTCGGCCTGCTCGACCTCAAAGGTCTCGCGCGCCTTTTCCACCAGTGCGACGATATCGCCCATGCCGAGGATGCGGCCCGCGACGCGTTCCGCCTCGAAGGTTTCAAGCGCGTCCATCTTTTCGCCCAGACCGACAAAGCGGATCGGCTTGCCGGTGACCGCCCGCATCGACAGGGCAGCACCGCCGCGACCATCGCCGTCCATCCGGGTCAGAACGACGCCGGTGATGCCGACCTTGCCGTCAAATTCGGTGGCCACGTTGACCGCGTCTTGCCCGGTCAGGCCATCGACCACCAGCAGCGTCTCGCGCGGCTCGGCGATATCGCGGACGGCCTTTATCTCGGCCATCAACACTTCGTCGATATGCAGGCGGCCCGCGGTGTCAAAGAACACCACGTCATAGCCGCCCATGGTGGCTTGGGTCTTCGCGCGCTTTGCGATCTGCACCGCGCTCTCGCCCTTGACGATCGGCAAGCTGTCAACCCCGATCTGCGCGGCCAGAATAGCCAGTTGCTCCATCGCCGCCGGACGGTTGGTATCAAGCGAGGCAAGCAGCACCCGCTTGCCGTTCTTTTCCTTCAGCCGCTTGGCGAGTTTGGCCGTGGTCGTGGTCTTGCCCGAGCCTTGCAGACCGACCATCAAAATCGCCGAAGGCGGGTTGTCGATCTTCAGCGCTTCAGGCTCGCCCTCGCCTGCCAGCACCTTGATCAACTCGTCATGGACGATCTTGACGACCTGCTGGCCGGGGGTGACGGATTTGGTGACCGCCTGTCCGATGGCGCGGCTCTTGACCGATTTGATGAAATCACGGGCGACGGGCAGGGAAACGTCGGCTTCCAGAAGGGCGGTGCGCACCTCGCGCAGGGCGGCGTCCACATCGGCTTCGGACAGGGCTCCGGCGCGCGTCAGCCGGTCAAAGACCCCGCCAAGGCGTTCTGAAAGGCTCTCGAACATCGCGCGCTCCTGTCGTTGCGTAGGGCCCCCATATGGGAACCGGCGGGTAGAACCCCAAGACCAATGGGCAAAGACACCTGTGGGCGCAACGCGCTGACAGGTGGCGATCCCAGGCTATGGCCAAGGGACCGGAAGCGATGGGCCTCCGGGGAATTGGCTCGGGCGATACGCCGGATGGGGCGAAGAGTCAATAAAGGAAGGGGGAGAAGCACCCACCCCGCGGCACCCCTTCCCCAAAGCGCACCTCCACCCCGAAAGGGCACCTCCCCTCCCCCTCGTGGGGAGGGGCTGGGGGGGGCATTAACGTCGGCTATGCGGAC
>CAIYZT010000296.1 GCA_903930735.1 uncultured Paracoccaceae bacterium | reverse complement strand
GCCGATGCCGGTGTCTTCCACGGTGACATGCAGCTGGCGTTGGCCCGGTTCGGTTTCGATCCCGACGACGCGGATCAGCACATGGCCATTGGCGGTGAATTTCACCGCATTGCCGATCAGATTGGTCAGAACCTGACGCAGCCGCCCCGGATCGCCGACATAGCGGGTGGGCAGGAACATGTCGAAATCGATGATCAGATCGAGACCCTTTTCACGGGCGCGCGGCTGCAGCAGCATCGCGACTTCGTGGATTGTTCGCTCTATATCAAAAGGTTCTGGGTAGATCGTCAGACGCTCGGCCTCTATTTTCGAGTAATCGAGGATGTCGTTGATGATGACGAGCAAAGCCTCGCCCGAGGAGCGGATGGTTTCGGCGAACAGGCGCTGCTCTTGGGTCAGGGCGGTGTCGCAGAGCAGTTCGGCCATCCCGACAACGCCATTCATCGGGGTGCGGATCTCGTGGCTCATATTGGCGAGGAAAGCGGACTTGGCGCGAACGGCCGCCTCTGCCGCCTCACGCGCGGTCAAAAGCGCGGCCTCGCGTTCGCGCTCATGGGTGAAATCGACCCGCAAGCCGACCCGCCCGCCATCCGGGGTCGGATGGTCATGCGCCCTGATCCAGCGCCCATTCGACAATTGCTGTTCCCACAGGCCCGTGCCCGCCCGGTGCTGCGCGAGGCGTTCGGTCAGCCATTCATCTTCGCGGCCCAAAGCGTCGACATGCTGGCCCTTGGACAGGCCGAACCGCAGGATATCCTCAAATTTCGTGCCCGGCACCATGGCGGGGGCGGAATCGTTGTAAATGTCGCGGTAGCGTTGATTGCAAACCAAAAGCCGTTCCTCCCGATCGAATAGGACAAAGCCGTCAGGGATCGCCTCGACTGCTGCCCAAATGCGTTTTTGTTCCGTGATATCAAGCGCTAGGCAGACCAGATCGCCGCCCGGCGTGCGATGGTCCTGCAGGCGCAGCCATTGGCCGGTATGCAGTTGAACATCGACCGGCTCGATCGTGTCTTCTTGCAGCCGGTCCATCATCTGGCCGGTCCAAACCTCGGCATTTGCCGTGATCTGAAACACACCCTTGTCCGCGATGCCGCTCAAAAACCCTTCGTAGGTGATGCCAAGCTCCAGCCCGGCGGCGCGAAACGTGTTCTCGTAGACCTGATTGGCCGCGACCAGTTGCAGAGCGGAGTCAAACACAGCGAATCCGTCATTGATGGTGTTGATCGAATCCCACATCCGCCGCTCGGCCATCTGCGCCGAGGTGGTCGCCCGCTCCAGATCGCCGACGAATTGCTGGTTCAGCCCCTTCAGGCTCTGCGCCTCGGAAATAGCTTCTTTGGTGACCTGGCGCTGTTCTACGATCTGATCGGACAGTGAACGCGCATGCAGCGACAGCTTTTCATTGACGATGAACAACTCGCTGCTCTTGTGGTCAAGCAAACGTTCGGCGGCCAAGCGCCCACGCCGTTCCTTTGCCAACCGTTCTGCCAGATCCATAATGCGATCACCCTTTGCCGGGGGGAATGCCCCCAGCAGATTCGGGTTCAATTTGCGATATCGGAGTGAATCTCTTGTTAACGACGCCGGGGTCTTCCGGTGATCTTGGCTTGCGGGAAAGGGCCGCGCGTGCGAGCGTGCGACAAAGTTTTGTGGGGGCATTTTATGCGTTGTTTTGGATCTGCTTTTTGCGCGATTATCGGGTTTGCCATTCTCGGGATTGTCCCGCTGGCCCAAGCACAGGACGGCCCCCTGATCCTCGAACGCCGGCTGGTTCTGGCGCAGGATGTCGATCTGCCCGGCGGCGATCTGGCGTCGATCTTTGACACGACGCTGGACGCCTGCGAGCGGGCCTGCCTGTCGAACAACACCTGCACCGCCTTTACCTTTAACGCCAAGGCCAATGCCTGCTTTACTAAAACCAATCCCGGCGCACCGGAAAGTTTTGCCCCGGCTTGGTCGGGCTTTGTGCTGCAATCAAATCCGGGGGCCGAGGATCTGGCCCAGTTGCGCCGCGCGGATCTGGGGTTTCTGGCGCCATGGGAATTTGACGGCGTGCTCGCTCAGGCGCGTGAAATGGGGAATTCCTATGTCACCAATGGCAGGACGGCCGAGGAGCATATGGCCTCGGCGCTGTATGCCGAGGGCAACGGCGATTTCGACTCGGCTTTCCGCTTTGCCGGGGCGGCGATCAATCTGTCGGACAGCGCCTATGATTGGGCCGAATTCTCGCGGCTGGTGCTGGTTGCCGCCAATTATGACAGCAACAACGCCGGTTACTTCCAGAACCTGGCATTCCAAGGCGCGATCAATGCCTATCTGCGGGCCGATGACGCCGGTTTGCAGCATAACATCTTGATCACCATGGGCGATGCCGCCGAGGTGCTGGGCCGGGGTCGTGACAAGGTACAGGCGCTGCGGCTGGCGCAGCAGGTGCAGCCGCGCGACGACACCGCGCTGGCGCTAGAGGATGCGATCGGGAAATACGGCTTTCGGATTGAATCGGACGAGGTCGAGGCCAATTCCGCCCGCCCGCGCATCTGCGTGACCTTTACCGAAAATCTGGTGACCTCGGGCGTCGATTATTCGACCTTTGTGCAACTGCCCGAGCCGGGGTTGACGGTTTCCTCGGACGGGTATCGCCAGCTTTGCGTGGACGGGGTCCAGCATGGGCAGCGCTATGCCCTGACCTTCCGCGAGGGGCTGCCTTCGGCGGATGGCCAGAGCCTCGCCAAATCCATCAATGTCTCGTCCTATGTCCGCGACCGCGCCCCCGGCGTGCGGTTCTCGGGGCGCGGCTATGTGCTGCCCGCGCTGGGCGGGGCGATGTTGCCGATCGAGACGGTGAATGCCGACAAGCTGGATCTGTCCCTCTTCAAGGTCACCGACCGCAACCTCTTGCGGGCGCTGCAAAACGGCTATTTCGGCTGGCCGATTGCGGATTATCAGGAATATGATTTCACCTCGCAGATAGGGGCGGAGCTTTGGACAGGCACGGCCGAGGTCAAGCGCGACGTGAACCGCGATATCACCACGCGCCTGCCGCTGGACGAGGCTTTGGCCGGCCGGCCTGCTGGGATTTACGTCCTGCGCGCTCAGGTTCCGGGGGCAGATAGCTATGTCTCGCCCGCCGCCTGGCAGTGGTTTGCGGTCTCCGATCTGGGTCTGACGACGCTGTCGGGCACCGACGGTTTGCATGTCTTTGTCCGCTCGTTGGGCAGCGCGGCGGCCAAACCGGGCGTTGTGGTGGAATTGCTGAGTGAGGCCAATGAACTGCTGGCCTCGGTTGCCACGGATGCGCAGGGTTATGCGATGTTCGAGGCGGGCCTGACGCGCGGCAGCGGGGCTTTGGCGCCCGCGATGATCGTGGCGCGGGACGGCGAGGCGGATCTGGGCTTTTTATCGCTGACCGATCCCGAGTTTGATCTGTCCGACCGCGGCGTTGAGGGGCGCGAGCCGGCGCCGCCCGTCGATGTTTTCCTGACCACCGACCGGGGCGCTTATCGTGCCGGCGAGACGATCTATGCCACCGCCCTTTCCCGCGATGCGGGCGCGCGGGCGATCACCGGACTGCCACTGACGGCGGTTTTGTACCGCCCCGACGGTGTCGAATATGCGCGCCAGCTGGTCGAGGATCAGGGCGCGGGCGGCCATGTCTTTGCGCTGCAGGTCGGCGCATCTGCCCCGCGCGGGCCTTGGGTCTTGGAAATAGTGGCGGATGCTGCGGGCGATACCCTCGCCAGCCAAACCGTTCTCGTCGAAGATTTCCTGCCCGAGCGGATTGATTTCACGCTTTCGCTCGCTAGCGATCAGATCACCCTGACCGATATCCCCCGCCTGACCGTCGATGCCCGCTATCTGTTTGGTGCGCCCGGCGCGGATCTGGCGATTGAAGGCGAAGTGCGTCTGTCGCGTTCGGCAGGCGTCAAGGGCTGGGAAGGCTACAGCTTTGGTCGCCACGATTCCCAGTTTTCGGCAAGCGTTGAAAGCTTTGGCTCGGCCCGCACCGATGCGGCGGGGCAGGCCATCGTCGATATCGGCCTGCCGCAGATCGAAGATCCCGGCCTGCCCTTGGAAATGCGCGCCTCGGTCCGCGTTTCCGAAGGCTCTGGCCGTCCGGTCGAACGTCAGATCACCAAAAGCCTTGCCCCCTCCGCGCCGATGATCGGCATCAAGCCGCTGTTTGATGGCGTAGCGGGCGAAGGCACCGAGGCGCGTTTCAACCTTGTGGGCCTCGGAACCGATCTGCAACCGATCGCGATGCCGGTCGATTGGACCCTGACGCGGATTGAGACTGATTATCAATGGTATAGCCAGGACGGCTATTGGAACTGGCAGCCACTGGTCACCCGCACGCCCGTCGCTTCGGGCAGCGAAATGCTGGGCGGCGGAGCGGTGGAAATCGCGGGCCCTGTCGAATGGGGCGAATATGAGTTGGTGGTGAAACGCGGCGACGGCGCACTGGGCGCCTCCTCGGTCACCTTTTATGCCGGATGGTACGCGCCTGCAGGCGTCGAAAGCACGCCCGACACGGTGGAATTGTCGTTGGACAAGCCCGACTATGCGCCGGGCGAGACTGCCAAGCTGCGGCTGGTGCCGCGCGCGGCGGGAACCGCTTTGATCACTGTCCTGTCGAACCGGTTGGTCAGCATGAAAGCGGTCGAGGTCACCCTTGGCGAGAATATGATCGAGCTGCCGGTCACAGACGAATGGGGCGCGGGCGTCTACGTCACCGCCATCGTTCTGCGGCCGATGGATGTGGCCGCAGGGCGCAATCCTGCGCGGGCGCTGGGCCTGTCCTATGCGAAAATCGCCCCCGGCGACCGGGCGCTGAGTGCGCGCATCGAGGCTCCGGCCACGTCTGATCCGCGCGGTGCGCTGGATGTGGCGGTCAAGGTTGACGGCATAGAGCCCGGCGATACCGCCTATGTCACCATTGCCGCCGTCGATGTCGGCATCCTGAACCTGACGGCCTTTGATGCGCCCGATCCGCAGGACCACTACTTTGGCCAGCGCAAGCTGGGCTTGGGGATCCGCGATATCTATGGCCGTCTGATTGACGGGCTGTCGGGCGATGCGGGGATTGTCCGCTCGGGCGGGGACGCGGCCAAACAGGCGCGCCTGCAATCGCCGCCGCCGACCGAAGAGTTGGTGGCCTATTTCACCGGTCCCATCGCGGTCGGCGCCGATGGCTATGCCCGCACCACCTTTTCCCTGCCGGCCTTTAACGGCACCGTGAAACTGATGGCTGTGGCCTATAGCAGCAAGGGCGTGGGCCAAGCCTCGCAGGATGTTCTGGTCCGCGATCCGGTGGTCGTCACCGCCTCGCTGCCGCGCTTTCT
>CAIYZT010000295.1 GCA_903930735.1 uncultured Paracoccaceae bacterium | reverse complement strand
TCACCGGGGCGGTCAGCCTGCTTTTATGCTGGCCGTTTCTGGGGTTTGTGCCGATGGTCACGGCGGCGCTGGGGCTGACGGCCGCGCATATCGCCCTGCGCCGGATCTACGAGCCGGCCTTGGGCGGCTGTACCGGCGATTGCCTTGGGTCGGTTCAGATTGTCAGTGAGATTGGATTTCTGATCGGCCTTTTGGTGTGGCTCTAGCCGATGGAACCGGCGATCTCTTTTGCCTTCGCCGCTGTCCTGGTCGAATTGACGCCAGGCCCCAATATGGCCTGGTTGGCGCTCTTGGCCGCGACCGAGGGGCGCGCGCGCGGTTTTGCGGCGGTGGCCGGGGTTGCGCTGGGGCTCGGGCTGATGGGGGCGGCAGTGGCATTAGGTCTTGCGGCGCTGGTGCAGACCCAGCCTCAGGTCTATCAGGCCTTGCGCTGGGCGGGGGCTTTATCTTTTGTTGCTGGCACAGGAAGCCTGGCGCGCGGCCTCTTCGGAAGCTGGCGACAAGATCGGCCAAAACGGCTGGCATTACTTCTGGCAAGGGGTGGTCACAAATGTACTGAACCCCAAGGCGGCGGTGTTTTACGTCACCATTCTGCCGAGTTTCCTGCCGGCTGCGCCCAGTCTGAGCCAGGTCGCGGGGTTTTCGGCGATCTATCTGGCGGTGGCCAGCCTCGTGCATGGCGCAATCGTTTCGGCGGCGGGCACGGCGCAGGGCCTGTTGGCAAGTCCCGCCCGGGTGACGCTGGTTCGGCGGATTATGGCGGTCTCGCTGGTGGGCGTTGCGGTCTGGATGTATTGACGCGGGTAATCGCGTTCAAAGGAGAGTGGCATGGCGGATATTGCGTTCAAGGCGGCCTATGCCTCGGTCGTGGAGGATCCCGAAGAGGGGTTCTTGTTCATCGGATTTGCGCAGGGCGAGCATGAGGACGAAACCTATGTCCTGTTTCGCCAGAGCCTTGGCGGCGGGCCGATCTGGTTTGAACTGGGGGACGAGGCCTTTGGCGCGGAGGATGCGCTATCCTCGGTCCGGCTGACCGCCAAGGGGCTGGAAATCGCGCTGCGCCCGGCCATGTCGGCCAAGTTCGGCTTTGCGACCTCGGTGCAGGTGGGCCTTGGCAAATGTGAGGACAAGGTGGAAACCCTGGCCGCTTTGGAGACGATGCTGGGCGAGGTCTGGCAGGCCTAGGCCTGAACCCGCAGCAGGAATCCGACGCCCAAAAGGATCACCGCCATTCCCAATAGCTGCCGAGGCGTGGCGCGTTGGCCAAACCAATAGCGGGCGACGAACTGTGCCATGATCACCTCGATCAGGGCCAAAGTGCGCACATTGGCCGCCGTGGTCAGGGCAAAACCGATGAACCAGCATTGCGAGGCGACGGCCCCCAGAAACCCCACGCCGAGCGAGGATCGCCAGACCCGCAGTGACCCCAGTAGTGCCGCCCGGTCGCGCAGGGCCATGAAAATCATCAAGATTGTGGTTTGCAGGCTGAGGGCTAGCACCAGAATGGTTGTGGCCCTGAGGACAAAACTGCCCCCCTCCAGCGAAACGATGGCCCCGCGAAACCCGATCGCCGCAATGCCAAACCCAAGGCCCGCAAGCAGTCCCAACAGGGCAGACCCCCCATCCGCAAAGATCGCGCGGCCTTGTCCCGGCTTAACGGTCAGGATCACGACCCCAAGAACCGAGACGCCAATCGCCGCCATCATCGGCAGGGAAACCGCGTCCCCCAGCAGCACCGCGCCGATCAGCGCGACCATGACCGGCTCCACCTTCAGCCAGGAGGTGGCGACGCCGAAAGCGGCGGTTTTCATGACCTGCAGGATCAGCGCTGTGGCGGCGATCTGGGCCAGCGCGCCCAGAAGCGTCCAGCCGAGGACCGCTGCGGTAAGCGAAGGCAGGGCCTGACCGGGCCACAGGACAACAAGCGCGAGAAAGAGAAGGGCAAAGGGCAGGCCGAAGACAAAGCGGACTTGGGTGGCGCCAATGGTGCCGAGCACCTCGGTCAGCCCGCTTTGCGCGGCGTTGCGCCCGGTCTGGGCCAGCGCGCCCAGCAGGACGGCAAGGGTCCAGAGCGCGATCACATGGGTAATCCGTGCGGCTTCATGCCGCCAATTCCGCCGCGATCAGACGGCCAAGGCGCGCCATGCCTTCGTCGATCACCTCGGCACTTGCGCAGGAGAATGACAGGCGCAGGGTATTGGCGTTGGAACCATCGGCGAAAAAGGCCCGTCCGGGCACAAAGGCGACGCGGGCTGATTTGAGCGACTTTGCCAGTAGATCGGCTCCGTCCAGGCGCGCGGGCAGGGTCAGCCAGACGAACATGCCGCCCTCGGGCCGGGTCCAACTGACGCCCGGCGGCATCTCGCGCGCCAGCGCCGCCAAAAGGTGATCGCGCCGGGCCATGTAGGTTTTGCGCAGGGTGGCGACGTGGGCATCAAAGCCGGAGGCGGCGACCCGGTGCACCACGATCTGGTTCAGCGTCGAGGAATGCAGATCGGCGGCTTGTTTCATCAGCACCAGACGGCTGATCACCTGCGCCGCGCCGCAAATCCAGCCCACCCTTAGCCCCGGAGCCAGCGATTTCGAAAAGGAGCCGCAATAAAGGGTGCGGCAGTCCTCGATGCTGCCCTTGCGAGCGATCTCCAGCGCCAGAATCGGCGGCACTGTGGCCCCGTCATAGCGCAGAGCCTGATAGGCGGCGTCTTCGACCACGGCGATATCCATCTGGTCGGCCAGATCGATCACCGCCTCACGCGCGACGCGGTTCAGGGTCTCGCCGGTGGGATTGGCGAAATCGACCGAGAGATAGGCAAATTTCACCCGGCCTCCGGCAGCGGCAGCGCGGCCAGCGAAATTGGCGGGGGCGCGGTTGGTGCCGGGGTCGAGGCGGTCATAGGTCGGCTCATAGGCGTTGAAAGCGCCGAGCGCGCCGAGGTAGGTCGGCCAGCCCAAAAGCACGGTATCTTGCGGTGAAATCATCAGCTTGCCCAGATAGTCCAGCGCCTGCTGCGAGCCTGAGGTGATCAGGATGTTGTTGGCATCGCAGGGCACGCCGATCTTTTCCATCTCGCAAGCGATCCACTCGCGCAGGGGCTTGTAGCCTTCGGAGACAGAGTATTGCAGCGCGCTACTGGCCGCGCCGTCGCTCAAAGCCTCGGCAAAGGCGCCGCGAAAGGCATCGACCGGAAACAGGGCTGGGTCGGGGATGCCGCCCGCAAAGGACAGGATATCGGGTTGATCCAAAAGCTTGAGAAGCTCGCGGATTTCCGAGGCTTTCATCCGGCTGTTGCGCGTGGCCAGAACCTGTTGCCAATCCATGAGAACCCTCCTTGTTTGGCGCGAATGTGATTGGGGGGGCAAACTATGTCAAGTCTTGTGACCTAAATCTGCGCGCATTCCCTAGTTCCGGATGCGGTCCAGCCAGAAAAGCGTCACAGCCCCGCCAAGGCCAATGACCGCGCCGAAAACCATGACCAGAGGATAGCCCGAAATCGCCGTCCCCAGCGCAAAGGCTGCCGCGGCAAGGATATTGCCGATCAGCCCCTGCAGCGCCAAAAGTGAGGTGCCGGTGCCGGGACGTTTGGCCAGCATATCCTGAAGGTATGTGATCGGCACCGGCAGCAGGACTCCATGCGCCAGCGCAAGCGGCAGGATCAGGATCCAGACCAAGGCGCTGCCGGCTACCAACGGCAGCGCGAGCAGAAACACCGTGCTTAAGCCCGCTCCGAAAAGGATCAGCGGCAGGCGCGCGACGTGGCGCCCGACATAGGCCATCAGCAGCATGGCGGGCACTTCGGCCCCGGCGACGAGGCCAAAGAACAGGCCGGGGTCAGATTCCGCGCGCCCGCCGTCTTTGGTCAGGATCAGGGCGAGGGTCATCACATAAAGCGCGGGCATGGCGGCGACGGCGCCGAGCGCGCCGAGGCGCAGGGCAAGTCCGGGATTGGCCAGCTCCGTCAGCGCGGACCAGACCGACAGGCCGGAGGGCGCATCGGACCAGCCGGCGCGCGCATCTTGCGGCCAATAGCGCCAGACCACCGCCAACATGGCCCCCGAAAACACCAGCGCCATCGGATAGACGCCGGTCAGGGGAACCCCCCGGCTCAGCGCGATAGACCAAAGCGGCAGGACCAGAACAAAGGGCAGGGAGATGGCTGCCCGGACCCCGGCAGTTATCGTATTGCGGTCTTGTTCGGGGTAGGCGCTGGCCGCGAGGCGCGCGAGGGTGAAGATCTGGCCAAAGATGGTCGAGGCGACGGGAAAAAGAAGGATGTGAAAGATCAAAAAGGTGATCTGGCCCTGCGCGATCACCATCATTGCCAGCCCGGCAAAGGCCAAAGCGCAGGTGCCGATGGCCATGCTGCGGCGGCTGGCTCTTTGGTCCGCCGTGATCCCGATCCAGACCGATGCCGTGACCCCAACCAGCGTGGATATGGCCAGAACGGCGGCATAGCCGCTGTCGCCCAAGGCAAAGGTTTCAACCGCCAAGAGGGCCACGAAGGGGCCGAAGCTCGCCCATAAAGTGCCGTTCAGGATCATCAATCCAACGGCGAGTCGCAAAACCGGGTCGCGCCACAAGAGCGCCAGACCGCTCATGCTGAGGCGCGTGGCATCAGCCAGCGCCCCCGATCCGCCAGCACCAGCAGCAGCGCACCGGCTAGTGACACGCCCGTGCCCATCACCGCGACCGCCGTCAGCCCCCCAAAAGCCATCCCGAACGCAAAACACAGCGCAACAAGCGCGTCCGAGACCAGCTTTTGCACCGACATCAGGCTGGAGGTGGCGCCAGGCCGTCCCTCCATCAGCGATTGGTAGTAGCTGATGGGCAGAATAAGCAGCGCCGTGCCGCCCAGACCGGCGAAGAAGGGCATGATCCAGAGCAGGGGGGTATCGGCCAGTACATGCAGGGCCATCAGGTGGATCACATAGATCGCCGACCCAAAGCCGATCAGATTGGCGCGGGAAAAGCGGGCGATTATCCGCGGCAAAAGCAGCATGAAGGGGATCTCCCATGCCGCGACCATGCCAACATATAGCGCCACATCCGAGGCACCCCGCAGCGCGGAGGCATCAAAGACCAGACTGATCGTCGCCATGTAGATACCGCCCGCCGCATTGATGGCCCCGAGGCAGAGAAAGCGCAGAGCGATATGGGGCCGCCCGATCTGCCGGACCGCCTCGCCTAGGTTCAGCCCTGAAGGGCGGTCTTGCCACTTGGTCGCCCCATCGTGCGGCCAGGCGATGACGATCAAGGCGATCGCGCCAAGGCTGGCCAAAGCGCCCGTCAGATAGACGCGGATCTCGGAAAACCCAGCCTGAAAGGCATAGGCCCAAAAGAGCAGCATCACCACAAAGGCCGCCGACAAGGCCACCCGGATCACCGATTGGATGCCGTCGGCCTGCGGCTCATGTCCCTGACTGGCCAGCCGGGTCACGGCAAAGATCTGTCCGTAGAGCGGCTGGGAAAGCGGCAACAGGATCGCCGCCGTCAGCACCATCGCCACCGGGCCCGGTACCAGGATCATCAGGCCCATGCCGATGGCTCCAGCCGCCGCGCAAAAGAGCGCGGTCATCCGGCGGTTGGCCTTTTGATCGGCCAGAACCCCCAGCAGCACCGCCGCCGCCACATTGACAAAGGAGGCGATCATCAGGATCAGCGCAAAATCCGACGGCGTCAGGCCGATATGCTTGATCGCGATCAGCGATTGATAGGGATAGACCGAGGCATTGAAGGCCCCCAGACAGGCCAGCGTCAGAAAGAGTATGCGAAAGCTCGGGGTGCGGAACACCAAGGTGATAGCGTTCACGAAAGATCCGCCGGCGGGATGACCTTGCCGGGGTTCATCCTCCCCTCCGGGTCCAGCGCCGCCTTGACCGCGCGCATGACTTGCAGCGCCACCGGCGATTTGCGCCGCGCCATCGAGTTCAGTTTCATCAAGCCGACGCCGTGTTCGGCACTGAACGAGCCATTCAGGGCCGCAACCTCATCCTCGACCGCCTCGACCACCTGGTCATGAAAGGCCGCGTCATGCCGGGTTGGAAAGACCGAGAAATGCAGATTGCCATCGCCCAGATGCGCGACGCTCACCGTCTCGGCCCCCGGATCCATCTGGGCAAGGCGCGCGTGGATCCGGGCCTCAAAGCCCGCGATCTGATCCAAAGGCAGACAGATGTCGGTATCGATCGAGGGCTGGACCGCCTGCATGACCTCAGAGGCCAACTCGCGCCGGTGCCAAAGGGCAAGTCGCTGGGCATCGGAGCGCGCGATCTCGGCATCCAGCACCAGACCTTCATCAAACATCTGGGCCAAAACACGTTCCAGCAAAGCGTTGACGGGCAGGGAGCCATCCTCGCCCGGAGTGGCATCATCCGGGCGCACGGCCCCGATTTCTACCAGGATATTGATCGGTTGAAGCGGCTCAAAGGGCTGACGGATATCGGGGCGTACCTTGGCCAGACGGCGCATATAGCTGCCCGGCATATATTCAAACGCCTCCACCATGCCGCCGGTTTCCGCCTGCAGCCGGTTCAAAAGGTCCAAGGCGTCGGGTAATGAGCGCACCGCCAGCATCGCTGTGGCATAGGCGCGCGGGCGTGGCACCAGCTTCATCACCGCCGCCGTGATCACGCCAAGCGTGCCCTCGGCGCCGATGAACATC
>CAIYZT010000294.1 GCA_903930735.1 uncultured Paracoccaceae bacterium | reverse complement strand
GATTCGGTCTCCCAGCAGTTGCATACCTCGATCGCGGGCAGCGTGATCTGTGTGGCGGTCATGATGCTGGCGGATGGCGGCGCAGTGCCGTCGCTGGATCCGGTCATGCCGCAGGGCTGGGCCTGGGCCTGGCTTTTCGGGGTCGGGTTCTGGGCAGCCACCAGCCATATGTGCATGACCCAAGCGCTGAAATACGCCCCCGCCGCGACGCTGGCGCCCATCCACTATCTTGAGATCGTCGCCGCCGTCGCCTTGGGCTATACGGTCTTTGGCGATTTCCCGAACGCAGTGACCTGGGCCGGGATCGCTATCATCATCGGATCAGGTCTATATGTCATCCGGGCGGAGCGGCGGCTTGCAGGCCAAAGCCTGACAGAACTGCCGCCAGCGATCTAGCCGGCAAGATCACCAGCATCGCGCCCCCGTCAAGGCGCAAGCGGACCTGGCCGGCGCAAACCTCGTTCGAGGTGCCGATCATCCCGTCCGGTGCGAAATTCAAACCATCGATGGGCCAGCGTAGCCCCTCGCTTTGCCCGCTGACAGGCCCCATCGGGAACAGCGACAGCCGCGTACCGATCGGCAGGTTCAGCGTCAGATCGGCGGGCGCAAGAAAGATCACATCGCTGCCCGACAGGATGAAACAGCGCCTGTCCGGATAGCGCACCAGCGTGTTCAGAACCGCAAGCCCGTGATCGGCCCGCGCCCCGGCAAAGCCCAATCCCAGAACGAAAGGCGCTTGGATCGAGCGCAGGGCCTTGTCAAAATCGGTGGTCAACTGCTCGTCGATACGAAAGAGCCGCCGTTCCAGCCGCGCGCGCGCCGCGGCCGAGATCGAATCCAGATCGCCGATCACCGCCTGCGGCTCAGCGCCCAGCCGCAAGAGCCGGTCCGCTCCGCTGTCGGCAGCCACCAGAACCGGCGCAAAACGCCGCGCCCTCGCCAGCGCGCCCGCGCTGAACGGCGCGCCGCCCGCCAGCGTTACCCCAGTTTCAGATTCGACAATCACACCAAATGCGCCAATACTGTTTCCTCAATTGCGGCAAAGACGCGGTTCGCAGAACACAATCAATCCTTTAGATTACCCCGTTCTGTACATGGATTCGATTTAGTGCGGCGTCACATTGCAAGGAAAGTTCGGTAAAGGACCACCATCTCATGATCGGCGCAAGTAAAATTCTCACGGTTTCTTATGGAAGCTTCTCCTGCACGTTGGAAGGCTTTGAAGAGCAATTTAACACGATGACGGCGATTGCGGAGTACTTCCGCGATCTGGCCGGAGGAGACGGCTATTTTGGCGCCGAGCCGCCAACGCCCGATGCCAACATGCTGCATGCCATTGCCGAGCGCGAGATCCAGCGCCGCGTCGTGACCAAGATTCAAGACAACGGCGTGATCCTGCGCGCCGAGGCCGATCCGATGGCCCGCGAAGCTGCGGCAGACGATGCCGCCGATGATTCTTTGGCCGAGGTACGCTCGATCCATATCCCTTCGGGTCCCGCAGGTTACGATCTGTTGGACGGAGCTCCGGATCAGCCGGTCTTGCTTTCAACCGAGCTGGCTCTTTCTCCAGAAGCAAAGGCCGCTGAGGCTGCAGCCAAAGCCAAACTGTTGGGGACACAGCCCGCCCCGGCAGAGGCTCGCACCGCCTATCTGAGTGCTGATGATGAAGAATTGAACGCCGGTCTGCCGGAGGCTCCAGGCCTCGGCGCAGAGCCGACCATGGCCAGCGTCGCGCAAACTCTGTACCGCCTGCGCGCTTTGCGCGGCGATGCACAGGCCGGACAGGCCGCCGAAATCGTGCCCGAAACCGTCTTGATGGACGCGCAGGCAAAACCCGACGCCGAGCCTGCGCGGGACGATGCGGCAGCGTTTGATGACGATATCCTGACCGAATTTGATGCGCCCGACCTGAACCTGCAGCCGCAGATCAAGGAGCACGATGCCAAGACGCCCGGTGACGACGGTCTTTATTCCGAAGCAGCCGACCTGGGCGCGCCGGCTCAAGACGTTGGGCCGCTGGAAGAGTTCTTTGCATCGGGTCCCGATCTGAACGATTTCGCCGCCGACCAAGACGCAGACGATCTGGCCGAACCCGCCATGTCGGATCCAATTCCGGAGCAGAACCCCGCTGAGGACGCCGTCGACCCCAACCGCCGCCGCGACCGAAAAGTGCGCCGATTGGGCGCCGCGATGGCTGCGGAACTGACCGAGCCTGCGGTGCAAATGGCAGTTCCAGAGCCGGCTCCGATGCCCGAAGCCGCGCTGCAGGTCATGGCGCAAAGCGCTGAACTGCCCGCCGCACCCGCCAGCGGTGAAATGCCTCTGGTCCAAAGGGCCCGCGCCCGGGTCATCCGGATTCGCCGCGCCGATGCACCGCCGCTCGACCCGTCAAAACCCTTGGTCCTTGAAACCCGCACCGCCCCCTCACCGTTGAGCTTGTCGCTTGAGGCTGAGGCCGAACTGGCCGCCGAACTGGCGGCCTTGGAAATGGGCACGCCGCAGCCAAAGCCGCAGACCCCGGCCCCGCGCGAACCGATGATGGCCGATCAAAGCGCCATCGACCGCCTGATCGCGCAAACCGATTCGGAACTTGGCAATCCCGAGGCGCGCCGCCGCCTGTCGGCGATCCTGCATCTCAAGGCCGCCGTCGCCTCCAAAGCGGCGGACCGGCAGATCAATCCTGATGCCCATGACGAAACCGACGAGGCGCAAGAACGCTATCGCCGCGATCTGGACCGCGTTGTGCGCGCGGGCCGGCCCGAGCAAAGCGGCGCCCGTCCGGCCCCACTGGTTCTGGTTTCCGAACAGCGCACCGACCGGCCGCGCAGCCCGGCCCCGGCGGTCTCGCCGATGCAGGTGGAGCCGAGCACGCCGAGCCCGAACGTTCCGGGACAGCCCGTGCCCCCCCGCCGCATTCAAATCGCGCGCCATGGCACCTATACCGTTCAGGCAACCGCGCGCCCAACGCTTCGCAGCATGCCAGCCGCTGCGCCAAAGGTCATGGCCACCGCGCCCAGCGCCCAAGCCGCGACCAGCGCCGCCGCTCAAATGCAGTCCGAGCCGGAAAACATCTTTGCCGCCAATAATGACCAGAGCTTTAGCGATTTCGCCAATGCTTTGGGCGTGCTCGACCTGTCCGAATTGCTCGAGGCCGCCGGGATATATCAGACCCTGGTGCTGGGCCGCGCCGAATTTTCCCGCGCGCACCTGTTCGAACAGATCGAAGGGGCGACCAAGCACGAAGCCCCCGCCATCGAAGAAGTGCTCGGCCAGTTTGGCGACCTTCTGCGCGAGGGACGGATGCAAAAGCTGCGCCGCGGCGTTTATGCCGTCGGCCCCGCCTCACCCCTGATGGCCGAAGCCAGAAAGATTGTCGGCTGAGACTGCCACTCAGGCTTCGGCCGGGGGCGTGCGGGCATATGTTGCCTGCGCGCCCCCAATTTATTCATGAAACGGGCGGATCCTTGCGGTCTGCGCCTGCCGGGTCCGTCTGCCCGATGCCGCGAAAGATCGAGCGGAAGGGCAGGATCCAGATCATCCCCAGACCGATGTAGATCGCGGGTTCGGCCAAAGGGCTTTGCCGCTCCAGCAGGCCCACGACCGAGGTCGCCACCACGATATAGACCGGCAGGCCGATCAGCAGGATAAGCAAGGACAACCGCTTTTTGACTTTATAACTCAGCGCCATAATTTAACTCTCAAAAAGCTGACCGCCCCTCGCGCCGCCCGAGCGGCCTCAATCGGCGAAGGGATCGGTCACGAGGATCGTATCTTCGCGCTCGGGTGAGGTGGAAAGTAGCGCTACCGGGCACTGGATCAACTCTTCGATCCGGCGCACATACTTGATCGCCGCACCGGGCAGTTGCGACCAGCTGCGCGCGCCGGCGGTGGTCTCGCTCCAGCCTTCCATCTCTTCGTAGATCGGCTTGCAACGCGCCTGATGATTGGCGGCGATTGGCAGATAATCCATCCGCGCCCCGTCCAGTTCATAGCCAACGCAGATTTTCAGGGTCTTGAAGCCGTCGAGCACGTCCAGCTTGGTCAGCGCGATGCCAGAGACACCCGACGTGGCGCAGGTTTGGCGCACCAGAACCGCATCGAACCAGCCGCAGCGCCGCTTGCGCCCGGTGACGGTGCCAAATTCATGGCCCCGCTCGCCCAGCCGCGCGCCGTCTTCGTCAAAAAGCTCGGCCGGGAAGGGGCCTTCACCCACCCGCGTCGTATAGGCCTTGACGATGCCCAGCACGAAATCAATCGCCGTCGGGCCAAGGCCCACGCCCGTCGCCGCCTGCCCCGCGATCACGTTGGAGGAGGTGACAAAGGGATAGGTGCCGAAATCAATATCCAAAAGCGCGCCCTGCGCCCCCTCGAACAGAATCCTTTTGCCCGCCCGGCGCGCCTCGTTCAGCACTTTCCACACCGGCTGTGCATAGGGCAGAATCTGCGGTGCGATCGCGCGCAGAGCCGTCAGCAATGCCTCGCGGTCGATGGGCTCGACGCCAAGGCCCCGGCGCAGGGCGTCGTGATGGCCCATCAGCCGGTCCACGCGGGCAACCAGCGTTTCCTCATCAGCCAGATCCGCCACCCGGATCGCACGCCGGCCAACCTTGTCTTCGTAAGCCGGCCCGATGCCGCGCCCGGTGGTGCCGATCTTGGCCACGCCGCTTTGGCCCTCGCGGGCCCGGTCCAGCTCTCCATGAACCGGCAGAATCAGGCTGGCGTTTTCGGCCAGCATCAGGTTTTTCGGCGTGATTTCAACGCCCTGCCCGCGCAGCTTGTCGATCTCCATCACCAGATGCCAAGGGTCCACCACCACGCCATTGCCAATGACCGACAGCTTGCCGCCGCGCACGATGCCCGAGGGCAGCAGGCTCAGCTTGTAGACCTTGCCGTCAATGACCAGCGTATGGCCCGCGTTATGACCGCCCTGAAAGCGGGCGATGATATCGGCCCGCTCGGACAGCCAGTCAACGATCTTGCCCTTCCCCTCGTCGCCCCATTGGGCGCCGACAACGACGACATTG
>CAIYZT010000293.1 GCA_903930735.1 uncultured Paracoccaceae bacterium | reverse complement strand
TGCCGGGTCCAAACGCGAAGGCTGTCCGGCGAACAACCCAATTTACCCGCGATCGCTGTCAGCGCCGCAGCTTCGCTCTGATACTCATCGCGGTGTTCCATCGCCAGCCGCACCGCATGTTCGCGGAACTCACCTTCTCGTGCATTTTCAATGCACTGTCAGGCAACGGGTGAATACGGCTTCGCGGTTTTCTTCTTTGATGTCTGTTCCATAACGGGCAATTCTCCGAGAGTTTTGCCCTCCGGTAAACCCGGGGCGGTTCAGTTTCTGGACACGCCGTTCTACGGTGTGCGGCAGATGACGTGACATCTTCGTAACGAAGGCTATTGCACCTTGATGGCCAGGATGCGCCCATCCAGCGTCTCCGCCCGGTGAACCTGCCTGATCGAGGCCGCCGCAAAAGGTTACACGTCGAACCGGCGGAATTGTTTCAGTCATCCCCCCCGCCATTCTTCATTCAAAACGGCCTGCAATTGTTTGGGCGGCATGTGTTTTGCGTCATCAAGCAGGCTGACAAGGATAGAAGTCAGTTGGGGTGACAGGACACGGCCCGTATCCATTGACAGCATCTGGCCAAGCTTCAGTGCGGCCCCCCGCATGTGCGACAGCCCCTCGGTCAGCCGCAGTGCGTTGGACGGCGTCAGCAAAAGGTTCGGCAGGCCGGGGCGCTTGCCTGCGGCCAGATGACGCAGGCCTCCTGCCACCACAGCGCCTCCAATTCCGGCGACCACGCTACTGATGTGAAACAGCCGCGATGTCCGGCCGGTTGGCACTGCAGCGACCCGCTTTGGGTCCGTCACGATGGCAAGTCCAGCTTTGGCTGCTCTGGTGGAGCGATCTCGGCGGTCCATGTCTGCAGCCCCGACAGAAACCTTGCGGCAGAGCGGGTGATCTCGGCTCGCTGTTCGACGGGCATTTTTGCAAGCGTCACATAGGGCAGCGACATGCGTGGATTTGGCTTCAGGTTGGCCAGGTTCTCGATCAGGAAATTCCAGTAGAGATAGTTGAACGGGCAGGCCTTTGGCCCCAGCTTTACTTTCGGATCAAAGGCGCAGCCCTTGCAGTAATCCGACATGCGGTTGATATAGGCGCCCGAGGCGGCATAAGGTTTGGACCCCATGCGCCCGCCGTCAGCATGCATAACCATGCCATGCACATTAGGCAATTCGACCCATTCATAAGCATCGGCATAGACGGCCAGATACCATTCCTCGATCTGCGGCGGGGATATGCCTGCCAACAGGGCGAAGTTGCCGGTCACCATCAGGCGCTGGATGTGATGGGCATAGGCATGGCGGCGCGTTGTGCCGATGCATTCGGCCATGCAGCGCATCGGCGTCTGCCCGGTCCAATACAGCGCTGGCAGGTCGCGGGTAGCATTCAGGTGGTTGGACTGCGCATAGCCGGGCATTTCCGTCCAGTAAATGCCGCGCACGAATTCACGCCAACCCAGGATCTGGCGGATGAACCCTTCTATCGCGTTGATCGGCGCGTCACCCGCCAGATAGGCCGCCTCGGCCCGGGTGCACACCTCACGCGCGGTCAGCAGGCCGCAATTGAGGTAAGGAGAGATCAGGCTGTGATACATGAAGTCCTCGCCCGCCTTCATCGCGTCCTGATAATCCCCAAAGATTGGCAGGCATTCGGTGATGAAATGGTCAAGGGCTTCCACGGCATTGTCGCGGGTAACGGCCCAACCGAAGGGTTCAAGATCGCCGAAATGGGTGCCAAAGCGGGCGGCCACAAGGGTCAGCACGTCACGGGTGATGGCATCGGGGGCAAAGCGGCGGCGTGGCGGGGGCCTCAGGCCGCGCGGCAGGGCTTTGCGGTTTTCGGGGTCAAAGTTCCACTGGCCGCCTTCCGGCCCATCGGCCCGCATCAAAAGACCGCTGCGGCGGCGCATTTCGCGGTAAAAAAATTCCATCCGGCTTGTTTTGCGGGCCTTGGCGAGTGCGGCAAAATCGGCCCGTGTGCAAAAGAACCGATCATCTTCGCGGATCTCCATCGGGCATCCCACATCCCAGTCTTGCATCATCTGCCACACCCGCCATTCACTGGGCTCGGTTGTTATGATGGTCGCAGGGCTATGGCGCATAACAGCCCGGGCGAGTTCGCGGCCAAAGTCCTGCTGGTTGTCGGGGTCGTCCATCTGGACATAATCCACCTGCAAACCCTCGGCCCGCAGGCTATCTGCGAAATGGCGCATGGCTGACAGCACGAAAGCGATTTTTTGTTGATGATGCGGCACGTTGCGCGCCTCTGCCGAAGCCTCAACCATCAAGACAACATCTTGCGCCGGATCAATGTCGCGCAGCGTAGCTAAGTCCCGCGTCAACTGGTCGCCAAAGATGAAACGCAGGTGCCGGGTCATGCCCCCGCCCTCGGGTGGCCTGGTTTGGCTGCGGCGCGGCAGCGGTCTGAGCAATGGTTGACGTTTTCCCAATCGCGCTCCCATTTCTTGCGCCAAGTGAAGGGCAGGCCGCAGATCACGCAGATCTTGGTCGGAAGGTCGGATTTCTTGCGCATCTTGGGCATCGGGCGTTCCTGTGGCAGCGGTGAATTTTCGTTTCATTGATGTGGTGCGATTTTTGCCTTTCGCCACCTAGCCGTGCGCCATGGCAAGGGCGGCGCGCAGATCATCGGTCAATTCATCCCTTGCGCGGCTCTGGCTGGTTGGATCAGTCAGACGCAGAATGTAGGCGGGGTGCCAAGAGATCAGAACCGGGCGCTCATGCAGGCCCGCCTCAACCTTTCCGCGCCTCGCAGCCAGAGGCGAGGCATTACCGGTCAAAGCAAAAGCCGCCGAGGCACCAAGTGCAAGCGCCACCTTGGGGCGGATGAAGGCCAGTTCCAGCCCCAGCCACCAGCGGCAATGCTCCACCTCTGTCCGGTCGGGCGTCTGGTGCAGACGCTGTTTGCCGCGCGGGGTGAATTTGAAATGTTTGACGGCATTGGTCAGCCATACCTTGTCGGCGTCAACGCCCGCGACCGTCATCGCCTCACGCAGCGCGCGACCTGCGGGGCCGATGAAGGGGCGGCCCGTCAGATCCTCTTGATCGCCGGGCTGTTCGCCCACGATGATCAGAGAGGCATCATTGGCCCCGGTGCCCCAGACGGTTTGGGTTGCCGCCTCACACAGGGAACAGCGGCGGCACTGCAGGGCCGCATCTCGCGCCTGATCCAGCGTTTTGGGCAGCACCGGGGCCTGCGGCATTGCCGCCCGGTAGCGTGTGGAGATCGCCGCAGCACCCGGCCGCGCCTGTGAGGCCCCCGCCTCACGCATGCGCTGCACACGGGCCTCGGCATCTTTCAGCATTTCGGGGATCAGCCTGGTTTCGGGTAAATTCTTCCAGTATTTCTTGGGCATTTCCGACCGCATTGCATCCAGTTTGATACGGGCCGGATTGAAGATATTCGCAAAATAGGTGGCCCAAAGCCCCGCTGACGCATCTTCGGGCAAGTCGGGGCGATGGGCCGCAGGGCCGAAGGTCAGCTTGCCGTTCTGAAACTGCGCGGTTAGGCCCGGGGTAGCGATCATCCAGTCCATGTCGCCAAAGCGTTTGGCAAAGAAGATCGCGCCGGGTTCCAGTGTGTTGTGCTCGGGTTCAAACCACGCGGCAAAGCGGCGGCGCGGGCCATCAGTCGGACATTCGCGAAAGCGGACAAAGGCGTGCATCTTGTGGATGTCGCGGCCCACGCCTTTGGCAAGCAGGTTCAGGCGCCGCCCCAAAAAATCGGCCTGCGACAGGGGCGTGCCCTCATGCCGGTCAATCCGCCACAGCGCCTGATACAGCAATGCAAAACGTTCAGGTGCCGAATGCCAGATCACCGATCCCGCCAGTTTGACAAAGGCCTGCGGGACCAAAACCTGATGCGGACCGGGATCGACGGGCAAGGGTGTGGAGGCAAACAGCCCGCCCGACCCCGCCCAATCCAGTTGATCAGGCGGAATGTGGTGCGAAATCGCCATCCGGGCAGCACCCCGCCACGCGTCAAAAGTGCCGTGTTCGGGCAGGCTGATGGCAAAGTTCATATCAGCGTCAATTGCTCTGGCGGTGGTGCGAATCGCGCGCGCAGGTTGATGCTGTCGGTCATCGCACCGGGGGTCCAGCCGGGCAGGCTGACAAAGGCCTTGGCCTTTTTCATCAGGGCGCCGATGCGAACCAGATCCTCATACCGAAGGCTGCGGTTGCGGCGGGCGGCAATGATGCGGTCGACCGTTTTGGTGCCAAAGCCCGGCACGCGCAGCAGCATATCTTTGGTGGCCGTGTTCACATCCAGCGGAAACTGACCGCGATGCTGCAAGGCCCAGGCGAGTTTCGGGTCCAGGTCCAGGTCGAGGTGCCCGGCGGTGGCCCCGGTTGCGATCTCTTCGGCGCTGAAGCCGTAAAACCGCAAGAGCCAGTCTGCCTGATACAGCCGATGCTCGCGCAGTAAGGGCGGCTTGATCAGGGGCAGTGCGGCCGAAGCATCAGGGATAGGGGAAAACGCGGAATAATAGACCCTGCGCAGCTTGTAACCAGCGTAAAGCCGCGTTGCAGAGGTCAGGATTGTGACATCATCCGTGCCATCCGCTCCAATAATCATCTGCGTGCTTTGCCCGGCAGGCGCAAAGCGTGGTGCCTTCTTGCCGCTATGCGAGACTTCTTTGGCGGCCTCCACCTCCAGGCGGACCTGCGCCATGGTGGCGCGGATCGTCTCGGGCCGCTTTTCGGGCGCGAACTTGCGTAAGGATGCGTCCTGCGGCAGTTCCACGTTGATCGACAGGCGATCGGCGTAAAGCCCCGCCTGACGGATCAGGTCGGGGGAGGAATCGGGGATGGTTTTCAGGTGGATATAGCCGCGAAAGCCGTGGTCATGCCGTAGCGTCTGCGCGATGCGCACCATATCAGCCATGGTCTGATCAGGTGACTGGATGATGCCCGACGATAGAAACAAGCCCTCAATGTAATTGCGCCGGTAGAACTCCAGCGTCAAGTTCACCACCTCTTCGACCGAAAACCGGGCGCGTTCCACGTTGGATGACACCCGATTGATGCAATAAGCGCAATCGAAGATGCAAAAGTTTGTCATCAGGATTTTCAGCAAAGAAATGCAGCGCCCGTCCGGCGTGTAGGCGTGACAGATGCCGCTTCCGCCCGACGATCCAATGCCGCCCTTACGGGAATCGCGGCTTTCGCCGCCCGAAGAAGCGCAGGAGGCGTCATATTTCGCCGCATCCGATAGGATCGCAAGCTTGTCCTGCAGGGCCATCTTTACCATACTCGTCAAAATAGTGTTCTTCATATGTTCGTCAAGGCGCAACCCAATTTCGGGCCTTCACCAATGGTACGGGGCCGCCTGCCGATGCGATGAGTGCTGGTCTCGTCACAACTTGAGCAAGCAACGGTGCTGTCGCCGATTTGCAAGCTGTCGCAAATCAAACATCGGCTACAGCGCGCGGTCACGGCATTGGTTCGAGCCCAATGGCGAGGGGCCACGTAGACTGTCCCCGACCAGGTCTGCGTGTTCCACGAGATGATGGGCATCGATTCCACGGGATGATGGGCGCGGATTCCACGCAAAGGTGGGCAGCCATTCCTTGGGATCGTGGGCAGGTTTGACCGACAATCAAATGGCACAGGTTTTGGCTTTTGACGCAGCCAGGAGCCCCTATGCCCACCGAGAGATTGTCGATGCGCCGTATACGAGACCTTTTAAGATTGAAGTTCGCTCAAGGGATGAGCGACCGGGCTATTGCCGGGTCGCTCGGACTTAGGCTCAGGGCTCATAGCCAGAACAATACGATTGCTGCAAGAGCGCAGGCGGACAGGAAGATGTCGGCGCGCCTGTCGAACCGCATTGCGACCCTGCGCCAATCTTTCATGCGCCCGAACATATTCTCGATCTTGTAACGCTTTTTGTAGAGGGCAGCATCATGCGCGATCTGC
>CAIYZT010000292.1 GCA_903930735.1 uncultured Paracoccaceae bacterium | reverse complement strand
CTGATCACCCGCCGATCATCGACACGCGGCACCCCGTGCGAGAGCGGAAAGAACGTGGAAATCCGGCCCATCTGGGCTTTAGAAAGCAGAAACATCTCGGTCATGGCGACACCTCCTTGGTGCCGCCAGTGAATCAGTGAGCTATCGGGCTATCAAGCGGTTTAATGGGTCCAGAGCCCAGGTGTTTAGTCCCGTCTTTTGTGGCCCCAAAGGTCAGACGGTTCAGGTATTGGCGGCCCAGTGAGGCAGGGGGTCCGGCAAGGCCCAGACGCGGCGCGCAAAGGGCGGCGAGGACCGACAGAAGCCCGGAATGAAAGGCGCGGCGGGTGATCATCGGCAACCTCTTGCGATCCGTAGCAATGGGGTAAGCCTGGCATGGGGCGGATCGCCCCTTGCCCAACGGCGTTCCGCCTTGCGAACCGTTTCGAAGAAACAGCAGGCAGGGGCCCTAGGACAGGGCGGCAATCAAATCCATCGCGGTGATCTGGTCTAACTGGACATGGGCCTGCATCGCCGCCTCGGCTCCGACAGAATCGCGCGCGGTGATCAGGGTCAGGATATGGCGGTGCTCGCGCGCAGAGGCGGCGATGGAACCGGCATAGCGATAGCGCGCGCGGTAATAGGCCAAGAGCTTGCGGGCATTGGTTTTGATCATCTCGGTCAGATAGGGATTGCCGGCGGCAATGGCGACCGCCTCGTGAAAGGCCAGATTGAGCTGATAGTATTCGTCCGGGCCGGCGTCGCCCTTGTCCTTTGCATGGGCCTCGCATTCGGCCACGATCTGCTCCAGCCGGGCTGCGCCCGAAACCGAAAGGCGGCGCGCGGCAAGGCCGGCCGCCTGAGCCTCCAATCGGGCATGAACCTCCAGGATGGCGAGGAACTGCTCCAGCGTCGGGCGAAACAGGGTTGCGCCCTTGCGCGGGCTGCGGCGGACCAGCCCCATCGCCTCTAGCTGCAGGATGGCTTCGCGCACGGGGGTGCGCGATACGCCGAATTCGGCCACCAAAGCCGCCTCATCCAGCGGATCGCCGGGGTTCAGACGGCCGGTATCGATCCAAGCCATCAAGGTCGCAATCATGGTATCGGTCTGTCCGCTCATCCTCCAAGGGAAGCGGCATTTGCGCCCAAGGTAAAGGTGAAAAATGCGCGTGTGGCGATCAAACTGGCCACAATTGCAGCGAGCAGGGGCGCGCCAAGACCCCTTAGAATATCCCCGACTGTTGCCAAAATCGCGCCTTTGTGGCCGAATTCGGATGAGCGGCGAAAAAAAGTCACGATTGGCCGCGTCTTGCCATTCAGGGGCTAGGAATCGATTCTAAAGATTCGCATCAATTTTTCATAGGCATGTGAGGCGACGGGCAAGTGCCGCGCGTGACCTAAAACCAATCCGGCCAAAGAGCCAGGAATGAGGCGGAGTGGTTAAATGGTTTCGGCGATCGAGTTCGCCGTCCGCGATTCAGCGGGCGGAATCCAGCGCGGCATGGTTGGCAGCGAAGCTGCAAGCAATATCTTGCGAGCCACCCCCGGGGATAGCATCTCTCTCAATATAGCGCGCGAGAGTGTCGCCGGGTATGATCAAGTCGGTTCGGATCTGGTGGTGACGCTGGTGGATGGTCATACGATCGTCATCAGCAACTACTTTGCCGACACGAACAGCGGCAACCATCTGTACCTGTCGGCAGGCGGCGAAATCTCGGAAGTGCTGATCTCGCCCTCGGGCAACGGCCCCTTGTATGCCGATTACGGACCGGTCGAAGGTTGGGACAAGTGGAGCCCGCTGGACGATCTGCACTTCGCAACCTCTGACCCTATGCCCAGCTGGCCGTGGCCGAATAGCCCGCCCGCATGTTGCAATTCATTCCTGGACTTCTGGGTGGGCCCTTGGATTTGCTCGCAGCCGGTACCGCTGCGGTCGCGATCGTTGGCGGCGACGGTGATCACGAGCCTCCGACCGTCAATCCTGCCGGGGTCGTGCTGATCAATACCAACACGGTCAATCCGACCATGCAGGTGACCGGCACCGGAGAGCCTGGCGACACGGTCAAGTTTACAATCGGCGGCTTTACCCAGACCGCGACGATCCAGGCGAATGGTAACTGGTCGGTGACTTTTGGCTCCGCGCAGATCCCGGCTGATAGCAATTACTCCGCCACGGTTTTGGTGTCGAACACCAATGGCGCCAGCTGGACCTTGGACGGCCCCGACATTGTCGTCGATCTGACGCCGCCCCCGATTGATATCGAGGTTGGCACCAAATCGGTCGGTGACATCGAAAACGATGCTGAATACCAAAATGGCATCACGATTTCCGGCAAAGGACAGGCTGGTGCCTCGCTGATGGTGGAAATCGACGGGAAAACCCATTATGCCGATGTCCGGATTATGCCGATGTAGGTCTGCAAGTCATTGTTTTTGGTGGGGATCGCTATGATGGGGTCGGCATAATCAGAGGGCTTCGAGGAAGGCGAGGAGTTTGTCGGTAGGTTGGTAGCGGCCGGGTTTGGTTTTGATCGGGGCGGTCTTGTCGAGGGCGCGTTCTTTGATGCCCAGATCCGCGTGCAGGTAGATCTGGGTTGTTTCGATCTGTTCGTGGCCGAGCCAGAGCGCAATCATGGCTGTATCGACCCCGGCTTGCAGCAGGCGCCTTGCAGCTGAGGGGCGCAGGACATGCATGGTCACAGACTTTTGCGCCAGCGACGGGCAGGCGTCGGTAGCTTTCTGGATGTATTTGGCAAGCCTGTGCTCAAGAGCATCGCGGCTGAGGGCGCGGCCGGTCTGCGTGGGGAACAGCGGGGCTGTGGGCTGACCGGTGCGCTCGGCAAGCCAGACGCGCAGATGGGCGATGGTGCCCGAGGTCAGCGGCGTGATCCGCTGCTTTCGCCCCTTGCCGTTGCAGCTGACATGCGCGCCAGAGCCGAGGTGGACATCAAGACAGCACAGGCCGATTAGTTCGGAGGTGCGAAGCCCCGTCTGTACCGCGAGGGCGAACAGCGCCGTGTCGCGCCGCCCGGTCCAGGTCATTAGGGTCAGGGACGGCGAGAAGGGCCCCCAATTCCGGTTCAGTCAGCCAGGTCACCAGCCGCCGATCAAAACGCTTTGGCGGGATCGCCAGAACCCGTTCGATGGTGGCGGCATGTTCAGGATGGTGCAGGGCGGCATAGCGGAACAGGGAGCGGATCGCGGCAAGTCGGGCATTGCGGGTCCGCACACCGTTTTTTCTGTGGCACTCCAGATGGTCGAGGAAGGCCCCGATCAGGGGTGCATCGAGATCGTCGATACCGAGTTTGGACGGCGCCTTGCCGTGCCGCTCCGACGCGAAGACAAGCAGCAACCGAAGGGTGTCGCGATAGGATTGAACCGTGTTCGGGCTGACCTGGCGCTGGCGGATGAGGCGGTCGGTGAAGAACGCCTGCAGGCTCGTGGCGAGCGCGCTCATGCGTCACCCGCCAGGTGGCGTTCGAGCCGTTCGCCCGCAAGGCCCAGCAATTCTGGCGCGGCCGACAGGTACCAGTATGTGGCGCCGGGATCGGCATGACCAAGGTAGGTCGACAGGATCGCGAGCCGGGAACCGGGGTTGCCCGACCGGTAATCGTCGACGATGGTGCTGACGGCGAAGCTGTGCCGCAGATCGTGGATCCGGGGTCGGCACGCTGCCGAGCGTGGTGCAATGCCGCAGTGATGCAGCAGTGATGCAGCAGTTTATGGAAGATCGGTTGCACGGTGGAGTAGCGCATCCGTTTGCTGCGCGAACTGATCAGCAAGGGCGGCATCCCCGGAGATCGGGGTCGGTCATCGCGGCACAGGTATGCGTGTCGCCGTGTTCCTCGGCGAAGATTGTGAACTGGCCAAGAAGCCGTTCGGCCTTGTCCATCTTGTAGCCGAGGGCGCGCCGCAGGGTCAGATAGTCGGCAAGGGCATCGCGCAGGTGGCTCATAGCACGCCCTCCGGCCAGGGGCGCGCGATCAGGCGCAGGGTGTTCCGGTCGACCTTGGCATAGATCGCCGTGGTCTCGGCGCGGCGATGACGCAAGATTTGACCGATTTCCGGCAAGGTTGCGCCGGCTCGCAACAACTCCGTTGCTGCGGTATGACGCAGGCGATGGGCGTGGATGCGCCCCAGACCCGCGCGCCGGGCCGCATCCGCCACGATGCCGCTCACACGGGCAGCCCCAAGTGCATGATGGGGCGCAAAGTGCCGGACGAACACGGTTCTGCCCAAGGCGTCTGCAGGCCGGGCGTGGCGCAGATAGTCTGCCAGTCGGAGACCGACATCCGGCGGAAGAGGCAGCCGCTCGTGACAATTGCCCTTGCCGCGCACGCGGATCGTGCCCGCGCGCCAGTCGATATCGTCGAGCCCGAGCTTAGCTACCTCGTCGCGCCGCAGGCCAAGCCGGACCAGCAGGGTCAGGATTGCCAGATCGCGATTGCCAACAACCGTGCCGACATCGCAGGCTGCAAGAAGCTGCCGCACCTGATTGGGTTCAAGCCCCTTGGGCAACCCTGCCAGTCGGCGGCGCAAGACCGTCGGCACGGCCGAGACGAGCGAGCGTTCCGTCACGCCGTGCACATGCAGAAAGCCGAGGAACGACCGCAGCGCCGTGATCGTCAGCTTCGCCACCCCGGTGTTCAGGCCCGGGCACCACGCCACCACAAATGAAGTGACATCGGCCGCGGTCAGACTCCCGAGGTCAAGACCATCGGCTGACAACCTGCGGTCCAGAAACGGGCGCAAGCAATCGAAATACCGAAGGGCCGTCACCGGGACCAGCCCGCGTTCCGCCGTCAGAAACTGTCGGTACCGGTTCAGGATTTCCGCGACAGGGCCGTCCACCACGGGGGCTTCGGCGGCTGGCACCAGTCCCAGCCCGCGCAGGTGGTCGAGAATGGGGCCAAGTGCCTTGCGCGTCTTCAGCTTGCGTACACCAGCGGCTCGGCGGTCAGCCATGAAACTATCAACCTGAGCCATGGACAAGTCGCCCAACGCGAGCTGCCGGGCCTGCAGCCAGCCGATCAGGTCGTTGAGCAGCTTGCGTTGCTTCCAGATTGTGCCGGGCCTGTACCCCTGCCGGCGAAGTTCCTCATCGAGCCCTTTCGAAAGGAATGTGACATGGTTCTTACCTCGTCTCTTCTTCTGATCGATCAACATGATATCTCCTCGTTTCGATGTGAACGAGAAGACGTTACAAGCCCTTAGCTCCGAGGATTATGCCGACCCCATCATAGCGATCCCCAACAGAAACAATGACTTGAAGACCTACATCGGCATAATCCGGACATCGGCATAAGGCGCATGCGGTGACCGTGGCGGCCAATGGCAGCTGGTCGGTGACCTTCTCCAAGACGCAACTGCCACCCGGCGAGTATGAACTGCCGGTCAAGGTGACCTCGACCGACATCCATGGCAACGTGACCGTGGTTCACGATACGCTGGTCGTGGATACCTTCACTAATGTCTCGATCGGCGAAAATCAGGCCGGCGACAACGTGATTTCCGGCGCCGAGGCGGATGGCGGCGTGACCCTGACCGGCATGGCGCAGGCCGGCTCCAGCGTTGTGGTGACCTTCCAAAGTCTTTCACACACGGTGATCGCAGGTGCCAATGGCACCTGGTCGACGAATTTCGGTGCCAGCGAAATCCGCGACGGCACCTATGCCAGCACGGTGACGGTCACGGCCACGGATGCCGCGGGCAATACCGCGACCGACAGCCACAGCGTTCACGTCGATACCGAGGTTGTACCGCTGACGCGCGCCACGATTTCGGCGGGTTCTGGCGGCGTGGTCAACGCGCTCGAAGCGGCCCTTGGCCTGACGGTCACTGGCACGGTCGAGCCTGGATCGACGGTCATGGTCAAATTCGCCAATGGCTCGATGCAGGGGGCCACGGTCGATGCGCAAGGCCGCTGGACAGTGATCATTCCGGCGGGGGAGATCCCGGTGGGCGAAAACTTGGTCACGATGACGGCTTATGCGACCGATCAATACGGCAACACGACCAACATCACCGAACAGGTCGCGGTCGATACCTTGGTGCGCAATCTTGCCTTTACCGGCGGCTCTATTTGCGGCGATGGCGTGCTGAACGCGGCGGAGGCTGCCGATGGTCTGACCCTGACCGGCCGCATCGAGCCCAACTCGACCCTGGTGGCCCGCCGGTCGAACGGCGAGACGATCACGACGACGGCGAATGCCGCGGGCAACTGGTCGGTGACCTTTGCGCCGGGCCGGTTGCCGCAGGGCGAGGGCACGGATGCCAATGTCACCGTGACCGCGACCGACAAGGCCGGCAACACGGATACCATCGTTAAGCACTTTGACTATGACACCACGGCGCCGGGCGCGCCGCAGGTTGTGTCCTTTACCCGCGATGCGCGGGGGGCTGCGCTCGATCGGTACGGTGATGACCGACGATACCTACTCCTTCACCCAGATCGATGCGAACGGAAATCAGACCACGGTTTCGACGCGGGTGACGGTGGATGCCGAAGAAGGCGAGAGCTTGTTCAAGTTCGGACAGACGGTGCCGGACGGCAGCTATCTGGTGATCAACACGACCGATGCTGCCGGCAACAAAAGCTCGACCTTGCTGATCGTGGACTATACCTCGGCACCAACGGTTGATCTGGGAAGGGATGGGCTTGACGGCTCTGACTTTGCCGCAATCGACCTGACCTTCGCGCGGATGCCGAATTGACCATCACCGAAGAGCATCTGATGGCTCTGACCGGGGCGGATAATGAGTTGATCGTCAAGGGCGATGCAGGCGACAGCGTCACCATGGTCGGCGGCGAGGCGAGCGGTGAGACCCGCGTGATCGACGGCGAAATCTACAACATCTACCCGCTGGGGGATCATGGATCGGTGCTGCTGGATGATGATATCATCGCCACGACGACCATCGTCTGACGGGAACAGGGCAATGCCCGAGATGCCCTCGAACAAACTTCTGATCGGTCCCGCAAAGGCGGGGCTGATCACGGCAATGGCCATGATGCTGGCCAATTGCGTGGTCACAGATGTCGCCTCACGGTTCAATACCGATCCCAGCCAGTCCGAGACCGGCCTGAGCACTGCCAATGGCGGCGCGCTGACGGAAAATCCCGGTGAGGGCGGGCAGATCATCAGCGATTTGCGCGGGCGGCAGTCGATCTTGCCCGTTGGCGGAAGTTTTAGCCAGATCGCGGCGGGCGTTATAGCGGCCAGTTCGGGCGCTGCGGCTGCCGAGTTGCGTATCGCGCGGTTGAAAGCACAGGCCAAGGAAACCAATTGGTTGCCCAGCATGGGCCCCTCGGTGAACCTGACCTCGCTGTCAGGGCTTGTGGCCTCGATCCTTTTCGAAGCCGCGATTTTCGACAATGGCCGCAAGAAGGCCGAGCGCGAATTTGCGGCGGCGGATGTGGAGTTGGCGGCGGTGTCGCTGGCCGAGGAACTGAATACACGGGTTTACGACGCGCTTTTGGCCTATGTCACGGCGCAGCGTGCCCATGCGCAGGCCGAGATTGACCAGCGCGCCCTGACCCGCCTGGCCG
>CAIYZT010000291.1 GCA_903930735.1 uncultured Paracoccaceae bacterium | reverse complement strand
TGCACCTGAAACACATTCTTCGCCAGGTCGAGCCCGACAGTGGTAATCTCCGACATGACCGTCCTCCTTTGTGGATCCTCACAGAACCACCTTGGCACATTGATGCCGTCGGGGGGCGGTCACATCATCAGAGCCGCTCTGTATCCTGACGCTGCGATCGTATGATTTGATCCGCTCTCTCTTGCCGTGCCAGTCCTTAACGCTATAAAGCGCGTATTCTCAGGGCGGGGCGCAATTCCCCACCGGCGGTATAGCCCGCGAGCGCCTTGCGTTTCTTGCGAAACGCCGGGGTCAGCAGATCCGGTGTAACTCCGGGGCCGACGGTATAGTCCGGATGAAAGAGAATCATGGTCTGTCTGTCCCTTCGGGACGTGCAGGGCTTGGCTCGTGCTCTGGGCACCTGGTGCAAACATACTGAGGTTCCAAATGACTGACACTTACAAGACCACCCGCATCGCCTTCATCAAGGCGCGTTGGCATGCCGACATTGTCGACCGTGCGCACGAAGGCTTCGTCGCGGCTGCGGCGCAATTGATGCCCGGCGCCACGGTCGAGGCATTCGACGTGCCCGGCGCGTTCGAAATGCCGCTTCTGGCCAAGAAACTGGGGCAGACCGGGCGCTATCACGCCGTTGTGGCCGCCGCTTTGGTGGTGGATGGTGGCATCTACCGGCATGATTTCGTGGCCGCGGCCGTGGTGGAGGGGCTGATGGCCGCGCAGATGCAGACCGGCGTGCCGGTCTTTTCCGTTTCGCTGACGCCGCACAACTTCCAGCCCGCCGAGGCGCTGACCAGCTTCTTTCGCAATCACTTCGTCAAGAAGGGCGAAGAGGCTGCGCATGCGGTCCGCCAGGTGCTTGACCTGAATGCCACGCTGTCGGCAGGCGGCACAAAGGGCGCATGAAGGCCACTGGGTCGGGTCTGCCGCCGGGTCGGCCTGACCGCTGCGGCCCTAGTCCTGCCTCTTGAGCAGGGTATGGCCGAACTTGCGGGCCTTTGTGTCCAGATAGCCCGCGTTGAAAGGGTTGGCCGCGATCACCAGGGGTTCCACGGCTGAAACCTCGACCCCGTGCCGGTTCAGCGCCGCCACCTTATCCGGGTTGTTGGTCAAAAGCCGCACCTTGGACGCGCCCAATGCCTGCAGGATCTCTGTCGCCTCGGCATAATCACGGGCATCTTCGGGCAGGCCAAGGGCGCGGTTGGCATCCACTGTATCCAGCCCGCGATCTTGCAAGGCATAGGCGCGCATCTTGTTGGCCAGCCCGATCCCGCGCCCTTCCTGCCCGCGCAAATAGACCAGAATCCCCCCCGGCGAGGCCGCAAGCCGCCGCAGGCTTTCCTGCAATTGCGGCCCGCAATCGCAGCGCAGAGACCCAAAGGCATCCCCGGTCAGGCATTCTGAATGCACCCGCACCAAGGGCGCACCGGTTGCCTTGCCCGCCGACACAAGCGCCAAATGCTCGGTTCCGTCAATCCGGCTGCGAAAGGAATGGGCGCGGAACGGAATAGGGGAATAGGTCGTGGGCAGATCGGCCACGGCCACGAATTCCACCAAGGCGTTCGGGTCGGCTGTCAAAGTGCGGGCTTGCATAGGCGTTCCACATATTTGGCGATGACGTCAGATTCGACATTCAGCAGATCGCCGGGCTGGCGTGTCTGCAGGTTGGTATGGGACCAGGTGTGCGGAATGATGGTCAGGCAGATCTGACAACCGCCCTCGGCCAAATCCTTGACGGCGTTCAGTGTCAGGCTGATGCCATCCAGCGCGATCGAGCCCTTTTCCACGCAATACCGCGCAAGATCCTGCGGCAAGGTTAGTTCGATCCGGTAGGCTCCGGATTCCGGGATCACTGTATCCAGACGGGCCTGGCCATCGACATGGCCTTGCACAAGATGGCCCGAAAGCCGCGTCGACATCGACACGGCGCGTTCCAGATTGACCACGGTTCCGGCCTTCAGCGCGCCAAGGTTGGTGCGGGCCAAGGTCTCGGGGCTGGCGAAGAAAGTGGCGCGGCCCATGGCGTCGCGGGTCACAACCGTCAGGCATATGCCATTGACGGCGACACTTTCGCCCAATGTCAGATCGGCAAAGCCGGTGTCCAGATCCAGCGTCAGGTTGCCATTCGCGTGGTCTGCCGCCCCGATCCGACCAAGGTTTTCGATGATTCCAGAGAACATGAGATGCGCTTTCCTTCAGACAGGATGGGTGTTGCTGGTGATGGTGATATGGTCGCTTTGACCGGGCGAGGCTTGCCGGATCAGCACCCATTCGTCCCAAAGCCCGATCTGGCGCAGGGTCTGCAGCAGCACCGGGCCGGCTTCGACCAGCACCTCGTTGCAGCCTTGCGCCCCAAGGTCTTGCAGGCAGGTGGCAAGGTCGTGGGCGACGACCGGGCGCAAGCCGCGCTGACGAGCTTCCTCCAGATAGGCGGCATCAACGCGGCCCCTGCGGTCAAGGATGCATAAGATGCGGGATTTGCCGGGAATGTCGGGGACGTGCCGCACGGTGAAGGCGGCGCGGTCTGCCAACACGGTGCCCGAACCGGTTAGGATCGCATCCGCCCTGCGGCGCAGGCGGTGGGCCAAGGTCAACGCCTCGGGCCCGGTAAAGGTCTTCTGACCCGGCGGCGGGAACATGCTGCCCACCGTGTCCAGCGCCTGTTTCACGGTGATGAAAGGGCGCCCGCGCTGCACCCGACAGGCAAATGGTGCCAGAAGTCGTGTCGCTTTGGCCAGCAGTTCCGCCCTGTCAGGGTGATCCAATTCTTCCAGCGCGCAGACCGTCAAGCCCGCCCGCCGCAAACGCTCCGACCCGCCCGAGGCCACCGGATTGGGGTCGGGCAGGGCGAACCAAACCTCACGCGCGGGGGTGGTCAGGATCGCTTCCGTGCAAGGTCCGGTGCGGCCGTGATGATTGCAGGGTTCCAGCGTGACGATCACCGTGGCGATGCGGTCGGCCAGCCCTGCTTCACGCGCCATACGGATGGCCAGCGCCTCGGCATGGGGGTGGCCCGTGCCGGGATGGGCCGCGGCCACCAGAGTTTGCCCAGCAACGTCCAGCAGCACGCAGGCCACGGTCGGATTGGGGGCAGTGGAGCCCTCGGCCATTCCGGCCAGCGTCAGCGCATGCCTGAATGCCGCCGCCAGCACGGCTGCCCTTTGGTCCCCTGATCCATTGCCTGGCGTCATGTGCCTTCCCCAAACCATCAACACAAGTCAGGGCGCACAAACAAACGCCGCAGTCCCCGGGCAGGGGACCGCGTGCGCGGGTCTGTTCTCTTCCATCCGGACTATACCGTCGGCCCCGGGATCGCACCGGTGTCTGCTGGCCCTTCCCGAAGGAAGGCGCTCGCGGGCTAGGACAAAAAGGCCATTACCGCCGGTGGGGAATCACACCCCGCCCTGAGAACTGGATTCATAAATAGGGCGCACAGCGCAAGAGGCAAGGGCGCACTTGAACCACGCGTCATGGTTCCTGCGTTTCTTCATGTCCCAGTCGCCTAGGCTCTGGACCCATTAAACCGCTTGATGGCCCGATAACTCACTGATTCACTGGCGGCACCAAGGAGGTGTCGCCATGACCGAGATGTTTCTGCTTTCTAAAGCCCAGATGGGCCGGATTTCCACGTTCTTTCCGCTCTCGCACGGGGTGCCGCGTGTCGATGATCGGCGGGTGATCAG
>CAIYZT010000290.1 GCA_903930735.1 uncultured Paracoccaceae bacterium | reverse complement strand
AGGCTATAAAACCGCACTTCAGCAGCCCAAAACCGCGACCCAAAGGTGCGCCAAGAGGGCAGCGGCTGGCGTAACGCGCACCTCAAGCCGCTGCCAGCGCTACCTGCCAGCAAAAATGGTCAAAAATCGAGGTGCCCTTCAATCTGTAACAGATTGAAGGTAATCCGCTCTAAGCTCCGGAAGCGCGCGAAACCCTCGTTCAGGCGCTACTTTACGTCCCAGTCATCCTCGTCGCTGACCGCGCCAATCGCGGTCCAGTCGGCGCGGATGCGGGCGATGCGGGTGTCGCCCCAAGTGCGAAAAACGATATGAAAGCCCTCTTCTGTGACGCGTTCAGCCAAAATTTCGGCGCGGGCATTATGCTTGTGGTCGATGTCCCACATCGAAATTCCAACCATCACCGCCGGCGGTTCAACGAAGGGGTCCTTGAAGGTGACGATATGCCGGCTCTCGCGGTCGCCGCTGCCGGTCCACATCGTGCCGTCATCAGCATAGTCCGAAAACAGCATCCGGCTGCCCTGCTGGATCGCCAGACGACCTGAATAAATGCGTTTCATTACAATGTCCCCCAGGTCGCAACCTACATTGGAAATCGGGCAAGAGAACGGCAATAAATGCGAAAAGGCCCCGGATGAGCGGGGCCCTTTAGAAAATTAGCCAGGCATCAGTGCCCGGCTGCGGATTTCATCGCCAGAAGATCGGCCACAACCTTGTCTGCCGCGTCTTTGTCGGACATGACCGCCGCCGCTTCGCAGCCGTCGGCCACCAGCGCGTCGATCAGGGCCGGGGTCGCCTCGTCCAGCAGGATGGCGCGTTCGGCCAGAACCGAAACGCCGCTGGCCGAAATCTCGGCAAAGCCGCCGGTGACGATGTAGGAACGCATGCCGTCCACGCCCAGCGCACGCAGAATGCCGGGACGCAGCGTGGTGATCGTGGGCGCGTGGCCCTCCATCGCGGTCAGATCACCGTCAGCGCCGGGTATCTGGACCTCGGTCGCCACGAGCGACGCAAGGCGGCGCTCGGGCGAGACCAGATCAAATTGCAGAGTGCCTGCCATGATGCCCCCTTAGGCCGCAGCCGCGGCGAGACGCTGAGCTTTTTCAATCACTTCCTGAATGCCACCGACCATGTAGAAGGCCGCTTCAGGAAGATGGTCATACTCGCCAGCAACCACCGCTTTGAAGGAACGGATCGTCTCTTCCAGCGGAACCTGCTTGCCGTCCGAACCGGTAAAGACCTTTGCCACGTCGAAAGGCTGCGACAAGAAGCGCTGGATTTTCCGGGCGCGGGCCACGGCCAGTTTGTCTTCTTCGGAGAGCTCGTCCATGCCGAGGATGGCGATGATGTCCTGCAGCGACTTGTAGCGCTGCAGCACGTTCTGGACCGAGCGGGCGACCATGTAATGCTCTTCGCCGACGACCGCAGGGTCCATCAGGCGCGAGGATGAATCGAGCGGGTCAACGGCCGGGTAGATGCCCAGTTCCGAGATGGCGCGCGACAGAACCGTGGTGGCGTCAAGGTGTGCGAATGAGGTGGCCGGCGCGGGGTCGGTCAGATCGTCGGCGGGCACGTAGATCGCCTGAACCGAGGTGATCGAGCCGTTCTTGGTCGAGGTGATGCGTTCCTGCAGCGCGCCCATGTCGGTGGCCAGCGTCGGCTGATAGCCCACGGCCGAAGGGATACGGCCCAGCAGCGCGGACACTTCGGAACCGGCTTGGGTAAAGCGGAAGATGTTGTCAACAAAGAACAGAACGTCGGCGCCGGACTGGTCGCGGAACTGCTCGGCGATCGTCAGACCCGACAGGGCGACGCGCAGTCGGGCGCCTGGAGGCTCGTTCATCTGACCGTAAACAAGGGCCACTTTGGACTTGGTCATGTCTTCGAGGTTGATAACCCCAGAGTCGATCATCTCATGATAGAGATCGTTCCCCTCACGGGTACGCTCGCCCACGCCGGCGAACACGGAGAAGCCCGAGTGCACTTTGGCGATGTTGTTGATCAATTCCATGATCAAAACCGTCTTGCCCACACCGGCGCCGCCGAAAAGGCCGATCTTGCCGCCCTTGGCGTAGGGAGCCAACAGGTCGATCACCTTGATGCCGGTCACCAGAACCTTGGATTCGGTAGCTTGCTCTGAAAACGCCGGGGCTGCACGGTGGATCGAGCGGTATTCTGAGGCGTTGACCGGGCCCTTTTCGTCCACCGGCTCGCCGATGACGTTCAGGATGCGGCCGAGGGTGGCATCGCCAACCGGCACCTGGATCGGCGCGCCGGTATCCGAGACCGGCGCGCCGCGCACGAGGCCCTCGGTTGCGTCCATCGCGATTGCGCGTACGGTGCTTTCGCCCAGATGCTGCGCCACTTCGAGGACCAGTTTCTTGCCGTTGTTGTCTGTGATCAAAGCGTTCAGAATTGCGGGAAGATCCCCGGTGAACTGTACGTCAACCACGGCGCCGATGATTTGCGTCACGCGGCCCACAGAGGCCGCAACTTTCGGTGCTTTTGCCATGTCGTTTCTCCCGTTCGTCAGAGCGCTTCAGCGCCCGAAATGATTTCGATAAGCTCTTTGGTGATCGCAGCCTGACGCGAGCGGTTGTAGATCGTGGTGTATTTGGTGATCATGTCGCCTGCGTTGCGCGTCGCATTGTCCATCGCGCTCATGCGGGCCCCTTGTTCGGAGGCCCCGTTTTCCAGCAATGCCGTAAAGATCTGCGTGGCCACGCCGCGCGGCAGCAGGTCGGCAAGAACAGCTTCTTCGCTGGGCTCGTATTCGTACAGCGCCGAGGCCGAACCGGCATCGAACTTGGCCGGGATGATCTGCTGCGCGGTCGGAACCTGGCTGATCACCGATTGAAAGCGGTTGTAGAAGATTGTGACAACGTCGCATTCTTCTGCGGCAAAGCGGGCCAGAACATCGCGGGCGATGGCCTGAGCATTTACGTAGCCGACGCGCTTGACCTCGGACAGATCGACGTGACCGACCATATTGGTCGAATAGTCGCGCTTCAGTTGCTCGCGCCCTTTTTTGCCGACGGTCAGGATCTTGACCGTCTTGCCCGCGGCCATCAGCTCCTGCGCCCGCGCCCGGGCAAGCCGCACGATGGTCGAGTTGAAACCGCCGCAAAGCCCACGCTCGGAGGTCATGACGACCAAAAGCTGCACCTTGTCGCTGCCCGTCCCGGCCAGAAGCCGGGGCGCGCTGGCCGAAGAGCCGACCGAAGAGGCTAGCCCGCCCATGACCGCATTCATCCGTTCGGCATAGGGCCGGGCGGCGACGGCGGAATCCTGGGCGCGGCGCAGTTTCGCGGCCGAAACCATCTGCATCGCCTTGGTGATCTTGCGCGTGTTTTTCACGCTCGCGATCTTGTTTTTCAAGTCCTTAAGGCTGGGCATGCGTTATCTCCCCCTGCCCCGCCTTTAGGCGAAGTCTTTCGCAAAAGCTTCGATTTGCGCGCGGATCGACTTTTCAAGATCGCCAGCAACCTTGCGGTCGTTGTTGGTGATGTCGGCCAGAACAGCGGCGCCTGTGGTGCGCAGATGCTTCAAAAGACCGGCTTCGAAACGGCCGATATCCTTGACCGCGATCTTGTCCAGATAACCGGCGGTGCCTGCGAAGATCACGCAGACAATCTCGGCGCTGGTCAGGGGCGAATACTGCGCCTGCTTCATCAGCTCGGTCAGACGGGCGCCGCGATTCAGCAGCTGCTGGGTCGAAGCGTCCAGATCCGAGCCGAACTGCGCAAAAGCTGCCATTTCGCGGTACTGCGCCAGCTCCAGCTTTACCTTGCCGGCCACCGATTTCATCGCGTTGGTCTGGGCCGAAGAGCCCACGCGGCTTACCGACAGGCCGGTGTTCACAGCCGGGCGGATGCCCTGATAGAACAATTCGGTTTCCAGAAAGATCTGGCCGTCGGTGATCGAGATCACGTTCGTCGGAATAAAAGCCGACACGTCGCCGCCTTGGGTTTCGATGATCGGCAGTGCCGTCAAAGAGCCCGAACCGAAATCTTCGTTCAGCTTGGACGAACGCTCCAGCAAACGGCTGTGCAGATAGAAAACGTCGCCCGGATAGGCTTCGCGGCCCGGCGGGCGGCGCAAAAGCAGCGACATCTGGCGGTAGGCAACGGCCTGCTTGGACAGATCATCATAGATGATCAGCGCATGGCGGCCATTGTCGCGGAAAAATTCAGCCATCGAGGTCGCGGCATAGGGCGCCAGGAACTGCATCGGGGCCGGGTCAGAGGCGGTCGCGGCCACGACGATCGTGTATTTGATCGCGCCGGTCTCTTCGAGCTTTTTCACCAATTGTGCCACGGTCGAGCGCTTTTGCCCGATCGCCACATAGACGCAGTACAGCTTTTTGGACTCGTCGTCGCCAGCGGCCTCGTTATAGACCTTTTGGTTCAGGATCGTGTCGAGTGCCACGGCGGTTTTGCCGGTCTGACGGTCGCCAATGATCAATTCGCGCTGGCCACGGCCAACCGGGATCATGGCGTCCACGGCCTTCAGGCCGGTTGCCATCGGCTCATGCACCGATTTGCGCGGGATGATGCCCGGCGCCTTTTGATCCGCAACGCGGCGCTCGGTCGAAACGATCGGGCCCTTGCCGTCGATAGGGTTGCCAAGGCCGTCAACGACTCGGCCCAAAAGGCCGTCACCAACTGGCACGTCCACGATGGACTTGGTGCGCTTGACTGTGTCGCCTTCTTTGATGTCTTGGTCGGAACCGAAGATCACGATGCCAACGTTGTCGACTTCAAGGTTCAGCGCCATGCCGCGGATCCCGCCAGGGAATTCCACCATCTCACCGGCTTGGACATTGTCCAGACCATGCACACGGGCAATGCCGTCGCCGACGGACAACACGCGTCCGACCTCGGCCACTTGGGCATCTTTGCCAAAATTCTTGATCTGATCCTTCAGGATCGCGGAGATCTCAGCAGCCTGAATTCCCATCACCCAACCTCTTTCATAGCATTCTGCAGGGAAGCGAGCTTGGCCTTGATCGAGGTGTCGATCATGGTCGAGCCCAGCTTGACGATTAGTCCGCCGATGAGGCTTTCATCAACGGTGGTGTTCAAAATCACGGTCTTGCCGACCGAGGCTTTCAGCGTTTCGGCCAGTTTCTTGGCCTGAGCGGCCGAGAGCTTGGCGGCCGAAGTGACCTCTGCGGTGATCTCGCCCTTGTCGGCGGCGATGCGGGCGCGCAGGTCGGAAATCAGATGCGGGACCACGAAGAGCCGGCGCTTGCTGGCCATCAGGGCGAGGGTATTCGCCATCAGGTCGGAAAGGCCCATCTTGCCGCTGATCGCGGACATGGCGGCGGCCTGCTCGTCGCGGCCGATCACCGGCGAGGCGATCATCGCAGTCATATCGGGGCTGGCAGCCAAAGCATCGGCCAGCGCCGAGATATCGGCCTCCAGCACGGCCAAGGCATTGGTATCCTTGGCCAATTCAAACAAAGCCTGGGCGTAGCGCCCGGCGATGCCAAGTGAAATCGAAGCTGGTTCGGACACGTCATCCCTTCCGCGTTCTATCGCCCCTTATTTTGCCCGGTGCCGGGTAAAACCCGACTGGGGCGCATGTCAGGGGCATGCGTCTTTTGTAGATTTGGGGCGTCATTAGCAGAGCCTTGGAGCCCAAGCAATCGGGTAGGGCGCGATTCGGGCGCAAAAACATGCGTCACAAAGGCGCTGGTCCGCACGGGGCGCTTCTTCCAGCCAATCACAACCCTAAGGGGGTGATTGTTTTGCCGCTGGAAACAATGGGTCCGAAATGGTCCTTGGAACCTGTGGAATATGGATTGTATAACTAAAATGGAGGGTTAACATCCCCGTTTAGTAAGCGTTTGGGGGAGTATCGAGTTTGGGCGGCATTATTTTGGGCTCCTTGCTGATGCGGGGCGCGCTGCTCAGCGCCTTTGGGGTTTTAGATGGCGGCGGAGATAACGAGCCCGATCCAGAACCCGATCCGGACCAAGAGACCATCGAAGGCGGGTCTGGCGACGACCTTTTGGCTGGGGCGGGTAATGATCTGGTGTTCAGCTACCAAGGCGACGACGCAATCTCCCTGTCCGACACCGCAACCGGCCATGGCGGCGAGGGCGACGATACGCTGAGCGGGCTAGATGATAGCGTGCTCTACGGCGGGCTTGGCACGGATGACTTGGATGCCGAAGGCTCCAGCACGGCTTACGGCGGCGCCGACGGAGATCATCTGGTCGGCTCGGATGACGCCGTCCTTTATGGCGGCGGCGGCAATGACGATCTGCACGCGTCGGACAATGCAACGATCTACGGCGATGACGGCAATGATGACATTGCCCTCCACGTGTTCGGCGAACCGATTTCGACTCTGGCCGACGGCGGCGCTGGCAACGACCACATCGCCTATCCCGTTTTCGATGATAGCGTAACGACCGCATCGACCCTCTCTGGCGGTGAAGGCGATGACTGGCTCGCGAGCCCCTACGTCAATGACGAATTGCTCGGCGGCGCTGGCAACGATGTGTTGATCGGGGCGAATGGCGTCGAGATGACCGGCGGGACCGGCGCGGACCGGTTCGTGGCGGCCGGTACCACCGTGATCACAGATTACACAGCGGGCGACGATCAGCTGGAGGTCTTTCTGCCGCAGGGCGAATGGCTGGAGGGCATGACCATGACCAGCGAGGTCGTGAACGGCTCTACCGTGATCCGTTTTGATTTTGATCAAAGCGCGGGCAACTATCCGGGCCAGAGCGGATCCGCTCCCGAGGATTTCACCATCACGCTGCAGGGGGTCACGGATTTTGACAGCAATGGCCTGATCATTGCCGATAGCGATGGCGCCTATGAGGTGACCAACGGCACCTCCGGCGATGACGTGATCAACGCGCAGGGAACGGTCGTGGTTGAAGGCGGCGCAGGGGACGATGTGATCACCTCTGACGCCGGGGGGCATGTTTCGGGCGGCGACGGTGATGATGTGATCATTCGCAACCTCAAGGGTGACAGTGAGCCCGGGGCGCATATCTCGGGCACCTATGGCGGCGCCGGCGATGATATCATCGTGCTGGGCAACGAGGGCAATAGTCAGTCCGATGATGGGGGCGACAGCTATGACACCTATGGCGGCGCCGGAAATGATGTGTTCATGATCGACCCCGCCGGTTTCGAGGATGGCGCCTATGTCGAGATTTTCGATTACAGGGCGGGCGACGAGATTGTCATTCTGATCGATCCCGCGCAGGTCGTGTCGGCGGAATGGTCAGCGGTTATCGTGGACACGTATCACGGCTACTACCGTTATTATCTGGACATCCAGATGGTGGATGGCACGAGCCTCAGCATCAAAGTGCCCTCAAACGGCGATGATGACCCCTACAACCCTCCGACTTTCCCCGTGACATTTGACGCCTCGGCTGCGGACGGCTTGACGGCTTAAACCGTGCGTAATGAAATTAGGTTGTTTTTGAGGGAGTGTCAGAGTTAGGCGGCTTGATCCTGGGTTCTTTGTTTATGTGGGCGCTGTTTGGCGCCTTCGGGATGTTTGATGGCGGATCGGACGAAGAGCCCGAACCGGATGACGATGTCCTTTTGGGAAGCGACGGGGACGACATGATGTCGGCAAATGGCCCTGTGACGCTCAAGGCCGGGTCTGGCGCCGATGTGATTTCTGCTTCTGGGGACGCGACCGTTTATGGCGGCTAGGACGACGATACGGTCCATATAGATGAGGACGGCATAGGTGAGGACGGCGATGCCGGGGCGGCAGCGCTGCACGGCGGGGCGGGCAATGACGGGCTGTTCAACTATCTGGACGGCATCAGCGGCGAGTCCACGTTGTACGGTGGGGACGGAGACGATTACCTCTATGACTTTCACCCCGGCGATCAGATGTTCGGCGGCGATGGGACTGACCGCCTCGTTGGTGCCGAGGGGCTGACCATGACCGTCGGGGCCGGAGATGATCTTTTTGAACTGTGGGCCAGCGAGATGCCCCCCGAAGGTGAGGCTACAGTCCTCACGGATTTCGTGGCCGGCGAGGATGAGATCGCCATCTTCATGCCGCCCGGTGAGTGGCTGGACAAGATGCAAACCACGACCGAAGTGGTCAACGGGTCCACCGTGATGTCAATTGTCTTTGATGAAACCGCTGCAGCCTTTCCCCAAGGCTATGACAATGATGTCTTGAGCCTCGCCGCGTCCGAGGATTTTTCTTTTGACTTGCAAGGGGTGACCGAGTTTGATCCCGCCGCGATCAAGCTGATCAGCGGTGCGAGCGGCGATCTCGCCTTGCGGCCGCTTGAGGATTTCGGCTTGGTGCACGGCACCTCGGGTGATGATCTGAGCGACGTCTATGGCCCGGAATACAGCCATGACTATCTCTTTGCCGGCGACGGCGCGGATACGGTCATTGGCGGGCTTTGGGTCAACGTGTCGGGCGGCAGCGACGATGATGTCGTGATCCACCATCTGGTCGCTGATCCGGCCGTGGATCTGCCTTTTCACGAGCAGATATTTTGGGGCCACACCCAAGCCTACGGCGTTGAAGGCAACGATCTGATCGTCTTCGAAGACGATTTCTTGGAAAGCTTTTATGGCTTTGACACCCACCAAATCGGCGGATTTGAGGTGGGCAGCGATCAGTTGGGGCTGATCATCCCGCAAGCGGATGCCGGCGACGTTGAAATGACCTTTGGCACCGAGGCCTACACCGATTTTGGAACCGCGACGGTGACAACGCCCGACCGAGAACTGACGATTGTCCTGCGCGGACTAACCGAAGCCCCCGCCCCAGGCGCTTTCCAGCTGTTTGAAAATGAGGCGGCGGTGCTGGCAGGCAATTGCTACGGACAGGTTTAGCGCGTAGTTGCAGCACCTTGCGCCGAGCTGGGGCTAGGGACCGGTTGGCCCAACCCTTCCAGAGCGCGGATGGGTTTGGTGACGATGGCGCCAAGCCCGCCGCGCGTGGGGGCATAGACCTGCTTTGACGCCTCAACCATCAACACCCCGCCCGAGAGCCAAGGCAGACGGCGGCCGACCTGTTCCCAGAAATTGGCGGTTTGCAGCCAGAACGGGGCCTGGCTGGACGGCACATGCAGCACGGTCTGGCTGCGCTCGGGGGTAAAGCCGTGGCGCTTGAGTTGCGCTTCCAGCTGCCTGGCCGAATAGGGGCGGCCAAAGCCAAAGGGCGTGGCATCCGAGCGCGACCACAGGCCCGCTCGGTTCGGCACGATGAACAGCGCCCGCCCGCCCGGCCCCAAAACGCGGTGCACCTCGTCTAGCAAAGCGCCGGGGTTTTCGGAGGTCTCCAGCCCGTGCATCAGCGCCAGCCGGTCCACCATCCCCGTCGCCAGCGGCCAAGAAACATCTTCGCACAAGACCGACACATTCGCCTCACCCGCAGGCCAGGGCATGACGCCCTGCGGGGCCGGCATCAGCCCGATCACCCGGCGTGCATGGGGCAGATAGGGGCGCAAAAGCGGCACGGCAAAGCCAAAGCCGGCAACCGTCTGCGCGGCCATCGGCGGCCACAGCTCCACCACCTTGTCCCGAATAGCGCGCTGCGCCACCCGGCCCAGCTGCGTGCGGTAGTAAAAGTTGTGCAGGTCAAGAACGTCCAGATGCATCGATGCCTTCGGGGTTGGCGCAAGAGAGGCATTCTAACAGGTCTGGCTGCATTTGCCAGTCGGGGCGGCCCCGCGCCGGCTTGCAGATATTCGCCGGGCCGGGCGGCAAAGCATTGCATCTTGCCCGCAAGGGCGCGAGGAAAGGCGCAAAGAGCCCGCCACGGGCCAAACGGAGGATGCGATGGCACTCGAACTTGTGACGCTGCCCTGCCTTGCGGATAACTATACATTCTTGCTGCATGACGGCGAGACCGGCCAAACCGCCGTGATCGATGTGCCCGAGGCCGGGCCCATTCAGGCCGAGCTGGCGCGGCGCGGCTGGACGCTGACGGACATCCTGTTGACCCATCACCATGACGACCATATCGCGGGGGTGCCCGCGCTGAAAGCCGCCACCGGCGCCATGGTCATCGGGGCCGCGGCAGATGCCCACCGCTTGCCGCCGCTGGATATGGCGCTGAGCCCCGGCATGTCGGTGACGCTGGGCCGCCATACAGCCAAGGTGATCGAGGTGCCGGGCCATACTGTCGGCCATATCGCCTATCTCTTTGACGGCTACGCCTTTACCGGCGACAGCCTGATGGCGGGCGGCTGCGGGCGGCTGTTCGAAGGCACGCCGGCGCAGATGTGGGACAGCTTGCAGCAGCTCATGGCGCTGCCGGAGGAGACGCTGATCTGCTCGGGGCATGAATATACCACCGCCAACCTGCGCTTCGCCGCAAGCTTGGACGGGGGCAACGCCGCCCTGCAGGGCCGGATCGCCGCGGTCACCAAAGCACGCGCGCAGGGCCTGGCCACGGTGCCCTCAAAGATGAAGGGCGAGAAAGCCACGAATATCTTTCTGCGCGCCAGCGATGCGGTGGTCAAGGCGGCCGTGGGGCTGCCGGGCGCGCCCGATGCCGAGGTTTTCGCCGAGCTGCGCGCCCGCAAGAACCGTTTCTGAGCGATCAAGCCTTGGGCATAATCAAAGGGCGGCCCTGTGGCTCCGCCGCGCCATGATCACTTTTTAGACTCAGCCATGGAATATTGCGGATCCGTACCTAAATAGGTCTTGAAGTTACGCCAATATAATCGAACCTTAACTCAATGAGGCCACGGTTGGAGACAGGCCCCCTGCGGCCTTTCCGACCCTGAATAGTAGGAGCACGTCCAAGTGCCATCTTTCACCACCACCCTTGAACAGGCTATTCACTCGGCTTTGGCCTATGCCAACGCCCGCAAACACGAGTTGGCGACGCTCGAGCATCTGCTGCTGGCGCTCATCGAAGAGCCGGACGCTGCGCGGGTGATGAAGGCCTGTTCGGTCGATCTGGACGATCTGAAAAAGACGCTGGTCGAGTTCATCGATGATGACCTGTCGACTTTGGTTACCGATGTCGAAGGCTCCGAAGCGGTGCCGACGGCGGCTTTTCAGCGGGTTATCCAGCGCGCCGCGATCCATGTGCAATCGTCGGGGCGCAACGAGGTGACGGGCGCCAATGTTCTGGTCGCCATCTTTGCCGAGCGCGAAAGCAACGCCGCGTTCTTCCTGCAGGAACTTGACATGACCCGCTATGACGCGGTGAATTTCATCGCGCATGGCGTGGCCAAGGACCCCAGCTTTGGCGAGGCGCGCCCGGTGACCGGCTCCGAAGAGCCGCACCATGAGACCCCCAAAGGCGAGGCCGGCGAGGCAAAGGAATCAGCACTGTCGAAATACTGCGTCGATCTGAACGTGAAGGCCCGCAAGGGCGAGGTGGACCCGCTGATCGGCCGCGAGGCCGAGGTGGAGCGTGCCATTCAGGTCCTGTGCCGCCGCCGCAAGAACAACCCGCTGCTGGTCGGCGATCCCGGCGTGGGCAAAACGGCGATTGCCGAAGGTCTGGCCAAGAAAATCGT
>CAIYZT010000289.1 GCA_903930735.1 uncultured Paracoccaceae bacterium | reverse complement strand
TCGAGAACATGTTCGGAAAGCTGAAGGACTGGCGACGCATCCACACTCGTTACGACCGCTGCGCACACACCTTCATGTCCGCAATAGCAATCGCCGCCGTTGTCATCTTCTGGTTATGATCAATGAGTCCTGAGCCTAGATTAGCACTTCTGGCCAAGTTACTTTGAGATATGGACGACTCCCCGATCGTTGGACAGATTTCCTGAGCTAAAGCCCGTATTTCTGAAAAAATGTCACAAGTTGATTGGTCGCTGAAATCTCTTGACTGACATTTCCCACAACCAGCGACTTGGCGCGGCTGACATTGGTTGCACCGGGCCAGGTATGGCCACCATCATTGATGATATAGATGTCCATCGCCACACCCTTGGCGCAGCCACCCAACTCTTCGGTCGTGATCGAAGTGCCGTCCTTTTTGGTGTCCGGCCAATCGCTTGGCCCGGCAAGCGTGGTGCATGTCCCGACCGCCGACCAGAAAGCCATTGTATCGGAATGCGACAGAACCAAGCCCCCGGCCCCCATTTCCGCCGATTTGGTAATCTCGCCCCCATCCCAAGGCATCATCGGATCGGTGGTGCCGTTAAAAAAACTCATCGGGTTGGGACGTGCTGGTTTGCAGGCCGACTGGTAATCGGCCGGAAGATTGGCCGCGACAGGGCCGAAGGCACGAAAGCTGGTGGCCAGATCGCAGGCCAGACGCTGAGTGAACATCCCGCCACTGGACAGACCCGTGGCATAGATCCGCTTGGGATCAACGCCATGTTGGGACACGACTGCCGCCAGAACGGTTTGGATATAGGCCACATCGCTGATCGGCGAAGCGGATTCCGACCGCCCGTCGTTCCATTCGTCGCCATAGGAATCCGGAAAGACCGAGATGAACCCCGCCGCATCGCCCGCCTCGGCCATCTGGGTCGTATCGGCGATATTGGCCCCGTCGCCCTGTCCACCGTGAAACACAAAGACCGCTGGAACCCCGGTCTTGCCGACAAGGGCGTCGGGGACGTGGATTTCATAGCTGCGTTTGACGCCCTGATCGGTAAGAGTTACGGACGTCAGCCCGTCGGTCTGGGCCCAAAGGGCACCGGGGCCCAGCAAGCACAGAAAGAAACAGATCGGACGGATCAATTTCTGGATGGATCGGGCCAAGGGGCACCTCCTACAGGGGTTTGGCGGCTGATGGTGCTGGGGCCGGAGCAGGTCCGGGCGCTTGCGGGGGCGTACTGCTGGCCGGGGCACCAGTCACGATCACCGGGCCGGATTGTGCAGCCTCGCCGATCTGGATCTGAGTATTGGCAGCCTCCACCTTGGCCAGTGCAAAGCCTGCATCCAGATATTTCATCATCATATGCAGGAATTCTTCGCGCGTCAGGAAGCCGTTTTGATACATCACGCAGACCTGAAACAAGGTATCGCGCGTCAGGATGATGGATGGCGTGCGTCCGGCAAGTTCAACCTCGACGTCGCTTTGACCCTCGCTCGTGCCGCCGCTGTCGCCATTGATCAACCCGATAGACCCACCAAAACTAGCACTGCGATCGCTGGCCGTATCGGGGCCCAACCGGGGGCAGATCGTACGCGCATCGCCGTTGACGCGCACCACGCTGACGGCATTTCCTGCCGTGGCCGATACCAACGACATGTTGCCGGTATCTTGAAAGGTCACCTTCTCCGGCGCATCGCAGCCCATGAGCATCCCCGCAAAAAGAACAACCGGCACGACACGACGCATTGCGGCCAAGGCCGTCCGTGAATTCATCATCGCAGTTCTTTCTGTTGGACGCATTTTGCGGACAATCTGACCCAAAGCGGTTAATCGACATCCACCAAGTGGACGGCCACTTGACCGCAAGGTTGCCTGATTTTACCTGCTTATCAAGTATTTTTTGCCGCAGACGGCGCGCGGCATTCATCTGAATGGTCGGACGGGTCCGGAGCGGCCCGGGATCGCGCCTGAAGTTTCGTGTTGGACCAGTTTTTCAGCGCGCCGGACAGACCTGTCCTGCCGCTTTAGTTTGCGCTCGGGCAGTTTCAGCGTCACGCGCATGACGGTGGCGCTTGAAGGCGGTGGATCGCAGCAAGGATGGCGCGCGCCATGGGGCCGGCTTAGGCTCAAGTTTCAAGTGCAACACCCAGCGCCCGTGGGGCATAGGATGTTGCGATGGACAGACGCAGCAAGCACCTCAGCAGCGAGGAACGTGGCGTGATATTCGCCGAGCATAATCGTGGTGGGAGCCAGCGGTCAATCGGGCAGCTCTTGCAGCGCCCAGCGAGCACTATCTGCCGCCAACTGGCGCGTGGGCGACAAGAAGACGGCGCCTATTGTCCGCACGCGGCGCGGCTTGTCCATGATGTCCGCCGCACGCGATGCCGACGCCTGCGCAAGCTGACAGAGGGCACCGAGATCCATCGGTTCGTTCACGGTCACCTCGTTCATCGCCACTGGTCTCCAGAGCAGATTGCGCACAGACTGCGGCTTATGAAGCCCGATACCCCTTCTGCTCGCGTGAGCCATGAAACCATCTATGCCGCGATCTACGCGCAGCCGCGCGGTGGACTGAAGGCGGCGATGATTGAGGCGCTGCGCCAAGCAAAGCCCAGGCGCGGGCTCAAACGCACCTCGCTGGCAGGCAGTGCCATGGTCCCGGAAACATTACGCATTATCAATCGCCCCGAGGAGATCGAAGCGCGTATCGTGCCAGGGCACTGGCCTCTCGGCGGTTGCTCCGCAATCGCCTGTCGTCTGACAGGAAGGCGACCTCATCAAGGGTGCTTTTAACCGCTCGTCGGTGGGCACCCTGGTCGAGCGCAAGACCCGCTTTGTCGTTCTTTGCAAAATGAACGGCAATGGCGCAGAAGCGGTTCTCGACAGCTTCACCCGGCAGATGAAACGCATGCCGTCCAAGCTGCGAAATAGCATTACCTATGACCGCGGATCCGAAATGGCTTGCCACCCTGAGCTGGCCCGCCGCCTCAACATCAATATTTGGTTCTGCAACCCACACCAATCGGCGGGGAAACAGTCCCCCGGACTGTTTCCTGATCCGCCTCATACCTGGCAGCGTGGATCCAACGAGAACACCAAGGGTCTACTGCGCCAGTTCATGCCCAAAGGCACAGACCTCTCTGATGCCAGTCAGACATGGCTCAACGATGTTGCGCGGCTGATGTACAAAAGACCTCGCAAAACCCTTGGATGAAAAACCCCCGCTGAAGCCATGGCCGAAGAAATCCGTGCCTTCAGCTCAACCGTTGCACTTGATCTTTGAATCCGCCCAGCCTGTGTGAAAAAAGACGCCGCTCGGGGCGAAAGAACGCTTGTCCAGAAGGCAGACTCAGGCGAGCTTCACTTTAATCGGCACACCACTTGGGGAATGTCGATTGGAGTGGAGTGAACGAAATGAGATATTTTTTGCTAGCTGCGTTTTTGACGATAGCAGGCTGTGCTGACTACGATCTTCGCGCCCTCTCCACCCTAGAACCGACAGGTGAGCCTGGGCAGTTCAGATGGAAGACGATAGCGGATGCAGTATACCCAGAAAATAGCCCGAAGGCAGAACAACTTCGGTTAGCTCAGCTTGGTAAGGTGATGGGGCTTAATGCCGATTGTATGCGCAGCTACATAGTAGAGAACCGAACTGCAACGCGCAAAGTTGATGGGCTGGCAGGCGACATTTACGATGTCTTTTACACGGTGCGCTGCAATTAAGCTTCGATCATTCACAGGGTCTGAAGCGCTCCGCGTATCAGGTCTCTAGGGTCTGTTGACCTTCATTTAGTTCTGATCACGGTAGCAGCGAGGGAGTTGAAGGCGCTGAAGCTTTCGTCGGTTTTGCAGCAGCGCATTGCACCAATAGCCCGACAGGCTTGCCGGTTGCAGGCGGGCATAAGACAGCGCATTTGGCGCGATCAGCCCGGCCATGGCCTTTTGATGGCGCATCCAGCCGGCCACGCAGCCCTTGGCCAGATCGTTCATATCATCGGGATCGCCGCGCTCGCCCTTTGCCAGCGCGTTATGCTCTTTGCGGTCGGTAAAGCTGAGGTTCACATGCATGCCATTGCCGCACTTGCCGAGGATCGGCTTGGGCAGAAAGCTGAGCAGGATCCCGCGATCCCAGCCAATCTCGCACGCCATTTGGCGGAAAAGGACGACGGTATCGATATGCTCCACCGCGACATCAAAGGTCAGGGTAAATTCGAACTGCGGTGTGTCATATTCGGCGGTGATCAGATCCAGCGGCAAGCCGATTTCCTGCGCCTTGGCCCAGATCGCATCGGTAAAGCGCTTGAGATCGGTGAAGGTTCCCGTCACATAAACCACCCCGCCGGGCGTGTCATAGGGCACGATGGTGCCATCGTCGCGGCGGACAAAGGCATAGGCCTCCATCTCGATCCTGACCTTCGGCGTCAGACCCTTCACCGCCCAAGCCGCCACCGCCCGTTTCAGCGCGCCACGCGGGCACATCGGCAGGAGGTGCCATCCGCGCCATAAAGATCGCCCATGACCACCTTGGTCCCCGGCTCCCAACCCGCGCGAATTTCATCGCCCTTCCAGCGCAGAGCCATGTCCGGGATTCCTTCCAGACACATCGTGCCCGGCGCCTCGATCAAAAGATCCTTGTCGTAATGCACTGAAAACGTGGGCCTTGCGAACCGGCTCTCATCATCGCGCATCTTGGACGGCGGCAAATACTTACCCCACATGATCGACAAATGGTCACAAAACATCGCTCGCAGCCGCTCGGTCATCGCCGTCTCCCCCTATTGCATCACCACCCGCAGGGGCAGCTCCTTGATCGCGCCAATGAAGTTCGACCTTAGGAACTTCTGCTCGCCGTCAGGTTCGATGGAACTTATGCGCTTGGCAAGCTCTTCGAACAAAACCCGCACCTCAAGCCGCGCCAGCCACATCTCCAGACAGATATGCGGGCCGCCCTGACCAAAGCTCATGTGCCGGTTCGGGCTGCGCATCAGATTGACCCGCATCGGCGAGTCAAAGGCGCGTTCGTCGCGGTTGCCGCTGGCCCACCAAAATATCACCTTCTGGCCGGCCTTGACCTGCCGCCCGTGCATAACAAAATCCCGCGTCGCAGTGCGGCGGAAATAGGTCGTGGCCGAGCCCCAGCGGATGATCTCGTCCGGTGCCGTGTCCCAAACCGCGCCGCCCGCCTGCATCTGCCCCAAAAGTTCGGGCTGATGGGCGAGGGCCTGCAAGCCCGGCACGATGGAATAGCGCGTGGTTTCATTTCCGGCGGCGACCAGCAGACAAAAAAGTTGCGGGACTCATGTTCGGGCATCACCGTGCCATCGTGCCCCGGCTGCAAGATCAGGTGCAAAACCCCACTGGCGTCGCCCGAGGCGGCCTTTCTGGCCATCAAATCCTCGGCATAGACAAACAACTCCGCCCCGGCGGGCAGGTTGACGGGCATCATCCGAAATTCATCGGTGGTCATCTTGTCTAACACATGCGCGGTGTAATCCGGGTCGGCATTGGCAATCAGCGCATCGCCCTTTTCCACCAGCCAGGGCAGGTCCGCCTCAGGCGTGCCGATGATCCGCCCCAGCATCCGCATCGGCAGTTGGCGCGCTATCTCGTGGGTCGCATCAAAGCTGCCGCGCGGCAGGACATCATCCAGAATCTCGGCGCCGATCTGGCGGATGACCGGTTCGAATTGCGCGATCACCGGTTTTGAAAACGCCTTGGCCGCCTTGATTCTGGTGCCCATATGCTCGGCCCCGTCAGTTTCTTGAAAGGCGCGGCGGGCAAGGTATTCCTCATAGCTTTGATCCTCCATCCTGATCCCGCGCGCAGAGGTCAAAAGATCGGGCTGACCGTTCAGTTTCAGAATATCCTCGTGGCGGATGACCGACCAGAACCCTTCACCACCGCTCCACTCGGTCAATCTCATCGGGTCTTCGTCGCGCAAGCGTTTAAAGGTGTTCTGCGGCGCGCCGGATATAAAGGTATCGTGGCTGGTCAGATCGGCATGGCCATCGTCGGTCGGGGTCCAAACTGTCATGCAATGATCCTTGCAATAGGGTGATTTATAAATATATTAAATAATTTCATAAGTATGTAAAATTGGAAATCATGCATATCGCCATTCTGATGACCAACACCGATGAAAGCGATTTCGCGCAAAGGCATCCCAACGATGGGCAGAAGTTTGCAGATGTAATTCACGCCGTCCGCCCCAATGGGCAAGTGACGGTCTATCCGGTCAAGGACGGCGTCTTTCCGCCTGCAGATGCTGTTTATGACGGCTGGATCATCGGCGGCTCGCCCGATTCAGTCCATGACGCCAGCCCGTGGATCGCGCAGCTTTTCCTGCTGATCCGGCGTTTGGTGGCCGATGCGCAGCCGATCTTTGGCGCCTGTTTTGGCATCAGGCCGTGGCCATGGCGCTGGGCGGCGCGGTCGGGCAAAATCTGGGCGGCTGGGTTTTTGGGCTGACGGCAACGGTGATGGTGGGCGGGCCGGTCCGCCTTTACGCCGCCCACAGCGAGCAGGTTTTGCGCTTGCCCGACGGCGCGCAGGTGCTGGGCGGCAATGCGGAGTGCGCGATTGGCGCCTATGGCATCGGCGGCAAGGTTCTGTGCACCCAGTACCACCCCGAAATGACCCCCAAATTTGCGGCGGCTCTGGTACAAGAATATCGGCCGAAACTGCCGGCAAAGGTTGGCGCGGCGGCGAAGGCTTCGCTGAGCCAAAGCGCCGATATGGCCTGGATCGCAAAACTCAGCGCGGGTTCTATGACTATCGGGGCGAGGTGCCGGTTCCCACCCGCTGAGCAACGATTTTCCTTCGAAAAATCTGTTCTGCGCCACGAATTCAGTTCAAGCTTGAATTTTCGAAGGAAATTCGGGGCGCTTTAGCTGTCATGTCTCGACAGGTTGCTGCTTGGAATCCTCGAGATTGGGGTTTTGCCTTTGGGTCCGAAGTGGGGGCGGTGGTGGTTGTAGTGCTTCAGGAAGGGTTCGAGGGCATCGCGGCGTTGGTCTGACTGGGCGTTGACC
>CAIYZT010000288.1 GCA_903930735.1 uncultured Paracoccaceae bacterium | reverse complement strand
GTTCCGCAGGGCCCATCGGCTGATCGCAAACCGTGGTCCGTTTGCGCCACTTCTGAACCGTCGTCGGGCTGATCGCGTCGTGCCGAGCAAGCGCCCTTATCCATCGACGACCTGCTCGCCGTGGTCCGCGAGTTCCTGAACCCGGAGGTGTCACGCTCGGGCCTGAACCGCTGCCTGCGGCGGCATGGGGTGGGCAATCTGCGTGACCTGCAGGGATGCGACCCTCGACCCGAACACAAGGCGTTCAAGGCCTATGAGCCCGGCTACCTTCATGTCGATGTGCAGTATCTGCCTCAAATGGCTGACGAATCCTCACGCCGCTACCTGTTCGTAGCGATTGAGCGGGCCACCCGCTGGGTTTTCAGCCGCATCTACAAATCCAAGACAGCCGCCAATGCCCGCCGCTTTCTGCGCGATCTGGAACGTGCCTGCCCGCTGCGCATCCGCACCATTCTCACCGACAATGGCAAGGAATTCACCGATCGCCTGTTCGGTTTGCGCAAACGAGAGGCCACCGGCCGGCACGAGTTTGACCGGCTCTGCGCAGACCTCGGCATCGAACACCGCCTAGCCCCCCCCCCCAGCATCCACAGACCAATGGCATGCTCGAGCGCTTCAGCGGTCGGATAGAGGAAGTGCTTCAATCCCACCACTTTCATTCCGGCAAGGAACTGGAAACCACGCTGCACCGCTACGTGATGCTCTAAAATCAGCAGCTTCCACAATCAGCCTTGGGCACCAAGACACCCTTGCAAGTGATGAAGGACTGGCACAAAATGAAGCCGGAGTTGTTCAGGAAACAGCCCTACCTCCTTCCAGGATGTAACGCCTAGGCCAGAGCTGAGTTTTTGTACATCATGGCGGCTTCGGTCCGGTTTTTTGCAGCTAATTTTTTGCAGACAGTCCGCATGACCATTTTGATCGTCGTTACGGGAACCGCCAAAGCAAGGGCAATTTCCTTGTTGCTTTTGCCGTGCACGACATATCCCATTACCGATTTTTCCCGTTCCGACAGCGACCCGACGTCAGAACTGCTTGCTGGCACGAGTGTCAGTTCCGTCGGCACGAAAATCTGGCCCGAAGCGATCAGGCGCAGGATGCTTTCCAAAGACCCGAGCGGCATGGTTTTCGGAATGAAGCCGCGCGCGCCTACGCTGATTGCCCTGCGAACGAATTCGATATTCGTCATAGCCGAAAAAATGACGACGTAACCGGGGGCAATCAGCTTGACGAGGCCTTTTACACTGTCGATACCCTTCATACCCGGCATATCGACATCCAGCAGTAAAATGTCGATTGGGGTCTTCGCATCCAAGGCTGCGAATGCTGCATGGCCCGAGTTGACCGTTGTGACGTCGAAATCTGCTTGCCCCGACAGCACAGTGGCGATCGCCTCTGAAACCAGCACATGATCGTCGGCGATCATTATTGACAGTTGTTTGGACACAGAAGCTTGCATTTCTTTTCCTTTTTGCATGTCCATATAGCGTGAGAGCTTCAACGTAACGGATGATATACAAAATAGTATCTCTTTGCCACCTGAACAGTCTTCGCCAAGCATTCTTTCGGATCAGGGCTATCGCGTTTGCGTCTGGGTGGTCGCGTTGAAGTGCTTTTGACATGGAATTGCGGCATCGAACACGACGAGGCACGTCTTTCGGACACGATATGTTCTCGTATTTTGCCCGTGGGTTTCCAAACGCGATTGCCCTGTCCTTCGGATCCGGGCTAATTTTCAGAAAATCTTGCAAACTAAAGATAATAAAAAATATCAAAAGAGAGAGCACGCAGTGTTCGCAATCTGGTAAAGGCGGTCTCAAGCGGGCAATTCTGTACCTAAAAATAGTACCATAGCTTGAAAGATATTGGTGTGAAGATGTCGAGTTCTGTTTTCTCCACAGGTTTGCGATTGCGGCGGGTCGTCCGGTTGTCCGGGTGGATGGTTGCGGTGGTTCTGTCCTGCGCTGCGGCGGTTGCGGACGAGGCGTCATTAGTGATCATGGGCGATATCGCTGATCCTTCGGGAACGGTGGTGCTGAATGCCGCTGCACTTGAGAACCTGCCTGCTGTCAGTTTTCAGACCGGCACGATATGGACCGAAGGCCAGATGACCTTTTCTGGTCCGTCGTTGGCTTCGGTGCTGGCGCTGGTCGGTGCTGGTGGGGGGGACTTGCTGCTTCGGGCGGTGAATGATTACGAAGTGACCTTGCCGATTTCGCTGGTCTCTGCAGACGCGCCCATTGTCGCGACACACCTTAATGGCAAACCCTTTACGATCAAGGAAAATGGGCCACTGTGGGTCGTGTTTCCCTATGATCGCGGGCCGGAATTCCGCACCGAGACGATATATGCGGTCAGCGTCTGGCAGCTAACCGAAATCAGCGTTCTGCCAGAGTGACGGGCGCCGGAAGACTGTTGACTGCGGTGACGGGTTTGAGGAACCGGCCCTCGACCGTTGCGGCAGTCTTTGTATCGGTTCTGGTGTTCCTGACGGTGCTTAGGATCATAGCGTCTGTCAACACCCTGAACTCGTCGCAACTGGAAGCCCGAGACAATCGTACTTGGGTCGTGGTGCAGCTTGTGGTTGAGCATCAGCGGCTGGAACTGGCTGTCGCTGCTGCAGAGCGTACCGGCGCATCGGCCGAAGCTGTGAAAGACGTGATTCTCCGGCATAATATTTATCAAAGTCGTCTGAAAGTGGTTGCCGGCTCTTTGAAGCAGGAGGCGTTGGACCAGAATAGTGATGCCTTGCTTTCGTTGTTGAAGTTGAGCGCCGATCAAATTTCACGTCTTTTGGCGGTAGATCGCCCGCTCGATATGATGGGCCTGGCGCAGATTCGAGGCATCCTGCGATCGGAGACAGCGGCGGTCCGCAGGGTGTCGATTTTGGCGATTGAGGTCTTCAAAAAGCGATTAGAACGTTCGCGCTCAAGGTTCAACCTTGCACTGAACCAGTCGATTCTTATGAGCATTGGGCTTATTGTAGCTTTGATGACGGCTTTGGCGCTGCTGTACTTCGCGCTGATCAAGTACCAGACCCGGGCGCGCGCATTCAACAGTCAAGCGGCCACCCTGCGCACCACCCTGAACGCCTTGCCGGATGCTGCGGTCGTCACCGACTTGGCCGGCGGCGTGACTGGAATGAATGCGGCGGGGCTGGCGATGTTTGGTCTGACAGAGAAAACTTTGGCGGGGATCAGGTTGTCTGACCTCATCCAGCAGAATGATGGGGTGGACGAGGCCGCGGATGGCGCAGATCAGATGCGCAAGACCTTGCCTGTCTTGCTGAACGGCGAGCGCTCGCGCATGCGGGCCAGAAAGTCCGATAAAGCATGGTTTAAGGTAGAGGTGTCTTCAAGCGTCGGAGAGCTTGCAGAAGGTCAACAAATGGGGATCTATTTTCTGCGTGATCTGACAGAGCAGGATGCAGCCGAAGTCGAGCTGCGCGCGGCGCGCGATCAAGCTCGGATGGATGCCAGTGCCAAAGACCGGTTCATCGCAGTCATGAGCCATGAGATGCGCACCCCCTTGATGGGCGTGACAGCGGCGCTGGAACTGCTGGAAGCGGAATCCGACCCGGATGAGCGCGACTTCTTGATCCGAACTGCACGGGCCTGCTCGATCACGTCGCTCGAACAGATCGAGGATGTCTTGGAACTTGCGCGGATTGGCTCTGACACTGAAACTGCACGATCAATGGACCCAGTGGTGATCGCACAAGCGGTCGCTGACCAGATCAAGCCGCTGGCGGACCGGCGCGGCAATCGGATTCAGATTGATGCGGGCGGGCTGCCTGGAGCGCTGAAGCTTCGTGGGCTGCCCCAGACCTATCGCCGGGTGCTGAGCAATCTTGTCGGCAACAGCATAAAGTTCACGCAAGACGGTCTGATCCGGATCGAGATCGCGATGACCGCCCTTGCCGGTGGTGACGTTTTGCTGCGGACGACGGTGCACGACAACGGTATTGGCATTTCACCAGCCGATCAGACCCGCATATTCGAAGAATTCGAAGTGGCGCACGAGACCAACAACTCGATGCTGCCGGGAGGAACCGGGCTTGGCTTGGCCATTGTGAAAAGCGGTGTTCAACGGATGGGGGGCACGATCATGCTCGACAGCACGCCGGACCAGGGCAGTGCTTTCTGGTTCGAAATCAAACTGCCAAGTGTCGAGGTGATATCGGCCCCCGTTGCCTTGCCGCGTCCCGTGCCTTTGCCGGTCAGGCAACGGCGGTTGCTGGTGGTCGACGACAATTTGGTCAATCAGACCTTGCTGAGCCGGATGGTGGTCCGCCTTGGGCATGAGGTAGATCTGGCGGATAACGGCCCTACGGCAGTTGCGCTGGCTGCAGTGAAGCGCTTCGATCTGATCTTGATGGACATCAACCTGCCCGGCTTCGACGGGCTGGAGGCGACGCGGCGGATCAGGATCGCCGGTGCCTCAAAGACTGCGGCGATCGTCGGCATCACGGCACAGATTCTTGCGCAGCATCGTTCGGGAATGGAACCTGCGGGGATGGATCGCCTGATTTCGAAACCGATCACGTTGAACCAGTTGGCACAGTGCCTGGACGAGATGCTTGCGACACCCGAAGCCCCCCTGCTGGTTGCCGACAAGCCGGAAGATCGGAACGATCTGCAAGCGCTTTTGGGGGACGATCTGCTGGGGCGGCTTCTGGTGTCCTGTCTGGACGACGCGACGCTGGCGCTGTCTTGTTGGCCCGCCAATGCTGTAGATCCGATTCCGGAGTTGTTCCGCAGTAGCCTTCACCGCGCCCTTGGATCTGCGGCGGTTCTCTTCGAGGCGCACCTTCATTGCGTACTGAGCTACGCAGAAGAGGCGGCACACAACGACGATGTAAGGCGGCTGGTCAATTTGCGCCACATGGCCGCCGAGCAGATCAACTCATTTCGACGGCGTCTACTGGTGCGTCCATCTTTGGATGATGCGGCAAGGGGCAACCAATCCCGGCCTGTTGACTGATCCGGTCGTGCAGCTTTCGAAGGCGGACGCAAGACGTGACGTGCTGTGAGCAACAACCACTCTTCGTTCCGCAACCTCAAAGCAGCGCGACAGACCCCGGCTTGCAACCCGCAGCCCACGTCAAGGTCAGCTCGCAGTCGCTCGTGCGCTACACCACCCGGCGGCACAAGGTCGTATAGTCCGGCACAGCCCAGTCCAAGCCCGCCATCTTCGGCAGGCTGGCCACCATTCCCGTCGTTTGCCGCAAAGGCAGCTTGAACAGCACCTTGATCGTCAGACAGAATTGGATCGCGGCATCAAAGAAGACCGCAGGGCGACCGGGGCTGCCCTCAGGCGGCGCGAGCCAGGTCATCTCCTTGTCCAGCCAGATCAGCAAAGACCCACGCCTCTTCAGTGAGGCGGTGTAGCTGGACCAGTTCGTAGTGCGGTAGCGGACGGGTGATGGCTTGCTCATGCCGCCTATCAAACCGCTTGGATTCACAGTGTGAATCCTTTGCCACCAGAGTTATGCAACAACGCTCCTTGACATTAAACTTAAGTTATGATGTATCCAACGAGTGACATGGAAGCCGAATTTTATGAATTAACGTCTGGGAGTGGAACGATTCAGTTATGGCTATGATACGCTCTGGCTTCCTTTCCTCGGCAGGCCGCATCGAGCTCGAGGCTTGCGTGCGTCGTCAGCGCGAGGACTATGGTATTGCGCGTCGCTCAAATGCTATTCTGTTCGATGACGGCAAATCCTGCCAAGAGATTTCGGAGTTCCTGTATCTGGACGACGATACCATCCGCGACTGGTATAAAACCTACCGACAAGATGGCTGGGATGCGCTGGATGGCTGGAAAGGCGGTCAGTCCCGTATGACGCAGGCACAGGAGGCTGCGTTATGCGCTTGGCTGGAAGCACGCTTGTGTCGCTCGACGGTCGAGATCAGGGCCCATGTCGCAACTGAGTGCGGTCTGAACTATTCCCATTCTGGCTGCATCAAACTTCTGGCCCGACTGGGCTTTGAATACCGCAAGCCCAAGCCCCTGCCACGCGTGGCATCCGTAGAAAAACAGGCCGCTTTCATTGCATTTTACGACCGCCTGATGCGTGAGTTACCTGCAGATGAGGCCGTCTACTTCGCTGATGCGGTCCATCCAGAATACCAGACCAAGCCTGCATTTGGCTGGGTGAAGGTTGGATCAAATCCAGTGGTTATCAGCACGGCAGGGCGCGGTCGTGTGAACATTCATGGGGCTGTAAACCTCGAAACCTTCGATGCACCCTTTGTCGAGCCCACAACTGTTGATGGGGTCAGTGCAGCACCGCTTCTGACCAAGATCGAAGCCCGCAACCCCCACAAGCGCATCATTCATGTCATCTGGGACAATGCTGCTTACCATAAAGGCCCCGATGTCCGGGCTTTCATCGCCAGGACAGCTTGCCGTATCCATCTGATCCAGCTGCCGCCCTACTGCCCTCATCTCAATCCGATTGAGCGGCTTTG
>CAIYZT010000287.1 GCA_903930735.1 uncultured Paracoccaceae bacterium | reverse complement strand
CGTCAGGTCCGGGCGCATGCCCCGGCGCCAGGTCCGCAGGATATCTTCCGCGCCGTCAAACCCGAGGTCGAGGTCAGCGGTCAGGTCGTCGTCTTCACCCCAGGGAGACTCGGAGGTCTGCGAGGGCGGAGAGCTGTTCTCTGACATGGGTTTCCAGCACCCTTTGCAGGATCGCGGCCTCGATCATCACGGGCTTGGCCGTTTGTTTTTCCACCTCCGCTGCCACTTCGGCCGCCATCAGCGCTGCCACGCGGGCGGGCCATGTCACCCAGACATCGCGTTCCTGCCGCGCCAGGCGGAACACCAGCGCCTCGGCACGCGCCCGGTCGATCAGCGCGCCCTTCTTCTTCTGGATCGCCAGCTGGCGTTCCTGCGCTTGGTAGACGGTCAGCGCCGTGCGGGCTTTCAGATAGGACGAACTGTCGGCGGGCCCCGAAAAGCCACTGTCGCCGCCCGTGCTGCGGCGCTGCTGATCCGGGTCCGTCATCTCGGACCGGCGCGCGTCTGACGCGACCGCATTGATTGTCCCATCGCCGAAAACCACCAGCCGCCCGGCCTTGCGGGCCTTCTGGATCGCCCCCCGCGACAGCCCGGAATGGCTGGAGTATTCCCGCTCGCTCATGCCGTCCATCGCGTCGCGCCTCTCGCCTAAAGCAATGAAATTGCTTGTTATTCAGTTGATTACACTCCGGACAAGAGCGATTCTGATTGCAGGAAAACGATGCAACTCACCGAAGGACGATCAAGCCATGACCGCCAAGACCGCAACCCCCGCCAAAGCCCCGAGCGAAGCCCTGCTGCTGGAGATCGCCGCCAAGCATTTCCACCTGGATACGCTGGAAACCCGCAACAGCGACGACCTCGACTTCCACGATGTGGCGGTCTGGTCGATCCGCGCCGCGCTGGAAGCGGCCTTCGCCGCTGGCCAAGCCGCACCCCGCTGAACAGGAGAACACGCCATGACCACCCGCAGCACCTCCCCCACCAACGACAAAGCCCTCGCCGCCTTCGTGGCCGCCAAGGCCGAAATCGACGCCCGACTCGAGCGCTTGAAAGGCCTGAGTGACGATCACTTCCATGCCAACCCCGACGAGATCCACTGGGGCCATGTTGGCGATCTGCAGCGTTACGCAAGTCTGCTGCGCGAGATGACGGACATCGCTTTTAGCGAGGGCGAATGCGCCGACTGATCCGAAGCGCCCCGACCAAGCCCCGCGATGGCGGGGCTTGCTTGCGTAGGAGGGCACGCATCCCGCGCGCCTGATCATGGAGATGCCAATGTCCTACCAAACCCTGCTGCACGAATTGGCGCCCGACCAGAACCCCGCCGGGATCGAAGCGTCGATGCGCCTGCACTACGGCACTTTGAACCACCTGCCGCGCGAAACCTTCGTGACCGAGGCAAAGCTCGCTGCCGATCTGGAAGCCCAGTCGCCCGGCATCCTGCGCAAGATTGCCGAAAGCAAGGGGATGGCTGACGACTTCGCCAAGTGGGAGGCCAGCCATGCCGCTTGATCCCGCCCAGCGCCACCAGATCGAACAGGACGCGATCACTGTAGCGTGGAAGGCCGAACGGCTCGCCGCCTGCGACGATGCAATCGCCCTGCTGCGCGAGGTTGCCGATCTGGAACGCGACGACGATGGCGACGTGATCCTCTGGGCCGATGAGAATGGCCACAACGACCTCACATCGCGCATCTCCACCTTCCTTGCCGATCACAACCAGTAAGAGGAATTCGCCATGACCAAACTCACCGAAACCCAGACCATCATCCTGACCGCCGGTGCCCAGCGCCCCGACAACATCGCCCTGCCACTGCCGAAGGGCTTGGCAGGTGCGGCGGCCAAAATGGCGGTGAACAAGATGATTGATCGCGGCTGGCTGCAGGAGGTCGACGCCAACTTGCGCCGGGGCGAGCCACTCTGGCGGGAAACCGGCGACGGACACGGCACAACGTTGGTGGTCACAGACGCGGGCCTGCTGGCCATCGGGATCGATCCGATTGTGACGCAGCGGATCGTAGCCAACCACAAACGCGCGGGCGAGACGACGCTGACCAACCAGCCCATCCAGCGCGCTGGCACCAAGCAAGCGATGCTGATCGCGCTGTTGCAAGCGCCAGACGGGGCCACCATGGACACGATCATAGCCGCGACCGGTTGGCAGGCGCATACGGTGCGCGGTGCCATGTCGGGGGCGCTGGGCAAGAAGCTGGGATTGATCGTGACGTCGGCGAAAGAGGGCGACGGCGCGCGGGTTTATCGGATCAGCCCCGGGTCGGCCGGATCTCGAACCAGTCTTGCAGAGGCTTAATCCAACAGCCGGTAGTGAACCTCGGTCGGCAGACAGGCTGCGCCATTTATCGGGATCATGTCCTGTGGGCAAGTTGACATGACCACGATGCAATCCATCACGGCGCGTAACGTGACGTAATTCCCCGGTTTGCTGAGCGGCTCTCCCCAGACGATTTTGCCATCAGGGCCAACGGGGATGTTCATCCACAGGTTCAGCGGGGCCGGACAGTCGGGCGCGCGCAGGCCCAGTTGACCAAGTGCCGCATGCAGGTTGTCGGTGCAGTTGTCGTGATAGTCGCGGCAGCCCAGCGCTGCATAGCGGTGAACGTCGCAGGCCGCGATAATTGTGTCATGGCGTCCGGGCGAGGTATCCTCCTCCAGCATCAGGATTGGCCGCCGCCGGTTCGTCGCAAGACCATCGCCTTGGGCGGGGGAAATCCCCTGCTAACTGGCATGCAGGTGCTCCATTGACATGAACTCGGACAGGTCATCGGCATTGAAACACCAAATGTCGACGACCTGCTGACCATGGGTGTTGATGATCTGGATCGCTT
>CAIYZT010000286.1 GCA_903930735.1 uncultured Paracoccaceae bacterium | reverse complement strand
GCACCGCGTCTTTGTGCATATCAACAACAGCAACCCGGCATTGCTGCCCCATTCACCAGAGCGTCAAGTGCTGACAGCAGCCAGCTGGCGCATCCCGACCCCAGGAGAGGAATTCGTGCTGTGACTGCCTTGCATCCCGACCCCGCCATGACCGAAGCCCTGACCAGCGCCGAGGCAATGGAACGCCGCCTGCGCCACATCGGGGCCACGCGCTATCATTCCTTGCACCCTTTCCACCACCTGCTGCATGGCGGCAAGCTGACCTTGGGGCAAGTGCAGGCCTGGGCAGTGAACCGTTACTATTATCAAAGTTCCATTCCCATCAAGGATGCGGTTGTGTTGTCGCGCTTTCGCGACCGCAATATCCGGCTGGAATGGCGCCACCGGATCGAGGATCATGATGGTCAGATCGGCGGGGAGGGCGGCATCGAGCGGTGGCTGAAGCTGACGGATGGGCTTGGCCTTGATCGCGACTATGTTGAGTCTGCAATAGGTATCCTGCCCGCAACCCGTTTTGCCGTCGACGCCTATGTCGACTTTGTCGGGCGCAAGTCGCCGCTGGAGGCGATTGCCTCGTCCCTGACCGAACTTTTTGCGCCAAACCTGCATGAAGAGCGGATATCTGGCATGCTCAAGCACTATGACTTCATCAACCCAAGCGTCATGACCTATTTCCAGCGTCGGTTGGAGCAAGCACCGCGCGACGCCGGCTTTGCCCTGGACTACGTCAAACAGCACGCCCAGACGCCAGAGCAACGACAGCAGGTCTGCGATGCGCTGACGTTTAAGACCAACGTTCTTTGGGTGCAGCTTGATGCCTTGTATCACGCCTATGTTTCGGGGCACCCGCCGCCCGGCGTCTTCGTTCCAAAGGCGGCATAATGGACCAACCGACCCGCTATACTCGCCCGATTCTGCAGGCCGCCAGTCGCCCCCATCTGCCGCGCCATGTGAAGCTGCGCTTCGACAAGACGCGCGAGCGTTGGGTCATCCTTGCCCCCGAAAAAGTGCTGGTGCCGGATGATATTTCGGTCGAGGTTTTGCAACTTTGCGACGGGGTCCGCAGCATTTCGGACATCGTGGCTGTGCTGGCCGAGAAATACGCGGCCGACCCGGATCTGATCCAGACCGATTGCCTGGCCCTGCTGCAAGACCTTGCCAACAAAGCTTTTCTCTTGACCGCATCGGAGACCACAGTATGACAGACCAGACCCCGCCCGTCGCCGATTTTCAGCTTGTCACCCGCCTGGGCGACGCAGCGGACCAAAGTACGCGATACGGAATTCCCTTGGCCGTTCTGGCCGAACTGACCCACCGCTGCCCGCTGCAGTGCCCCTACTGCTCCAACCCGCTGGAACTCGAGTCGGCGTCCAAGGAGTTGACCACCCAGGAATGGTTCCGCGTGATCGACGAGTTGGCCGAAATCGGCGTGCTTCAGATCCACTTTTCCGGCGGCGAACCGACGGTGCGCAAGGACCTGACCGACCTCGTGCGCCATGCCACGGAGGCCGGGCTTTATTCCAACCTGATCACTTCGGCAGTGATGTTGACCAAGGCGCGCCTGCAAGACCTGGCCGATGCCGG
>CAIYZT010000285.1 GCA_903930735.1 uncultured Paracoccaceae bacterium | reverse complement strand
TGGCAGACTGACGCGGAAATTCGCGGCGGCCTCAGCTATTGGGCATGGTCTCGCTCGCCGAGATCGCGGCGGCCTGAAAGGCGGGCAGGGCCTCGCAAGCCCGGGCATTGGCGTGCAGTTTGGGATAGGCGCCTGGCGGCACGATGTCGGGCAGGCGCAGATGGGCATAGGTAAGGGTTGTGGCCATCATCGCATCGGCATGGGTGAAACTGGCACCGCAAAACCAGGGCGCGGCGCAGAGTTGCTCCAGCAGGGCGAGGCCCGCCGTGGCCTGCGAGGCGCAGCGCTGTTCCCATTCGGGGCTGATATGGGCAGCAAGGTGGAAATGCCGCTCGTAGACCACGGCGGCGATTTTCTCCAATGTGCCTTGGGCCAGCACGGTGGCCTGCAGGATGCGGCGGCACTCGGGCCCGCTGCGCGGGATCAGGGCAGCCTCGGGCGCGACCAGGGCGTCAAGATGGTCCAGAATCGCCGCGCTGTCGATCAGCACCTGGCCACCTTCAAGGACCAAAGCGGGGATACGGGTCAGGTCGCTGAGTTTGGACAGGGCCAGCGCATCGCCAAAGATCGAGCGGGTATCGCGGCTGAACGCCATCCGATAGTGGTGCAGGGCAATCGCAACGCGCCGTTTGACGGGGCTGTCATATTGCCCGACAGGATCATGTTTTTGACCCGCCAATGGTCAGTCCGCCGATCATCAAGGTTGGCTGGCCGACCCCGACCGGCACGAACTGGCCCTGCTTGCCGCAAGACCCGATGCCGGGGTCAAGCGCCATGTCGTTGCCGATGGCGCGGATCTGCTTCAGCGCCGTCGCGCCGTCGCCGATCAGCGTCGCGCCTTTGACCGCCTCGCCCACGACACCGTTGCGCACCCTATACGCCTCGGTGCAGGAAAAGACGAATTTGCCATTGGTGATGTCCACCTGACCGCCGCCAAAGCCGACGGCATAGATCCCGTCCTTGAGGCTCGCCACGATGCTGGCCGGGTCAGCATCGCCGCCCAGCATATAGGTATTGGTCATGCGCGGCATCGGGATATGGGCAAAGCTTTCGCGGCGGCCATTGCCGGTGGGCGCCACCCCCATCAGCCGCGCGTTTTGCCGGTCTTGCATATAGCCAACCAGAATCCCATTTTCGATCAATACGTTACGCGCCGAGGCCGTGCCCTCGTCATCCACCGAGATCGAGCCGCGACGGTCCGGGATCGTGCCGTCGTCCAGCACTGTCACACCGGGCGCCGCGATGCGTTGGCCCAAGAGCCCGGCAAAGGCCGAGGTTTTCTTGCGGTTGAAATCGCCTTCCAGCCCGTGGCCAATCGCCTCATGAAGCAAGATGCCGGGCCAGCCGGGGCCAAGCACCACGTCAAGAACGCCTGCCGGGGCGGGCACCGCATCCAGATTGACCAGCGCGATGCGCAGGGCCTCGTGCAGCATCGGCTGCCAATGGCCGCGCTCCAAAAGCCGCGCCAGACCGTAGCGGCCACCGCCCCCCGTGCCGCCCTGTTCGCGCCGGCCATTTTGCTCGACAATGACCGAGACATTCATCCGCGCCATCGGCCGCCCATCGGAAAACCGCATTCCCTCGGGGCGCAGGATCTCGATCTCTTGCAGACCGGCGTTGATCGTGGCCGAGACCTGCACCACACGGGGGTCCAGCGCCCGTGCATAGGCGTCGATTTCCTTGAGCAGGTCGATTTTCACCGCAAAGGTCGCATCGGCCATCGGGTCTTTGTCGGTATAAAGCTTGATATTGGTGCCGCGCGGCGGGGCGGCCATGGTGCCGCCGCCGCTGCCCACGGCCAGCCGGGCGGTATCCGCCGCACGCAGCATCGCGGATTCCGAGATTTCGGTGGCATGAGCATAGCCCGCAACCTCGCCCAGCACCGCCCGCAGGCCAAAGCCTTCGGAGGCGTCATAGCTGGCATTGCGGATGCGCCCATCATCCAGAACGATGGCCTCAGAGCGGCGCCGTTCGAAGAACAACTCGCCATCATCCGCGCCGGCGGTGGCTGCGCGCAGCAGGCGCAGGGCGGCGGCCTCGTCGATATGGCTGTCAAAGGGGCGGAAGGGGGCATCGCTCATCGAAGGAATTCCTGCAAAAGGACGGTATTTCGGGCCAGGCCATGACCATTTGCCGCAACAGTTTCTCTTGTCGTGACGTGCCTAATATGGTTTCAGGGACGCCAGAGACAATAGGAATCTGGGTTGATCTTTTCAGCTCAGTGGTTGGCGGCAGCAAAGCCGGATAAACACGGGAAGTAAACATGCGTCTGATGAGCAAAATTCACGGGATTGGGGCGGGTCTGGCGGCGGCGTTGCTGGGCAGCGCGGGCATGGCACAAACCTTGGAAGTGTTGGGCCATCCAGTGCCCAAGGGCGTGGATTTCCAACCGGCAGCCACCGAATTGATGGCCGGCATCCATTCGCTGGATTGGATGCTGCTTTATATCATCACGGCGATCACCGTTTTCGTGACGGCCCTGCTGATCTACGTGATCATCCGGTTCAACGCCAAAAGAAACCCGGTTCCGGCCAAATTCACCCATAACACTGTCGTCGAGATTGCCTGGACGTTGATCCCGGTTGTCATCCTGATCTTCATCGGCTCGTTCTCGCTGCCGGAACTTTTCAAGCAGCAGGATTTCAGCAAGGTCGAGGCGGATATCGTGATCAAGGCGACCGGCAACCAGTGGTATTGGTCCTATGAATATATCGATCAGAACGTGGCCTTTGACAGCTATATGATCGGCTCGCCCGCCACGGGCGGCGCCAACATGATGACGCCTGAGGTTGAGCAGCAATTGGTCGCCGCCGGCTACAAAAAGGAAGATTTCCTGCTGGCCGCCGATACCGCCGTGGTGATCCCGGTCGGCAAGGTGATCTTGATGCAGATCACGGCAACCGACGTGATCCATTCCTGGAAAATCCCGGCCTTCGGCGCGATGCAGGATGCGGTACCGGGCCGCATTGCGCTGTCCTGGTTCAAGGCGGACAAAGAGGGCATCTATTTCGGCCAATGCTCCGAATTGTGCGGTCAGATGCATGCCTACATGCCGATCACGGTCAAGGTTGTGTCCGAAGAGGCTTATGACAAATGGCTTGAAGGCGCGAAGACGGGCAATGTGATTCTGGCAGCAAAATAAGCCGCAGCCATGATCGTGCCGGGCGCCGGCGGCGCGCTGGCGGTACATCAAATTCCAAGGCCCCCGGCCTTGGATCATTCCTTGAGGCGCATATATGGCCGACCTGCATCTGACGGACCGCGCGCATGAGCCGCAGTTCAGCGACTTTTTTGAGTTGCTGAAGCCGCGCGTGATGTCGCTGGTGGTTTTCACGGCCTTGGTGGGCGCGCTGGTCGCCCCGACTTCGATGCATCCCGTCGTGGCCTTTGCCGCCGTTTTGTTCATTGCGCTGGGGGCAGGGGCCTCGGGCGCGTTGAACATGTGGTGGGACGCCGATATCGATGTTCTGATGCGCCGGACCGCCAGCCGCCCGATCCCTTCGGGACGGATCGCGCCGG
>CAIYZT010000284.1 GCA_903930735.1 uncultured Paracoccaceae bacterium | reverse complement strand
TCTGACGAAGGCTCGATCCTCGCCGGTTCTCCGCAAAAATCACGCCACGTTCCTCGGCGTTCAGGTGCTTGTAGTGTCTGTCCATGGCAACATCCTATGCCCTTCGGGCTGTCGGTGTCGCACTTCAATCTTGAGCCCAAGACTTGCAGCATACCGAAGGTCGGGTGTCGCCTTACTTACAACAACACTTTCGCCAAAGTAGAAACCGATCCGCGACCAGAAACCTGACGGTGGCTCAAAGTACTCACCATCTGCACTGGTAATGGAAATGATCCGATCGAGCCGGAAACACTTAATCCTCTTGGTAGAATGGCAAAATGCCATAATCTGTGGATGCAATCCGTCGTCAATAGCCTTCCTGACGGTTATCGGCCGAGAAGATCGAATCCCACCTGCATTTTCGTAGTCGATGAAAAGAAAAAGGTCCGCAAGACCAACTTCAAATTCTGTAGCCGCTGGTTCAACCTCAACAAGCGTTGAGTCGTCTGTGCTTTCTTGGTGATCAGCTTCAGGTGGGCCAGGAAAATAGAGACTTACAATATCATCCTGGAGCTGAGGGACCCGCCTAAACCACTCGGAAAACCGCATAGGCGAGCCTCTCAAACATCCAACTCTTCCACGAACCTAGCGTTTTCCTGAATATATTGAAACCGCAATTCCGGCTTTTTGCCCATTAGACGTTCCACCAGATCGCCGGTCATGCCGGGCTCGTCCTCGTCGATCGTCACCCGGATCAGCTTGCGGGTGAGCGGGTTCATCGTCGTGTCCTTCAGGTCCTTGGCATCCATCTCGCCCAGACCCTTGAACCGCTGCAGATCGATTTTTCCCCGCCCGCCCAGACCCTTGGCCAGCATCAATTCCTTCTCGGCATCATCCGAGACATAGATCCGGTGCGCCCCTTGGGTCAGCCGGTACAGGGGCGGACAGGCCAGATAGAGATGGCCCTTGTCGATCAGCGGGCGCATCTGGGAAAAGAAGAACGTCATCAGCAGCGCCGCGATATGGGCGCCGTCGACATCAGCATCGGTCATAATGATTATCTTTTCGTAGCGCAGATCATCGACGTTGAATTTGGCCCCCATGGAAACACCCAAAGCCTCGCAAATATCGCGGATCTCGGAGTTTTCATTCAATTTGGCCGAGGCTGCGCCCAAAACATTCAAGATCTTGCCTTTTAGCGGCAAGAGCGCCTGCGTTTCGCGGTTGCGCGCCGCTTTGGCCGAACCGCCCGCGGAATCGCCCTCGACGATGAACAATTCGGTGCCCTCACGCGACTTGGAGGAGCAATCAGTCAACTTGCCCGGCAGGCGCAGCTTTTTGGTCGCCGTTTTGCGCTGCGTTTCTTTTTCCTGCTTGCGTTTCAGCCGCTCTTCGGCGCGAAGGACCAGAAAATCCAGGATCGCGCCGGCCGATTTGGTGTCATTGGCCAGCCATGTGTCGAAATGATCGCGCACCGCGTTTTCGACGTAGCGGGCGGCTTCTTCGGTGGCCAGGCGGTCCTTTGTCTGGCCGACAAACTGCGGCTCGCGGATGAAAACCGAGATCAGCGCGCAGCCGCCGGTCAGCATATCTTCGCGGACGATCAACTCGGCCTTGCGGTTTTTGGTCAGCTCGCCATAGGCCCGGATGCCTTTTAGGATCGCGCTCCAAAAACCAAATTCATGCGTGCCGCCTTCGGGCGTGGGCACCGTGTTGCAATAGGATTGCAGAAACCCATCGCGCACCGGCGACCAGTTGATCGCCCATTCCACCGAGCCCGGCACCTGATACTTTTCGACAAAACTGACCTTGCCCGCAAAGGGGCGGTCAGCGTAGGTGGTTGTTTTATCTAAGGTATCCGACAGATAATCCGCGAGGCCCCCCGGAAAGCGAAACACCGCCTCCATCGGCATATCGCCGTCCGGGATTGCCGATTTCCACCGGATCTCGACCCCTGAAAACAGATAGGCCTTGGAGCGGGTCATGCGCATCAGCCGCGAGGGGCGGAATTGGTGCGAGCCAAAGATTTGCGGATCGGGGTGGAAGGTGACCGAAGTGCCGCGCCGGTTCGGCACCGCGCCGATCTTTTGGATCGGTCCCAAGGGTTTGCCGCGCGAGAAGGACTGCGCGTAAAGCTCTTTATTGCGGGCCACCTCGACGTACAGCCGGTCCGACAGCGCGTTGACGACCGAAGAGCCGACGCCGTGCAACCCGCCCGAGGTCTCATAGGCCTTGCCGTTGAACTTGCCGCCCGAATGGAGCGTGCACAGGATCACCTCCAGCGCGGATTTGTCGGGGAATTTCGGATGCGGATCGACGGGGATGCCGCGCCCATTGTCGCGCACGGTCAGCGCGCCGTCGGCATGCAGTTCCACCTCGATCCGATTGGCAAAGCCCGCCACCGCCTCGTCCATCGCATTGTCGATGATTTCGGCGGCAAGGTGGTGATAGGCGCGCTCGTCAATGCCGCCGATATACATGCCGGGGCGAAGACGCACGGCCTCGAGCGGCTCTAGGACCTCGATCGAGGAGGCGTCATAGGTCTGGTGCGCGTCCGACAAAAGGTCTTGCGGCATGGGAGCTCGATTCTGAAAAAGGCGGCTTTGCGCTTCCATTAGATCACCCCGGGGGGGAGCGGCGCAAGATCTAGGGAGTTGCCCGGGTTCGGCCGGCAGCATAGGGTGGCACAAAAATGCGAAAGGACAGACGATGCGGGTTTTGTTTACAGGCGGGGCGGGCAAGGCGGGGCGGCATGTGGTTGCCCATCTGGCGGCGGCCGGGCACCGGATCCTGAACATCGACAAGGTGCGGCTGGGGCACCCTGAAGTGATGGATCTGGTGGCAGATATCACGGACGCGGGGCAAGTCTATTCGGTGATGCGCGGTTATGCCGGCATTGGCGAAATGGAAAGCGGCGCCGGGCAACAGGTTTTCGACGCCGTGGTACATTTCGCGGCGATCCCCAGCCTGCATCTGGCGGCCGACAACGAGACCTACCGGGTAAACGTGATGGGCACCTATAACGTGATCGAGGCGGCGGCAAAGATGGGGGTCAAGAAGATCATTATCGCCAGTTCGGAAACCACCTATGGCGTTTGTTTTTCCGATGGGCAGACCGATCCGGCCTATCTGCCGCTGGACGAGGATTATCCCATTGATCCGATGGACAGTTATGGGATGTCCAAGCAGGTGAACGAGGTGACGGCGCGGGCCTTTCAGCGGCGCTTTGGCATCGATATCTACGCGCTGCGGATCGGCAATGTGATGGAGCCGCATGAATATGCGCAAAAATTCGCGGGCTTTGCGGCGGATCCGGGCCAGCGGCGGCGCATCGCCTTTTCTTATATCGATGCGCGGGATCTGGGGCAGATTGTGGATCTTTGCCTGAAAAAGGACGGGCTGGGCTGGCAGGTTTTCAACGCAGGCAATGACGGCAATTCCGTTCCGCAGCCAAATTCGGAATTGCTGAAGACTTTCTTTCCCAATGTCGCCTTGAAGCGACCGGTCACTGAAACCGAGGCGCTGTTTTCAAATGCCAAGGTAAAATCGGTTCTGGGGTTCAAAGAACAGCATGACTGGCGCCGCATTGTCTGAGCGCAACGACGGGAATACGAGCCACCCGAAATCGCCCTTGGCGCGGGCCTTTGGCCATGAGGCAGCGCCGGGCATCTTGCTGATGATTGCGGCGGCGGCGGCGATGATTCTGGCAAATTCGCCAGCGGGCCCGACCTATCAGGGCTTTTTCGATCAGATCCTGTCGGTCACGCTCGGCGGGCTTGGCCTGTCCAAGCCCCTGATCTTGTGGATCAATGACGGGCTGATGGCGGTGTTCTTTTTCCTGATCGGGCTGGAGTTGAAGCGCGAGATGCTGGAGGGGCGGCTGAACACACCGCGCGAGGTGATGTTGCCAGGCATTGCCGCCCTGGGAGGCATGCTGGCGCCGATGGCGGTATACCTGATGGTCACACGCGGCGATCCGGGGCTGACGCAGGGCTGGGCGATCCCGGCCGCGACCGATATAGCCTTTGCGGTCGGGGTGCTGGCGCTGCTGGGCAAATCGGTGCCGCCCGCGCTGAAGATCTTTCTGCTGACGCTCGCGATCCTTGATGATCTGGGCGCGATTCTGATCATCGCGCTCTTTTACGGTCATGGACTGCAGCCCGAATATCTGGTGATGGCTCTGGTGCCGCTGGGCGTGCTTGCGCTGATGAACCGGGCTGGCGCGCACCGCGTGGCGCCCTTTGTGCCGGTCGCCGTGATCCTTTGGGTTTTGGTGCTGAAATCGGGGGTCCATGCCACTATCGCCGGGGTGGTTGCCGCGTTTTTTCTGCCTCTGAAGGACAAGTACGGCAAATCTCCGCTGCATTCGGTCGAAAATGGGCTGCAGCCCTATGTGATGCTGCTGATCGCCCCGCTGTTTGCCCTTGGCAATGCGGGGGTGCAACTGGGCGGCCTTGCCATCGGCGATCTATTCGCGCCGTTGCCCCTTGGGATCGCGCTAGGGCTGCTGATTGGCAAGCAATTCGGAGTGTTTACCGCTACTTTTCTGGCGGTCAAACTGGGTCTGGCGAGGCTGCCGGACGGGGTGAATTGGGCGATGATTTATGGGTTGTCCTGTCTGGCCGGGATTGGTTTCACCATGTCCCTGTTCATCGGCTCCTTGTCCTTTGACGATCTTGCCCAGATTAACGCGGTGCGGGTGGGTGTGCTCGCAGGCTCGGTCCTATCGGCCATTCTGGGGTACGGCGTGCTGCGACTGGCGATCAAAGGGGCTTGACCCGGCCCGCCGCATTGCGCCTTGTTGGGGCAAATCGGAGGATAGCATGGGACGGGCATTGATCACTTGGGGCGGCTGGGACGGGCACGAGCCGGACAAGGTTGCAGCCCTGTTTGCGGGCGATTTGCGGGCGGCGGGGATGCAGGTCGAGGTGACCGATACCCTTGCCTGTTTCGACGATCCGGGCGCGCTGGCCGATCTGGCGCTGATCGTGCCGGTCTGGACCATGAGTACGATTGGCAAAGAGCAGTCCGCCAATGTGTGCGCGGCGGTCGAGGCGGGGGTCGGCCTTGCCGGTTGTCACGGCGGCATGTGCGATGCCTTTCGCGATGATGTGCTATGGCAGTTCATGACCGGCGCGCAATGGGTGGCGCATCCGGGTAATGACGGGGTGAACTACCGGGTGCGCGTGACGTCCGCGCACGAGGTTGTGGCCGGGTTGGAGGATTTCGATGTGACTTCGGAACAGTATTACCTGCACGTCGACCCCGCCGCCAAGATTCATGCCGTGACCGATTTTCCCCTCGCCCCCGGCCCGCATGAGGCCAACGGCCCCGTTCAAATGCCCGTCGTCTTTACCAAAATGTGGGGCAATGGAAGGGTCTATTACAACGCGCTTGGCCATCAGGCCAATGTGATCGACCACGGCACCGCGCGCGTGATGTTGCAGCGCGGCATGGCTTGGGCGGCGCGGAAATGAGCTTTCAGGCCTACCTGGGCAATGTGCAGGCCAAAACCGGCAAGACCCCGGCGGAGTTTCGGGCGATGGCGGTGGAAAAGGGATTTTCCACCGGGGCCGGGATAGCGCCGGGGGTGAAGGCGACGCAGATCACCGATTGGTTGAAAGCAGATTTTGGGCTGGGCCATGGGCATGCGATGGCGATCTTTGCCTTGCTGAAGGGGAAAAAGGACTAGGTGTCATGTCTCGACAGGTTGTTGCTTGGAATCCTCGAGATTGGGGTTTTGCCTTTGGGTCCGAAGTGGGGGCGGTGGTGGTTGTAGTGCTTCAGGAAGGGTTCGAGGGCATCGCGGCGTTGGCCTGACTGGGCGTTGGTCTGACTGGGCGTAGGGCTTCGCTAGGCCCATTGG
>CAIYZT010000283.1 GCA_903930735.1 uncultured Paracoccaceae bacterium | reverse complement strand
TGGATTTTGGACTTGTTGTTTGTTCTTTCGTTATGATTTCTCCGCATTTCGGGCAAATCCGAAAATTGGGATGAAATTCATTCGCGCATTTCGGGCAACGTATTCTGTGTGTCTGGCTAGACATAGCCACCCCCCTAAATTCGGCAAGTTTTTTCCGACCCTGCACCCGATTTGGATCAAGCAAGAGAATGCATTTGTTCCATTTGTCGCTGGTTTGTGCGCCGTTTTCAAGGATTCTTGTCCATCGTAACAAGGGTTATTCTCCCAGTCGCGTGAAGTTGCCGTGCCCTACAGTTTGGTCGGGTCCTCTGGACAGTCTGGATAAGGCAATTTCAGCTTAACCGGACAACCTTCCAAGGCTTAAGATGCTCAAGACCACTTGCATGAAGATGAACTTCGCCGTTTCCGGACGGGTTTGTTGGCTGTATAACAGGCGAAGGAAGCAAGGCGCTGACATCTCTTGAGTATCTTAAGAGAAAATAGTCCGGCTAAAGCATCTGTTCACACTCTGCACTTTGTTCATCAGATGCGCTGGGGCGGCGAATTTTCACTTAAGACACTCAAGACTTTTGGGCATAAAAAAGCCCCACCGTTGCCGGCGGGGCTATCCTTAGACCTGTTTGACAGCTTGATTAGTCCTCGTCGCCGCGGTCGGACTCATAGAATGACCGTGCGGTCAGCGCATTGAACTTGGTGCAGTTGTGCTCAAGGATTTCACGCCCCTTGATCGGACCTGCGTCAAAGATTTGACGGACAATCCCAACGCACTTGGACAGCTTTGGGGCGATGACATGCTCACGGCTGGCCTGTTGGGCATCCATGATGCGGTTCGCCAACAGGATCGTTTCGCGCACGGAGGCATAGTTGTGCAGCATCATCAGCGTGTTGCTGAGGTTGTCGCGGCAGTATTGCGACTTGCCCCACGATGCCACGTTGATATCGCCCAAGGTCAAGCGATCACCAATTGCGCTAGGCCACGGCCACTGCACAGTGCTGTTGAACATACGCTTGTGATCGGGCGCACGCTTTGCGGGCAGGAGCAGATCGTCGTCGGAGAAGTTGGGCAGCGTGAACACGTCATTGGTGCGGATCATGGTGCATGCAGTCGAGGTGTCAAAGCTGATGCGCAGATTGCAGCCGTTTGCGTTCAATCCCCGCTGCACAGCCGTAAGCAGAACGGCGATCCACAATTCTTGACTTCCAAGGAGATGCACCCATTTTTTGTCTTGAATGGTGCCCTCCTCCATCATGCGCAGCAGCAAAGACAGCACATAGGTGAAGGACTTGCGCATTTTGCCCGCAATCGCCCAGCCATCGCAGAAGTCAAATTTTTTGACGTCATTATACCAGTCGTAGCCGGAGCCGTGGCCGTTGGCTTGCACGACGTTCAGCCAGGTCACTTGGCCGGGTTTGTGGTACTTTTCGAAGAAGCGAAGGTGGTCCAGCGTGCGATCACGACAGGCCGAGATCGTGTTGAAGGGATAACCCTCTTTGCCCACATTGGCGGTCGGAATATCAAGGGTCATCGACATGTCAGCACGGTCTTGAATCCAGTCCAAGATTGCACCCCGGTCGCGCATGTCGTTGATTTTCCCAGTTTGTTGGGAAATCTGAAAACCCGCACTGTCGGTCAGCAGACAAGTGGAAACGCGGTTACGCTGTGTGATGATCCCAGTATCGTTGAGGCGCAGGGCCTGTCCGGCGCTGCTCATCACATGCGGCGCATAGAACAGCGGGTTGTTGGCATCAAGGAAGTTCAGGTCTTGATTTTGCATGCCATGGGGCAGCGGGCGCTTCCAGTTGCCAAAGTGGATGTCAGTGGCGAACTTGGGGCTGACACTGAGGATGTAGATAGCCTGATCCTGCGGGGTGGGATCATTGGGGATGACCTTGGGGCCGACGGTGGTTTCGGTAGAATTTTGCGCGAGTTTGACGAGAGAGCTGTCCATTTGTGGACCTCCATTAAGTTGCTCAATTGTTCGGGGATTGTGGCGGGGTGGACGGGGGAACCGGTGGCTCCCCCATCGTATGGTTAGGCTGCGACGACCTTTTTGGCCGGTGCACGCTTGGCCGGGGTCGTTACGAGCTGCGAGGCTGCTGCACGGTAGGAGTTGATGACCGGTTTTTTCGCAGCCAACGAATTCATCATGGCCATCACAGCCATCAGATCGACAGCAGCAGCTCCCGCCGTTTTAGTCAGGCGCTTGTTATTCAACTGCCCGCCTTCCAAAACAGTGGGCTGGAACACGGCATAGTTTCCGTAGGCGTCGGACCAAAAGACGCCCAAGATGCCGTTGTCGTCGAACTCAAAGGTGAACTGATCGACCATCAGGTCTTTCAGTTTCTCCACCAAAGCGATCAGATCGTCCGGGCGGAACTTCATGTCGACGGCACCATCCAGCTCAGACACAACATCATGTTCCGCATTGTGCTTTGCGGCGACGTCCAGCACCAGCGTGCCGTTTTCGTAGGTCAGCGCAGCAGGCTTGGTCTTCTTATTCGCCGCATTGTCAGACTTGGCGGGGGAAAGGGCGGCTTCCCAGAAATCCAGCAGCACATCACGGCTCAGGGTCAGGCGAACCTTAGCGGTCAGCGCCTCGACATCGACGGGCTTTTCGGGCGACTTCGTGTAGGTCACGCTGGACCAATACAGTTTTTCGCATTTGGCAACGCCCTTGTCGTCAGCCAGTGCGGCGTTCACCAGATTCCAACCGATCTTGCTGTCCGCACGGCGGCCGTTGCTGGTCGTGGGGGCAGCATCAGCTTCAAGCGCAGTGAAGCGGCGGTAAAGCGGATCGCCCATGCGCTGGGTCAGCAGGTCCAGATATTCATGCGAAAGCGCCGTCATACCAGACACAGTGCCGATGTTGACGTGTTCATGCGGAACAGCGTGCACGACCACATTTGCATCGCCCCCCAGCAGCGTCATCAACAACTGGGTCTTGCCATCCGCCATGGGACGCAGGATCAGCTTGCGCTCCTTTTTCTTTTCGGTCGCCTTGCCAACTACGCCGCCGACCAACTCCCCCAGCGACAGTACACGCTGCACAAATTCGGTGGCGGGATGCTGCACAATTGCCGGTGCTTCGAACGACGTCACCAGTTTCTTCACCTGGGCCTCAGTGACGGGCGCTTCTCCGACCACTTCGACCGCAGTGCCATTGGTCCGTGCCAACAGAACCATGAAGCCATCCACGTTCGTTTTGACCGGCATGTCAAAACGGCTCAGCGGTTTCATGACGTCCACGGCGGCCTTGTTTTCCTCTTGCGCCTTCGTGGTCATCTTTTCAATTTCGGCAGCGGTACCAACCGTCTTGCCAGCCTTCTTGGCCTTAACTTGCAGGCGATAGGCGGCTTCGAACCCACCCGCAGCCTCCAGCGCAGCCACGATGTCGGCGACAGTTTTCGGGGTGCCCGCATTGCACTTGTCGTGAATGAAAGCGCAAACGGTCGAATAACGCGACACCAGCGAAGCATGGGTGGCTTCATCGAAAGCGAAGACCAGTTTCACAACCATGGTGAATTCGTTGCCGCTGTCAGACTTCTCAATCTTCAGCTTTTTCTTCGGCGCACGATCTTCAGCGATCAGCTTTGCCAGTGCTTCGATCCGCGCGATCGCATCAGTCTTTTCCTTCAGAGCCCCCGCGTCGGGGCCTTCATACTTCACCGCATGCGTCGAATCCAGCTTGTTCGCCGTGTAGTCGGTGACCTCCTTACGGGCTTCATCCACGCCCTTGTTATAGTCGGCGATCAGCTTGTTTTCGTGGGCCACGGCCTTGTCGAACCAAACTTTGCCATTCACCGTCTGCGCTTCTGCCCAGATGATGTAGCATTGCGCTGCCGCGTGCATCGCGCGGTCCTTCGCAGTGTGCAGGTTGGTGCGTGCCTGTTTCAGCAGATCATTCAGATTGATCGCAGGGGTGCTTGCGATCTGTGCCCCAGCAGGGGTCTTTGCATTACGTCCAGCCATGATAGTCTCCTGTAAATGGCATGTGGGCAGCACGGAAATGTGCCGCTGTTTTGCCGTTTAGGAGGTCAAGAGAGTGATTCGCGCCGTGATCGTGAAACGGATTTCAGGATCATGTTTTTGCTGTGGCACAGGTGGGGGACGGAATGACTTATACCAAATACAAAGAGGGCGGCCCTAAGCTGATCTTCAAGTTTGCACCGCCGCAGACAGACCTCGACCCACCGCCAAAGACCGTTGAAAAAGGCGCACGTAGTTACGGGACAAAGTTCCCCCATGACCTGACCCAGTTCACATCATCCATTTACTACTATTGGTGGGAGTTCTTGCGCCTCAACACAGACTACATTGCATGCTGTGACAAAAACGGCCTCTACAACGATGACGATCCCAGCCATCTGCATCTTCGCGAACTCTACAGGGATTTCGGGGATGTCAGGGATCGCGAAGAAGGCGAAACAGATGAAGAGCAATTCAAGCTTTGGTGGATCGAACGCGGATGGCTTTTGTTCGTAGAGCCGATAGCGTCCAAATATGTGAAAATACAGAACGAGCCGTTTGTTGATCAATCACTGGTCAAGGACAAGGTCTATGTATGCATAGACAGAAATGCCGATCTTGCCAGCCTCGTAAAAAACTTGAAGGCGTTCTTAAACCCTACAGCCAAAGAGGGAGCCAAACGTCACATAGTTTCGTTCGCATTATACAAGCCTAAGCAATTGAATTTTCCTGCGTTGGCGAAGTATTTGAAGGTCAAGAAGGCTGAGTTGAAGTTTATTCAGGAAAATGGGAAAGAACCAAGCACCGCACTGCTCGCAGATATCGCTGGGCTTGAATATGAAGGGAAGGGCAAAAACACATATGGGACCAAGCAAAGAGAAAGTAAGCCATCAGGTGCAGCCACGGCTGGTCGTGAAACCCTAAAAGCAGCCAATAATGTGATTAAGTATGCAGCTTATGGTCAATTTCCAGTCACAAAACCGGATAAGTTCTTTGAACGCAAATCAGACCTTGAAAAAGTAGCCACACTGCCAAAGGTTTCTGATTATCTCAGGTTCGGTGAAAACCTGATCTACACAATACATGGCGTGGATAACAGCTACGAGCTGTTTGCGGAGGTTCGCAGAGATGTGAGACCTACGATGGCAGAACTGGAAAACAATCGATAATCGATTATCTTGAGCCCGTGCCTTGCTGCACGTGCCGCTAGCTTGCCAGCATCGCACTCATCGTGCTCGCGTTGCCTGCGCTAGCATCTTTTTCTCTTAAGACACTCAACTGATGTTGGATCAACCAAGTGTGTTTGAGTGTCTGACTTGGTTGAACTGTTTGTTTAATTTGTATTTTACTCAGAACTTCAGCTTCAGCAGCATTTTTCAATGCCGCTTTGGTCGCCTTGTCCCAGCGCCTAGCTAACTGGGGGGCGTCGTCAATCTCCGGCGTCGATGCCTTGGCGGCACTGCCTTCCCACCCAGCGCCTTGCTAACTGGATGTGTGTTGGATTTTGGGTCCAACGGCCCTTTATCAAAGATGGGTATTGTGAAGGGAAATCGTGCCAAACTGACCTGAATAGCCATGCGCTTGTGCAGAGAGGGCGGTTTTCAAGCAGTATTGTTGATAGTTGCCATGGATCGCTTCGCACCAAGCCAACCTGTCCTTGAACTCACGGCTTGCGTAGGGGTTCATCATCTTGCCCCAAGTTTCGTTGATCGCTTCTATGAGGGTTTCATCAGCAAGATGGTCTGGCGTCGTAATCACACCGTGCGCATGCCAACCAACATAGGTGTCTTTTTCCAAAGTGATGAGACGTCGCAACATTGGACGTTGCTTTTTGGGAATGCCTGCAAATATCTTCTTTGAAAGAATGTTAAAAAACACAGATATCTGACGCTCCAACCACAACTCGTCATATCCCTCTTGCAAATAGCGCAGTCGCAGTGGGGTGTGTAAAGTTACAGCGATATTCCATTTGGGTCCGGCATTGATCCAGTTCGACAATTGCGTTTCTACTGGTGTATTCAGGTTTAATCGCGCAGATTGCCGCACCAATTCCACTCGCAGTTTCTTTAGTTTATCATCATCGTTTAAAATATTTGCACTCTTCATTGGATGGCCTTGCATAAATACAGTGCGCCTGTCGCACTGAATGTATTTATACAATCAGTTGTTTTATAAACCTATTTAATGGGAAGAAAGATGCAGATTTATTTTATATATGATGAATTGAGAAATTTGGGGATCGTGCGTAACACATCAGAGTTCAGCGAGAAGTGGCTTGGGCGCGAGCGCAGCTATTTGATGGTGCTCAAGGCCAAGCATCGCCGCCCAAGTTGTTCTGTCTGGGCCAATTGCGCCGTCAATTTGTTGCGTGCTGCTGAGGGTGCTGGGTATGACGGAACGCTGCCACGCACAAAAGCAGGCGGCGTGTTTCGTTCGCTGGCCAACCAATGTTTCGATCAAGTCCTAAACGAAGGCATGCGTGGCACGGAGGCAGACCGTGATCACCAACATCATTGATTGCCGCGACAACCGCTTTGTTGGGGCACGCATCGCGGCCACTGTGATGCAAAGCGACTATTCCATGGCCACAGATTTCCACGATCCCACAGACATGCGCGATACGTCTTCATTCTACGACGTTGAAACAGACATCAGCGTTGAAGATGCGGTGATCTGGGCGGGGCAATATCAATGCGACGTGGTGCTGTTCCTGCATGACAGGGCCTGTGAGGATGTCGACAGTGAACTTGCGCTGGTGCAATTCGAGGCCACTTATTCTTCCCTTCGACAGGCGCGGGGTTTGCCAGTTTTTGGTTATCTGCCGGGGGCGATGAATGCGTTTCGCCCAGCCAAACAGCTGCGGGGGCTGCTGTGATGGTCCCAAATCGGTTGGCCTTGCTGAACAGTGACAGCATAGCTGCGTTGACGAGCGCGGGGTGAGGCACATGGACGAGGCAGCTTTTGAACGGCAAATGCAGATCTTGTTGACCCATCGTGCGCCACCTTTGTCCGGCTGGGTGCTGAACATGGCGTTGAAAGTAGATGGGGACACGGGCTATCCAGTTGTGGTCAGCTTGCACAAAGCCACGGACTTTCGCCGTTCTGTGGTTATTGCCGTGCTAAACTGTTTGAGCTTAGAGCAAATCCGCATGGCCTTTGACACAGACGATCTCAGCGACGCCGTGCATGCGCTGTTCCACGCCAACATCCGCGCCGTGTTGCGCAAGGCATTTGGCCCTGTTTCCGGCTTGGCAACCGCATTGGCCAAGATGGACGGTGAACCCTTTGATGATCCCACGCATTACGACGTGCTGTTGAACCTGCTGAGGTCCAGTGATGACCCGCTCAGCCGCCGACGTGCAATGACCCTGCGCCATGCCAAGAACATCACATCAGGCATTGTTTGTGCGCTTGAGCAGGTAGATGCCACACTGGTTCATCCGCTGTTGGTCGATCTCTTTGACTCAGAAGGTTCTGCTTACACAGCCAATGAAATCCTGCGCTATGTGCAAACCGTGTCATCCACGCCGATCACGCAGGATGATGTCTTGGTCGTTACCAAAGGCATGATCACGCTGATTTTCAACGTCTGGGCAGAAAAGCTCATGTCCCGCAAAGCTGACCGCTTGCCCTCAGCGCCCTTGGACGATCACCCTGATTTTGTGGCGCTGAAAGATGCCACGCAGTTTGCGCGACTGGCCAATGAATACCGCAATTGCTTGGACACACACGTGGTCAGGGCAGCAACGGGCCGTGCAGCCTTTTACATTCCCAAGCAAATGCCCGGCTTAATAGTAGAACTGCTGCGTCACACCTACGCGGGCAAAGACCTTTGGGTGCTTAAAGGCATCCACGCACGAGGCAACGGACGTGTGGGTAGACGTGAGCGCCAAGACATTGAAGCCCTGCTGCGCCTGCGCGGCATTACACCCCTGGAAATGGGGCACGCCGCGGGGATCACGAACAAGCTGGCCGCAGTGCTGTCAGCGGATGTGGATTTCCACGACAATTATTGATCGTCCAACAGAATGCTTGGGTCGACAAAACTGCGCGGGGGCAGCTTGCAGCAGCGTTGGCATCCAGCACGCTCGTAGCCGTCGCTACAGCAGTCATATTGCTCCGTCCGTGCCATGGGTAGCGGCGCGGTAATCCACGCAACGCTGGCAGGCAAAGACCCCTTGTTGATGAACTCGCGATTGAACTTCGCGAAAAGTGACCCCTGATCCAGAAGAAATCTGACCGTCATCTTCGTCTTTTCGGTAGGAATACCAGATACTTGACTGCATTAGTGTATTGGATGTGAAGCGCGAGGTAGACATGACATCTCTTAAGACACTTAAGTTCACGGAAGCTCCGGCGCAGCTCAAAGCCGATCCCAAAGAACAGCGCCGTCAGAAGTTGGTGGCGCAGCTTGAGCAGCAAAAACATATGGTCATCGATCCGGCCTATTCGATTATGCAGGCCAAATGGACCAAGGACGAAACCGGCAATCGGGTGAAAACAGAGACGCCCAAGCGTCTTCGCCGTTGGTGGCACGAGGTTGGCCAAGATGGCTATGTCTTGTGCGTCCGTTATGGTGCCAAGCCCATCGAGTTTGAGAAGGGCAAAGCTGCCGTTGCTGCTGTTGGCAAAGACGGTTTGGTCAAAGTCATTGAGACTTTGATTGCCGCGACCAAAGCGGGTGAGCTGGACAGCCTCATTGAAGGCCTGCGCAAGTAAGGAAAATAATGGGGCGCACTGACGCCCCATTTTATCAGCATTTTCAGGTATTTGGCATACATTCAGTGGAGCTCTACTATACAACAAATTATACAACTATGGTATTAAACCATTGTTTAAAAACAAAGAAATCTACATTCGTAATGATGGGGTCGGGGGTTCGAGTCCCTTCTGCGGCACCAACTATTGATATATTACCAATTAAAATCAGTAACTTGATTAAGTTACGTGATCCTCTGTCCACCTCACAGTCCACCTTTTGGTCTTTGTTGGATACAATACCAGCTGTTAGGCAAACTTCAGAATACTGCGATTCTTGCAACAGACTCGGAAAAGAGACATCGTGCCTATCCACTTTGAGTAGGCTAGGGCTCTGCAGGACCGGTCAAGGGTCAGCCCGCAAGCCGCCTGAGAGATGTTTTGGCGAATAAGAGCGCCCCATTTTTCTTCCCTATACACCAAGGCCGGGCCAGATCGTGAGCGCCTTCTCGGCCAAATACTCGCCCCGTTCTTTGATATCGGCTTCCGTCCACACGCTGCGCTTGGCGAACCACTTGTTCAGGAACAAGGATGTATGTTCGTCAAACTTTTCGCGTTTCTGCAGAAACCCAACTCTTTGGCGACATTGAAGATATACTCTGTTGTCTTGGCCGAAATCTTTGGAGACCGGCGCAGCGCCAGCGACACCGCCCCGCGTGAGACTCCGGCCCGGGCAGCGATCTCGTCCATCGTCACTGTATGTGCCATCTGCTGTCTGCCTTCTCATCGCCTGCACAAGGATACCGATCACGACGACGCGCATTTCGTGGTGGAAAAGCACGGCATCGAACAGGGGCGCTTTCTGTCGATCTGCCGGTATTCCGAGCTGAACTTCGACATCATGCGCGAGCTTCATGCCGAGATTAACGCCAAGGCTCAGGCCACCTGATCCAACCAGTCGCGGAACGCCTCGACAACCTCGTTCTCGCTGTCCACCATATATTGCGGCGCTGGGTAATCGGCCACATGCACGTCACGGGCAAAGCGGGACATCGCCTCAATCCGCATCTGTTGCAGGCGGTCTTCTTCCGCGGCAAAATTGGCGTAGACCTTGGCATGGCGCGGCACGCGGCCACGGTTCTGGCCTAGCACATCGTCGCTGAACAGATACTGTGCATGGCCAGCCGGGCCGGCCCCCATTGAGATCAGGAACAGACCAGTTTTCTCGGCAATGGCCTGGGTGATCGAATGAGGGACCACTTCGATTTCCACTGCAAAAGCCCCGGCCTCTTCGGCAGCCTTCACCTGTTGCCAGACCAGTTTCGCACTGTCGAAAGTCTTGCCAACCGCCTTGAACCCTCCGGTCCATGTGGCCTTGGACGGGATCAGCCCGACATGACCGCAAACCGGCAAGCCGTGATCGGCCATCGCCCGGATGGTGCCCGTTGAACTTGAGCAATAGAACGCATCCGCGCCCTGCTTGAACAAGGGAAAGGCCCAGTGCAGGAAATCATCCGTGGTGCCAATTTCATAGAAATTATCGCCAGGAAAGATGAATGCATCGGGGGCCACTTCACGAAAGCGGCGGTCAAAGACCATTGCGGCGGGCACTGACAACAGTTCAACCCCGGCCTTTGATGCTGCCTCGGCCTCGGCCAAGGTTTCCACCCGCAGCATGGCAAAGGAATGTTTGCCACGCTGGTCCAGCAGGTCTTTTACGGTCAAGCGCGCCATTTCAGCTCACCTCGATCATAACGCGGGAGCCGTCAACCCTGACCGGAAAGGTCTTGAGGTTCACGCAGACGGGCGCGCGCATGGCCTCGCCGGTGCGATAATCAAACTGGCCATTGTGCTTGGGACATTCGATCATAAAATCCATCACCAAACCGTCGCAGAGATGCACGTGTTCATGGGTACAGGTCCCGGCGGTGGCATAAAACTGGCCGTCCACACCATGATAGATCGCATAGGTCGCCCCCGCATGGTCAAAGCGGATCAGGTCTTCTTGGTCAATGTCGTCGGTGGCACAGGCGTCAATCCAGGGCATGGCTTACTCCGCAGCGTTGGCGGGCATAATGCCCGGCACATCTTGATGGAAATCTTCGCGATAAGGCTTGGCGGTCGGCGGCAGGTCGCGTTTGACGAAGAAATCTTCGTAGCGCATCTGACGCCTTAAAGCTGGCCACATCTCGGCAAAGCCTGCCGCGATGGACAGGTTCGGCGCAGGCAGATCGTCCTTGATCGCCTGATGCAGGCGCGGCAAGGCGTGATAAGGCACCATCGGAAACATGTGGTGTTCGACGTGATAATTCATGTTCCAGTAGATGAACCGGCTGATCGGGTTCATCAATACCGTGCGGCTGTTCAGGCGGTGATCGATGACGTTGTCGGCCAGACCGCCATGCTGCAACAGCCCGGTCATTACATGATGCCACGCGCCATAAATTCGGGGCAGACCGATTACCATCAGTGGCAGGATCGAGCCAGTGGCAACCACAAACGCTGCGGTGGCCAGATAGATCGCCAGATGAATCCGCGCCGCGCGCTGAACCTTTGGCCATTCGCTTTCAGGCACAAAAGTCTTTTCTTCCGGCGTCGGGCCAGTCAGAGCGTTGCGCACAAGGGTGGGGAAGAATTTCAGCACATCAAGGATGCCAAAAAAGTTCAGGATCAGCTTGGCCACCTCGGTCGGGCGCATTACCGCAATTTCGGGGTCGCGGCCCACAAGATAGGTTTCCGAATGGTGGCGTGCATGGCTCCACCGCCAAGTGGCCGGGTTGCGCATGATCATGAAGCTGGAAATCTGGTAGACTGCGTTGTTCATCCAGGGCGTGCGAAACGCCGTCCCGTGGCTGCATTCATGCCAGCGAGAGTCAGACGCGCTGCCATAAAGCACGCCGTAAGCCAGCCAGAAAGGTACCGTCCAAAGGCTGCCCCAAGTCGCAATTCCGCCCGCTGCAAAGGCCAGCATCAGGCCATACAATACAATCGTGTCGCGAATGGCCGGGCTGTCGCTGCGCGCCATCAGGTCTTTCATCACCTTGCGCGGCACCTCCGTGTGATACCATTCCGCCGCCGTCAGGCCACTTTCGACCGCTCGCTTGGCATCGGCGCCAAAGGGGCTGTAGTCCCGCTTTCCCATCTTGTCCTCCTTCGTCCCCGCTGTTGCCAGGTTTCCTTGACGATAGACCGGGTCAGGGGGAAACACCAAGAGGCGGGCTTGCATGTCGCATCAAAACACATCACACTTGACTTGCATTGATTGAATTTCGTCAGAGGCCAGCATGTCACGCCGCCCCACCATCCACGATGTTGCCCGTGAGGCGGGACTGTCCACAGCCACCGTGGACCGGGTGCTGAACGCCCGCGAAAAAGTGCGCGAAGACACTGCGCGCCGGGTGTATGAGGCCGCCCGTCTGGTGGGTTATCACGCAGCACCCCTGATCGGGCAACGGGTGCAGACTGATTTGCCGCGCTTGCGGTTGGGCGTTGTGTTGCACAAGGAAAAGCAGGCGTTTTACCAGACTTTCAAGGCCGAGCTTGAACGTGCGGTTGCCTTGGCCTCGGGCGTGCGTGCTTCGGTTCAGATCGAATTTGCGCCGTCGCAGACACCGGCGGATTTTGCCGCGCTAATGGAGGGTTTCGGCGACCGGGTGGATGCAGTTGCGGCCACCTCCGTCACCCACCCCGAAGTGACCGAGGCCGTGATGCGGCTGAATGCCAAGGGCATCCCGTGTTTTGCCCTGTTGAATGACTTTGCCCAAGGGGTGCGTCAAAACTATCTGGGGCTGAACAACATGAAAATTGGCCGGATTGCGGCGCACTTAATTGCGATGACCAGCCACCAACCTGGCAAGATTGCCGTGTTCGTCGGCGGCTATCGCTGGCATGGGCATGAGCTGCGTGAAACGGGGTTTCGCAGCTATTTCCGCGAATATGCGCCACAGTTCACCGTGCTGGACACCCTTGTAAACCTTGAAACCCGGCAACTGACCTATGAAGCCACGCTTGATCTGATGAACCGCCATCCAGATTTGCGCGGAATATATTGCGCAGGTGGTGGGATGGAGGGGGCAATCGCCGCCTTGCGCGAGGTGCGCCAGCCTGGAGAGATTGCGCTGGTAGTCAACGAACTGACACCTGAAAGCCGGGCAGCGTTGGTTGCACGCCATGTTGGCATGGCGATTGCCACGCCCCTTGGCCGTTTATGTGCCGATCTTGTCACCCTGGCCGCCGAAGCGGTGCGTGACGGGATCACTCCGCTTCAGGGTCAGCACTTTCTGCCTCCTGACTTGTATCTCTCTGAGTCAGTTTGACGAAAAATCAATCAGCCGGTTCTCGCGATCCGTCAAGTCTGACGGAAAACCTGCGCTCCTGGATTGACCTGCGGCGATTCGTCTCGGATGTTGGGCCCTCACCACAGTAGGGACGGACAAGACACGATGACAGCCTTCGCATTGAACCATATGACGGTCGCCCGGATGGGCTATGTTCAGTTGCTGGACACCGCAGCGGCGTTGGGTTGCATCGGTGTCGAGGTGCGCAACGATCTGCCCCAGCCGCTGTTTGATGGCATGGCCCCCGCCGAGGCCGGTGCTATGGCACGCGCAAAAGGTTTGCGCATTCTGGCCGTGGCCGAGGTCAAGCGGTTCAACGACTGGTCGGACGACAAAGCCATCGAAGCTCTGGCGCTGATGAAGATAGCGCAGGCAGCGGGTGCCGAAGCCGTCAGCCTGATTCCGCGCAATGACAGTCTGGGTATGGGCAATGGCGAACGGCAAGCCTCGCTGCGCGTCGCGCTCAAGGCGCTGAAGCCGATGCTGGAAGACCATGGTCTGACTGGCATGGTCGAGCCGCTTGGGTTCGAGATTTGCGCTCTGCGCTACAAGTCCGAAGCCGTCGAGGCAATCGAGGCCACGGGCGGCAAGGGCCGGTTCAAACTGGTGCATGACACCTTCCACCACACGCTGGCGCATGGCGGCGACTACTTCCCCGACCATACCGGCATTATCCATATCTCGGGCGTGGTAGATCAGACCGTGACACTGGGACAGATGACTGACGCGCACCGTATTCTGGTTGATGATGCCGACCGCATTGGCAACGTCGATCAGATTGCCGCGCTGACTGCCTTGGGGTTTACAGGCCCCGTCAGCTTTGAGGCCTTCGCGCCACAAGTGCACGCTAGCACCAGTTTGCAGGCTGATCTTGCAGCCTCGATCCAGTTCATCCGCGAAGGAATGGCCCGTAAAGCGGCCTGAGACGCGCATGAGAACCGGGGCGCACTGAAACGCACGCCCCTCCGGCGAAATCACGGATGTGCCGGACATCCACCTAGGGAGAGAGACCATGAAAAAGACCCTTCTTGCCGCCGGTTTCGGCGCGCTGATGACGACCACCGCAATGGCCGATGGCATTGGCGTTTCGATGGCGCTGTTTGACGACAACTTTCTGACCGTTCTGCGCAACGGGATTCAAGCCGATGCCGATGCCAAGGGCCTTTCGGTGCAGATCGAGGACGCCCAGAACGACGTGGCCAAGCAGTTGGACCAGATCAACAACTTCATCGCCTCGGGCGTGTCGGCCATCATCGTCAATCCGGTTGACACCAGCGCCACGCAGGCCATGTCGGACGCTGCTGCTGCGGCAGGTGTTCCCCTGGTCTATGTGGACCGTCAGCCGATCAACGTTGACACCATGCCCGACAACCAAGCCTTCGTCGCGTCGAACGAAGTGGATAGCGGCACGCTGGAAACCATCGAAGTTTGCGCGCAGCTGAAGGCCGCTGGCAAAGACAAGGCCAACGTTTACGTCATGATGGGCGAACTTTCGAACCAGGCCGCCGTGCAGCGCACTGCTGACATCCATGACGTGATGGCCGCTGGCAAATGCGCGGTCGAGTTGACGATCATCGACGAGCAGACCGCCAACTGGAGCCGTGACCAGGCGCAAACCCTGATGACCAACTGGCTGTCGGCTGGTACCGCGTTTGACGGCGTGATCGCCAACAACGACGAAATGGCAATCGGTGCCATTCAGGCAATGAAGGCTGCTGGCATTGATATGGCAACCGTTGTGGTTGGCGGCGTTGACGCAACCCAGGACGCTTTGGCCGCGATGCAGGCTGGCGATCTGGACGTGACCGTTTTCCAGAATGCCGCTGGTCAGGGTTCCGGCGCATTGGACGCCGCAACCAAGTTGGCCGCTGGCGAAGCGGTTGAGCAGAAGGTCTATATCCCGTTCGAACTGGTTACCGCAGCGAACGTCGCGGACTATGCGTCCAAGAACTGAGTTATCCTGATCTGAACCGTAACGGGGCGGTGCATCTTGCCGCCCCGTTTTTCGCCCGTACAGAAAGGGAACTCCATGGCCCCGACATCACCAGGCATTGGCGGACTGACCTATGACCCTGCCAAGAAAGCTCGCCCCCCGGAACTGAATGTGCTGCTGGCTCTGGTTCTGATCACCGTCGCTTTTGAACTGATCGGCCGGGTGTTTCTGGGCGACAGTTTCCTCTTTAACACGCGTGAGAATGTTGACAGCATCTTCAACTGGCAGCGACTGAACATCATCATTCTGCAAGTGTCCATCGTGGGCATCATTGCGCTGGGGGTGACGCAGGTCATCATTTCGGGCGGGATCGACCTTTCGTCGGGGTCCATCGTCGGTGCCACGGCAATGATTGCGATGAGCTTTGCCCAAACTGCGCTGGTCAACGGCAACCCGAATCCCAAAGCAATTTTCGGGGATTGGGCGATGGACCTGCCGGTTATGATCCCGGTTCTGGTCGGGCTTGGTTGCGGTCTGGTGGCCGGTTTCGTGAACGGTGCCTTGATCGCCTATACCCGCATTCCACCCTTTATCGCAACGCTGGGGATGATGGTGTTTGCGCGTGGAATGTCGCGCTGGTGGTCTAACGGCAATCCGGTTTCCTTTCCGACCGAAGGCTATGCAACCATCGGCAAGGGCATGATGCCCGTCGTGATCTTTGTCTCACTTGCCATCTTGTTCCACCTGATCCTGAACCACACCAAATACGGCAAGCATTGCTATGCAGTGGGCTCGAACGAACAAGCCAGCCGGATGTCTGGAATAAAGGTGAACAATCACAAGGTGCTGGTCTACACCATCGCCGGAATGCTGGCCGCGCTAGCCGCTGTAGTTTTGTCATCCAAAAACCTTACCGCACAGGCGGGTATGGGGGTGATGTATGAACTGGACGCAATCGCCATGGCCGTCATTGGTGGTATCAGCCTGCAAGGCGGGCGCGGGTCGATCCTTGGTACCGTGCTCGGCGCGTTGATTTTCGGGGTCATCATCTCGGGTTTCACCTTTCTCAGGCTCGACGCCTACTACCAGGAAATGGTCAAGGGCCTGATCATCGTGGGCGCCGTGGTTCTGGACCAATGGCGTCAGCAAAAACGTGGGCGGGGGTAAGCCATGACCGATATCATTCTGGAAACCCGTGGTTTGACCAAACATTACGGCGGCGTGCACGCCCTGTCGGACGCAAACTTTGTCCTGCACAAGGGCGAGCATGTTGCGATCATGGGTGACAACGGGGCCGGGAAATCGACCTTTGTGCGCCAGTTGACCGGGGTGGAACAGCCGACCCGTGGGAAGATCATCTTTGATGGGGCCGAACATTTGTTTGCCAGCCCGATCGAGGCGCGAGAGGCGGGGATCGAAACCGTTTTTCAGAACCTTGCGCTTGCCGATGATCTGGATGTGCCGTCGAACCTGTTCCTTGGCCGTGAGAAGTTCCTGTTCAAACTGGGGCCGTTCTCGATTCTGGACAAAAAGGCGATGCGTGAGGCGACCATCGCCGCGTTGGAAAAGACGGCGGTGAAGATCCCCAACCTGATGAACACGATCCGCAACATGTCGGGCGGGCAGCGGCAATGCGTGGCCATTGCCCGTACTGCAGCGTTCAAGTCCAAGCTGGTGATCATGGATGAACCAACGGCAGCGCTTGGGGTGCAGGAAACCGCACAGGTCGAAAACATCATACGCACGCTAAAAGAAGCGGGCGAGCCGCTGATCCTTATCAGTCACAACATGCGACAAGTGTTTGATCTGGTTGACCGCGTCGTTGTGTTCCGTCGCGGCCGCATCGTGGCCAATCTGCGCAAGGAAGAAACAAACGGCCAGGACGTGGTGTCTTATATCACAGGTGCCAAGACCGGCAGCGAATATGAGGGTGCGGCATAGGCCGCCCCGTTTTGACAGAATCAAGGAAACCATCATGACACTTCGTTTCGCTATTCTTGGGGCCGGTCGTATCGGTCAAGTCCACGCCCGCGCTGTTGCGGGCACCCCTGGCGCTCGGTTGGTTGCCATCGCCGATCCGGTCGCAGCGGCGGCTGAATCGGTCAAGGTGGCCTATGGCTGCGAAATCCGCACGATCGATGCCATTCTCGGGTCTGCCGATGTCGATGCCGTGGTGATCTGCACCCCAACTGACACCCATGCCGACCTGATCGAGAAATTCACCAAGGCAGGCAAGGCGGTCTTCTGCGAAAAGCCCGTCGATCTGTCCGTGGCGCGAGTCAAGGCCTGCCTGAAGGTGGTCGAGGCGAACAGGGGCCGCGTCATGGTCGGCTTCAACCGCCGGTTTGACCCCGACTTCATGTCAGTAAAGGCCGCAATTGACGCGGGCACAGTGGGTGACGTCGAGATGATCACCATCACCAGCCGCGATCCCGGCGCACCGCCCGCAGACTATATCACCCGGTCGGGCGGGATATTCCGTGACATGACAATCCACGATTTCGACATGGCGCGCTGGCTGTTGGGCGAAGAGGTGGAAACCGTGATGGCCGCCGCCTCTGTCCTGACCGACCCGAAAATCGGCGCATTGGGCGATTTCGACAGCGTGAACGTCATTCTGCGCACGGCATCGGGCAAGCAGGCGATCATTACCAACACCCGCCGCGCCACATATGGCTATGACCAGAGGATCGAGGTTCTGGGGTCAAAAGGCATGGCACAAGCTGAAAATCAGAGCGAAAACCGGGTGGTGATTGCCGACAAGTCGGGCTTTCACTCTGCCCCCCTGCTGAACTTTTTCATGACCCGCTATATCGCCGCATATGCCAATGAAATCGCAGCTTTCGTGGCCGCGGTGAAGGATGGAACCCCCACACCTACCACCATCCATGACGGGCTGATGGCGCTGGCGCTGGCAGACGCCGCCTTGAAATCAGTGGCTGAGGGTCGGGCGGTGAAACTGGCCGAGGTTCTTTGATCGTCGTGTGACGATGCTTGGGCTCAAGATTGAAGTGCGACACCGACAGCCCGAAGGGCATAGGATGTTGCCATGGACAGACACTACAAGCACCTGAACGCCGAGGAACGTGGCGTGATTTTTGCGGAGAACCGGCGAGGATCGAGCCTTCGTCAGA
>CAIYZT010000282.1 GCA_903930735.1 uncultured Paracoccaceae bacterium | reverse complement strand
TAAAGGTTCGGCGTACCGTCCGGGTATTGCTTCTCGACGCCGGCGCGTACTCGCGCATCAATCTCCTTGACAGTCAGCATTCCGTATACCTTGTGTATACCATTATGGGTCCGGCTTACTATGGACATTGCTGGACGCTACTGCAACGAAAACCTGAGGTACATATTGAAAATTATAACTTTATCCGGCGTTCTCTGACCGATGCTGAGCGCTTCTGGATTAGAATGTGGAGTTCACCGCTTCCGCCAAATTTTGCCCAAAGAAAAGATGACAAGATCGGCCGAAAACTTAGTGAGTTAATGATTTTCCATCTTATTTTTTCCGGTCACGCCGCCGCAGCGCAACCAACGTTCCGCAACTCTGTGTTTTTTTTACCATTTTTGCTATACTAAGTGCTGTACAAAATGCTACGCAGCCGGGCTTGCGAAACTGCACCGCTTCGTCAATGAAACGGCCATGAACCTGATCAGGCGAGCCAACACATTCCACATCCAAAGGCGGGTACCGTCGCGGTACGCCCCGGTTGAGGAGCGCAAGGTCATATGGATTTCCCTCCACACCGACTCCGAGTCGGTCGCGAAGACCAAGGCGCCGGCTGTCTGGGCCGACCTGATCGAGGCTTGGGAGTACAAGCTTGTTGGCAGATCCGACGACGCATTTGTCAGAATAGCGGCGGCCAAGGATCTGGCGGCGAGGCGGGGGTTTCAGTATCTCCCGATTGAGGATGTCGCGCGCCTCGCCAGCCACGACCTTTTGGCGCGTATCGAGGCGATGTTGACGGCCAAGGCCAGCATCGATCCGTCGATGATGGAGGCGGTCCTTGGCGCCCGCGCCGCGCCGCCGATCAGTCTATCACGGGCCCTTAATCAGTTTTGGCGCGTTGCCGACGAGCGGACGCTCGGAATCTCTGCGGATCAGATCCGGCGCTGGCGAAACCCAAGGATCAAGGCATTTGGGGCGTTCATCGAGGTTGTGGGTGCGAAAAGCGGCTTGACCAAGACGGATACTCTAAGGCTCAGGGTCCCGCACAGATTTCAGCCAACATGGCGATGATCGGGAGGTAATAGGCGACCTGATAGCCTGATTCGTCGTCCAGCACAGACAGGAAGCAGGCCACCCGTCCGGTGTCGGGATTGGCCAGCAGATATTGCCCACCATAGCCACCATGGCCCAGCCAGACACCGTTGGTGTTGGTCTGGTTGGAGTAGCGCAGATGCTCGCGGGGTGGGGCCATTGCGACGCCGCCTCCTTGGGTCGCGCGCAAGAAAGCTTCGGACCCGAACGGGCGGCCATCCACACCCTGCCCCATACGGGAGATGACCGCGCCGTAGCGGCATAAATCTCGGGCGGTCAGGCAGATGCCGCCGTTCAAGGTCGGAAAGCCCTGCCGGTCGGTCGCGACGTGCAAGCCGCCCTCGACCCCCACCGCATCGGCAAGATCGGCCAGCCAGTGCCCCATTGCCCGCCCGCCCCGGGCTTCGGCTGCAAAGGCCAGCACATCGGTATTGGCGCTTTTGTAAAGATAGGAGCCGCTGCGGTTCACGGTGTCTTCGGCCCCTGGCGCAAGCCCGATAGCGGCGATGAAGTCGCGGTTCGACGGCTCAGGACCCGTGGGAAGCCGCATGCCCATTGCCGCCTCGTGCAGGAGCGCGGTCGTGTCGGGGTTGTTGTAGTCCTCGTCAAATCCGTTGTGGACGTTCATGTTCAAAACGTCCTGCAGGGCCGCGTTGCGGTAGCCCGCACCGATCCACGGCAGGATCGCGCCGATGGTCTCGTCAAGACGCAACTTGCCCTCTTCCCACAGCCGCCCGACGATCAGGTTCGTCGACATTTTGGAAATCGACATGATCGAATGCGGGCAGTCAGGGCCGAAATCAGGGGCGTAGGATTCATACAGAATCCGGTTGCCCTCGATCACCGCCATTCCCGAGAACCATGGCAACCCGGTCAAACGACGCACATCCTCGCGCTGGGGAATGGCAAGGTCGGTCGCAAGCCGCAAGTCCAGAACCTGCCCGGCCCGATAGCTTTGCGCATAGCGGGTCAGCTTGTGCAGGTTGTGAAATCCGTGCCGCCGGTGCGGGGCCGAGTTCCAGCGCGAACGACGGTCCGCCCCTACGGAAAGGTCGGGATTGGGATGGGTCATGTGAGTCATGTGGCGCTCCGGTTCCAGGACAGCATTCTCCAAGTGGACTGTCGCTTGAAGTCAAGGCTACCTGACTTCGCCCGCTGATCAAGTGTCTTTCGCCCCGTGACGTGTCCACTTCCGTCAGACCTGCAGGAAGCGGACAGATTGGGCCGTGACTCCGCATCATTCTGGCCCGGCAGCGACGTTCTTCCGCGCGCCGGACAAACCTACCCAGCCGCTTTCGTTCGCACTCGGGCAGTTTCAGCGTCATGCACATGACAGCGGCGCTCGCAATCGACGATTGGCAGCAAGGACGCATTCGGCGAGCCGCGGCGCTTCAGCGCTTTGTTATAGGCGGGCCAGTTCCTGGTCTTGTAGGCGGGGGGTATAGGTCTGCTCATGCCCTCCAGCTACCACGCTGGATTCACAAGAGGAATCCCTCACAGCATTTGTGCAACATGTGTAACCGCCCCTTGCGCAAGAGGTATCTTCGGAGCTGCTTTTGGCGCGTCATCGGGTGCTGACATGTGTCCGGCCTTTGATGCGGCCATCTTCATGCCGCGGGCCCGTATGGTGTTCGAAGGTCGG
>CAIYZT010000281.1 GCA_903930735.1 uncultured Paracoccaceae bacterium | reverse complement strand
TTACCCCTTTTGTTTCCGCCGGTTTCCGCCTCTTTGCCGGTGCCCTGCCCGTGCTTGTCTCGACTCACTGATTTAAGCGCGCCGATCGCGGCACGCTGGTGAAGGAGAAAAGACATGAAAAAGATTGACTTAAGCCCTGCCGAGGACGCCGCGCCGGAGGTCGACTCCGGCCTGCTGATCGGCTGGCTGGACCGTACTGACCTTGCCCGGGAACTCACCCTGTCGGTCGATACCCTGCAGCGCTGGGAGACGCGCCGCATGGGCCCGCCCTGCGTCAGGGTGGGGCGCAAGGTGCTCTATCGCATGGAGGCCGTGAGGGACTGGCTGCGTGAGCAGGAGGCCCGCAAGGCGGGCGTCAGCCGCGTTGTCGCCGGTCGGCGTTGAGGGGGCGATCATGGCACAGATCACACCCGAAGGAGCCTTGCCGATCACGGCGCTGATCGCCGAGGCCCAGCGCGAGCTGGACATGCGCAGGCAGGTCTACTGGACCCGTGTTCGGGCGGGCAAAATGCGCCAGGACGACGCCGACCGGCGCATCGCCCTGATGGCCGCCATCGTGAAACGCCTCACGGTGACGGCCGCGCTATGAGCCACAAGGCCACCAACTGGGCAATCCAGCAGCGCGGGCTGATGCCCGCGACCAAGCTTGTCCTCTGGTATCTTTGCGACCGGCACACACCGGATTTCGGGTGCTATCCGTCGCAAGACCAGCTTGCCGCCGATGCCGAAATCTCGCGCGCTTCGCTGAACACGCACCTGCGCAAGCTTGAGGAGGCAGGTCTGATTCGCAGGCAACGGCGCGCGGAACAGGGTACGAAGCAGCGCAAATCGACCCGCTACCTGCTCGGCTTCGAGAGCGATTTTTCGTCAAAGCCATGTCCAGATTCTGGACATGGAAACGGGCAAAAGCCATGTCCAAATCTGGAACAAAATCGCGAAAAGCCATGTCCAAATCCGCAACAAAGCCATGTCCGGATTCTGGACACGAACTTAGTAAGAAAGAAAGAAACTACTACCGCGCGTAGCATGCACGCGAGGACGCATGACACGCACGCGAGGGAGGCCCCCGAAACGGCCTGTCTCGCAGCCTGTGGCGAAGGGCTTTGCTCTGAGGCGAGGGCCGTGATCGGGGCGACAGCGCCGGTGATCGATGGCTGGCTGGCAGCAGGCTACGATCTCGAAGCCGACATCCTGCCGGTGCTGCAGACCCGAACGCTGCGCAAACGCGAAGACCCAATCCGGACATGGGCGTATTTCACTCCGGCCGTTGTCAAGCGCCACGCCCTAAGGATGACGCTGGCGGCGAAGGCAGCAAGTGCTGGGGAAGCCAAGACGAGCCCCACGCTCACCGCCTACGACATTTTGGTGCGAACGGCGGAATGGATCAATTCCGGCCGCTTCGTCCCACCCAGCGCCGTGAACAACACAACACGGGACGCCCTGCTGCGCGCGGGGCTGGTGACCGAAGCCGCGCTGCGTGCCCGCCAGATTTATTGACCAGATTGGAAACCATAATGCCCATCACCCCCCGCGAAATCGAAGATCAGTTCGAGGATGCCGCCTTGACCCTGCGCCGCCTGCCCAACCCGCCGGGCTCGGGTGCCAAGGGCTACGGGCAGTCCTGGCCGGAGTATATCCACGATGCCAGGCAGGCCTATGGCTACGACGAGGTGCGGATGCGGGTGGTGCCCAGCGCCCGCGATATCCAGCGGATGGAGGATTGCATTGGCTGGCTGGCCTGGCTCGATCCCGAGGATGCACGGATCGTCTGGCTGCGGGCCGAGGGTGTGCGCTGGCGGCAGGTTTGCATCCGCGCCGGGGTGGTGCGATCGACCGCGTGGCGGCGCTGGGCGGCGTCCCTCCTCACTATCGCCAAGCATCTGAATGCCTTGGAGAAATCAGGCCGCAAGGTGGCCGCGCCCAAAAGAGTGGCGGATAAGAACGTGGTCAAACCGGACGAAAGCGGGTCGGGCACGTTGTTATGACGGGAAAACACGTCGAACTTCGGGCGCGACAGATGCAACACTTTCAGGGCATATATTTCCTATGCTCGGAAGACTTGTGCGGATCAGATCGCACTGTCCCGCGCCCCTCGCGATGCCCCCCCGGGCCCCCGGTTCCACCCGGTCTTGAGGTGTATGCGGGGGGCAGAGGCGCGGTAAGTCTCTAGCGTCAAACATTTTTTCTGGGTTCGCGCCTTGGGTGCGCACTCTTGGGTTCGCAGGTACGCACGCACCTGTTGATCGCCGTTTCTGCCGCGTCGTCCTACCGCCCTGCTCTGCCTCAACTGGCCCGGTGTTCATCACCGGGCCGTTCCCTTTTCAGGAGATCGCCCCCTTGCAGATCGACATGATGCAAACCGCCCGGCTGGTGCCCTACATCCGCAACGCCCGCACCCATTCCGCCGATCAGGTGGCGCAGATCGCGGCCTCGATCGCCGAGTTCGGGTTCACCAACCCGATCCTGATCGGCGAGGACGACGTGATCATCGCCGGGCACGGGCGGCTGATGGCGGCGCAATCCCTCGGCCTGGCGCAGGTGCCGGTGATCGTTTTGGATCATCTGTCCGAGGCCCAGCGCCGCGCCCTGATCCTTGCCGACAACCGGATTGCCGAAAACGCCGGGTGGGACAACGCAATGCTGGCCTCGGAACTGGCGGCGCTGCGCGATGAAAACTTCGATCTGGACATGATCGGTTTCGACGAGGCTGAACTGGAAGAATTGCTGGCGGGGTTTGAATTTGGCTACGCGGGCGCGCTGGGCGGTGAAGGGCAAGGCGGCGGCACCGATGGCGCCGGATCAGAAACCGTCCCATCGTCGTCGGGCAGCCTTGCCGCGCGCTTCGGCATCCCGCCCTTCTCGATCCTCGATGCCCGCAAAGGCTGGTGGCAGGATCGCAAACGCGCCTGGCTGGACATGGGCATCCGTTCCGAACTCGGCCGCGGCGAAGGCGACCGCGCCTGCCCCGGCGGCAGTCCGATGCCCGGCAACGGCTCGCGCAAGGATTACAAGCCCGGCGCAGCCAAGGCGTTCAATGATGGCGCGGTCCTTGGCGGCGGCGGCTTGGCCGATCAGGTCGCAAAGGCCGCCACATCCTGCCGCCAGAAAAAGGAGGCTGCTCATGGCTAAATCCCTCGCCCGCACCTTCGGCCAGGACCTGATGCGCGGCGAGCATGTGGTTGGCGCCGACAAGACCAACGGCGGCGTCCTGATGCCGTCGCACTCCTCTGGCGATCCCAGCTTCTATGCCAAGAAACGCGCCAAGGAGGCTGAACTTGGCCATGAACTGACCACCGAGGCTTTCCTCGCCGATCATTATCAAGCCTCAGGTGCCCCCACCGCCTCCGGCACATCGATTTTCGATCCGGTCCTGTGCGAAATCGCTTATCGCTGGTTCTGCCCCCAGGGTGGCACCGTGCTTGATCCCTTCGCGGGCGGGTCGGTGCGGGGCATCGTCGCCTCGCAACTCGGCCGGGCCTACGTCGGCGTCGAACTCCGCGCCGAACAGGTTGCCGCCAATCAGGCGCAGGCAGCCCTGGGCGGGGGCCCTGCCCCGCAGTGGATCACCGGCGACAGCCGGGACATCGCCACGCTGGCCAAAGGCGTCGATGCTGATCTGATCTTCAGCTGCCCGCCCTATTGGAACCTCGAGGTCTATTCTGACGACCCGGCCGATCTGTCGACGCTGGGCAAAGACGCCTTCTTCGACGCCTATGGCCGGATCATCGCCGGGGCCGTCTCCCGACTTCGCGACGATCGTTTCGCCGTCTGGGTGATCGGTGATGTGCGCGACGCGGGCGGCTTCTTCGTCAACCTGCCGGGCAAGACGGTCGAGGCCTTCGAGGCCGCAGGCGCACGGTTTTACAATGACGCGATCCTCGTCACCGCCGTCGGATCGCTCCCAATCCGTGCCGGGCGGCAGTTCGAGGCTTCGCGCAAGCTGGGCCGCACGCATCAGAACGTGCTGGTATTCTGCAAGGGCGACCCCAAGCGGGCCACCGAGGCGATCGGGCAGGTGGAATTCGGCGAAATCGACGAGGCTGACGGCACCGGCGACGAGGCATCCCAAGAATGACCACCCCGATCGTGCAAACCCATTCGGGGATCTGGGTAGTCCGGGACGATCTTCATCCCGGCGGCACCAAGGCCCGGTTCATCGGACAGGTTTTCGACGGCGTGCAGGAAGCCGTCTATGCCAGCCCGCCGGAGGGCGGCGCGCAAACCGCCCTGGCACATGTCGCCCGGGCTCTCGGCAAGAAGGCTACAATCTTCGTGGCACAGCGCGCCAAACCCCACGCCCGGACGCTGGAAGCCGCGCGCCTCGGGGCAAAGGTCGTGCCAGTATCGCCCGGATATCTGACCGTCGTGCAAAGCAGGGCGCGGCAGTACTGCCGCGACAGCGGGGCATCGCTGATCCCCTTCGGCGCCGATATCCCCGGCGCGGTCGAGGCCCTCGCGGCGGCGGCACTGGCAACCGGCCTTGATCCGGACGAGGTTTGGTGTGCCGCAGGATCGGGGGTGCTGGCGCGCGGGTTGGCGATGGCCTGGCCGAAAGCCCGACGGCATGTCGTGCAGATCGGGCGGGAACTGGCGCCAAAGGATGTCGCCGGGGCGAAGATCCACGTCTATCCCCGGGCCTTCGGACAGGTGGCGATCATGGGCGCGCCGTTCCCGGCGGACCCACACTATGATGCGAAGGCGTGGGAGCTGTGCGTGGCAATGCGCGGACCCGGGCGGGTGCTGTTCTGGAACGTGGCGCCGCTGGCGCGCGCTTAGCGATTGATATAAAGCTGTTTTTCGACTCCGGAGGATGTCCAACCTGCTCAATCATGCTATAAAAGCCGAAACCGCGACGGTGATTTTGGGGAAGCCAACACGGAATGGAATTTTCTGGATGCCAAACTCTTTGATTACACAAGTATTTGAGCAAGGTTATGCGCTGATGAACTCTTACCGAGTCGGCACGTCTGCTAAAGAGATCGCGACCTCGCTCGGAACCTTGCTGCAGTCAGATTTCGGATACCGGCTTACTGAACTTGTACCGACCCAAAAGGATGCGTCGACACCTAATACCTACAGCGGCATCTACGGATTCCATGGTTTTCCGTTTCACACGGACCTTGCCCACTGGCGGGCACCACCGCGGTACTTGATGCTCCGTTGCGTGGTTGGATTTCACCAAGTTCCCACATTGCTGGTTGACGGTCTCAAATTGATTGATCTTGTCGGCAAAGACATTTTGGCCCGTGCTTTGGTCCAACCACGCCGACCTATCAACGGAAAACTACCCCTCCTTAGGCTTTACCAACCAAATGATGGTAACGGGCTGATCCGGTGGGACGAGGTGTTTTTCCGGCCCGCAAGCAAAGTTGGCGAGGTCGGGGTCACACAGTTTCACCACGCGCTGAGCGCCAGCATTCCTCTATCAATTGCCCTGGTTGCCCCTGGTGATACGCTTATAGTGGACAACTGGCGGATGCTGCACGCTCGAGCACCAGTTCCTTTAGGCTGCGAAACGCGCAAGCTGGAGCGAGCATATTTGGAGAGCTTGAATTGAAAAAAACCGTTCTGCCGGGTAAAACCCCCGATAATTGGGATGCGGAAGCGCTGTTTCTTAAGTCCGAACGCTTTGCACAACGGATGGTGGAGGTGGACAGCGATAACTGGGAGCATGCGCTTTGGTCAAGTTTGTCCCTGGAACTGCTAGCCCGCGCGGCGTTGTCAAACGTGAGCCCAGCGTTGCTTGCTGAAAACGATAAGGTATGGGGCAGTCTATATCACTCTCTCGGATTTGCGCCGACTGAGGAGCGGTTTTCCCCAAAATCGATTGCTATAACTGAAGTTTTTAGGCGCCTAGCGAGCATTTTTCCGAATTTCACGAAGGAGCATGAAAGTTTTTGTATTCAGCATACCGGCAAGCGCAACGCGGAACTTCACTCCGGCGAAGCGGCATTTGACGGCGTTTCGGGTTCAAGCTGGCATGCGCGCTTCTATGCTGCATGTAGTGCCCTCCTAGCCACAATGGGCATGCAGCTGAGCGAGTTCGTTGGCGAAGAAGAAGCAGAAGTCGCAAAGAAACTCATGGCTGCTGCTGCCGATGAAAGCGCCAAAGCAGTGAAAGGCGATGTCTCGGCTCACCAGAAGGTTTGGCTCGCGAAAGATGAAAAGGAACGAGCATCCTTGGCCGCGACGGCCAAGGTCTGGGCGATGAGGCAGGTCGGACACCGTGTGTCATGTCCGGCATGCGCCTCGACAGCACTGATAGTTGGTGAGCCCATTTCTGCCCCGATCCAGAAGCTGGAAGGCAGTGAAATTACCGAAACCCAAGAGTATTTGCCCAACCAGTTCGAGTGCGTCGCTTGTGGTTTGAAAATACTTGGGCTGTCGCGACTCACTGCGATACATCTCGCCGATCGCTATAAGAAAACCCAAGTCTACGATGCTGCAGAGTACTATGCACCGGCGGATGAATATCATGGGTTCGAAGAAGACAATAACGAACGTTAACGAAACCTTGCCCCCCGAAATCCGCAGCATCTGGTACTTTTCTCAGTGCAGCATATCCGCCAACCCCAGCCTCTCGAACGCCGCCTTCATCGCCAGATCAAACCCCGGATCGATTCGCGCCGGACCGTAGCCATGCGCCCGGTTCCAAGCATCAATCTCCCGCAGTTCGGCCGCGAACTCCTCGAGCGATGCGGCCTCCTTCAAGGTTGTGTCGCCCTCGCAATAGCTGAAGATCATCAGCCGGGTCGGGTTGGCCCAAGTCCCAAAATATGACGCGTCCTGCGCCGTATCGACTTGCGCCCAGCCGTTTTCGTAGCTGCACAGCCCGAAATCATAAACGTACCGATCACCGGGGCAGAATTCGCGGGTGATCTTCATGCCGTCACCTGCGCGCGGGCTGTGATGGCGATTACGCAGAGGTCGCGGTAGCGGGCCATCGCCTTGGGGCTGGACGAAACCGGATTGATCTCGAAAGCCAGTAGGGCTGCGATGTCGCCCGCCTCTGCAAGGGCCACGATCTGCGCCAGCTTGGTGCGGAACCGGGCGTGGGTCGGCTTAGAGAAATCTGGGGCAGTCGGCAGCGCGCCGGTATGGGCTTGATCGAGAATGGCCTGCCGTTTGCCGACCACCGCAGTGATTGTGGCCTTCGGTGCTTCCTCCGTCGCCGGGGCGTCTTCGCCCGCAGGATCGGGGTTGCCGTAGTCCAGCACCAAGGTCAGCCGGGCCTCCGCCTGATCGGCGGTGTCGGCCGTCATGATCGCAGTGAAGGCGAGGGCCGCGCGCTCTGTGCCGATCCTTGCCGCCAGCAAGCGGGCGAAGTTGTCGCCCGCCTTCTTAGCGCTGGTGGCCGGATCGATGGGCGCGTCGGAAAGGCGCTGGGCGAGGCAATCGATCTGCGCGGCGGTGAGGGCTTTGGTTTTCATGGTCGGGTTCCTTCAGGCGTTGGTGATGTGGGCGGAATGCCCGAGGGTGGTGACCGCGTAGATCATGGTGCGGCCGTCGCCGATCGCCGCGCCAAAGGCCTGCGCCTCGGGCAGGGTCGCGAATAGCTCGCGCGTGCGGGTGGCGGGCGTGCGCCCCCGGGCGGCGACAAAGTGGGCGGCGTTCTTCAGGCAGAATTCTTCGTGCGTTGTCAGGGGGCTCAATGCGGTCTTCATGGCGGTCTCCGTTGCGTTGCAATGGCTGCAGACAGCGGTTGAGACCAAAAGAGAGCAACTCCTAAGTCACTGCAATTATGGGGATTTCGGTCAGAATGGGAGTGTCCCGGCGAAGCTATGCCGCGCAGCGCGGGGTCTCGGAAGCGGCGGTCCGAAAAGCCATCGCCACTGGCCGGATCACCACCCTGCCCGACGGTACGATCGATCCCTCGCGGGCGGATACCGAGTGGGGCGCCCAGACTGATCCGGCCAAGCAACGCGGCCAGCACGCCAAGCAGATGGGGGCGGAGACGGCAGCTGGGACGGCGCGGGCGGCGGCAACCAAGCCGGTGCCGCAGGCAGCAATCCGGGCCGTGGCCGACACGTTGCGCGATGCAGGAACCGATCCCGGCAGCCCGGAGGCCACCGGTGGCGAGGTGTCCTTCCTGCGCGCCCGGATGGCGAATGAGGTGCTGAAGGCCCAGACCGCCAAGGTCCGGCTGGAAAAGATGAAGGCCGAGGTGATCGATCGCGCCCGGGCAACGGCGATGGTGTTCGATCTGGCACGGCGCGAACGCGATGCCTGGCTGAACTGGCCGCCGCGGGTTGCGGCCAACATGGCCGCGGAACTGGGCGTCGATGCCCATCGGATGGAGCAAGTTCTGGACATGTATCTGCGCCAGCATCTGACCGAGATGGCGGAGGTGAAAATTGAGCTCCGCTGAAAGCTTCGACGGGGCCGAAGAGGTCCGGCGTGCCTGGATGGCCGGTCTTGCGCCCGATCCGTCCTTGACCGTGTCGCAATGGGCCGACCGGCACAGGGTCTTGTCATCGCGGGCGGCGTCGGAGGCCGGACCATATCGCACGGCACGGACGCCTTACATGAAAGCCGTGATGGATGCCTTGTCGCCGCGGCATCCGGCGCAACGGGTCGTGTTCATGAAAGCCGCGCAGGTCGGGGCCACCGAGGCGGGCAACAACTGGATCGGGTTCTGCATGCACCGCGCGCCGGGGCCGTTTCTGGCGGTGCAACCGACAGTGGATCTGGCGAAGCGGCTGTCGCAGCAGCGGATCGACCCCCTGATCGAGGAAAGCCCAGATTTGCGGGCGCTGGTGCTGCCGTCACGGTCGCGCGACGCCGGAAATACCATTCTGGGCAAGCGGTTTCCCGGCGGGCAGTTGATCTTGACCGGCGCGAATTCCGCCGTGGGCCTGCGATCAATGCCCGCGCGCTGGGTATTTCTGGACGAGGTCGATGCCTACCCGGGCGATGTCGACGGCGAAGGCGATCCGATCGCCCTGGCCGAAGCCCGGACCATCAGCTTCGGGCATCGCAGCAAGGTGTTTCTGGCCTCGACACCAACCTTGAAGGGCCTGAGCCGGATCGAACGGGAGTGGGAATTGTCCGATCAGCAGCGCTACCATGTCCCCTGCCCGCATTGTGGCGGGCTGCAATGGCTGCAATTCGAGCGGCTGCGCTGGGAGCCGGGCAAGGCCGAAACCGTGCAGTACCTGTGCGAGCATTGCGACGCGCCGATCGCCGAACGGCACAAAACGTGGATGATGGCGGAAGAGAATGGTGCCGGTTGGCAGGCCACGGCCCCGCCAGATGCTCAGGCTGCGGCGAAAGCCGCGGGAGTGGTCGGGTATCACATTTCGGGCCTCTATTCGCCGCTGGGGTGGTTGTCCTGGGAGGAGATCGCCAGAGGCTGGGAGGGCGCGCTGGGCAATGATGCCGCGCTTAAGACGCTGAAGAACACGATCCTCGGCGAGACTTGGCAGGAACGCGGTGAGGCACCGGACTGGCAGCGGCTCTATGAACGGCGCGCAGATTGGCAGCTTGGGATCGCGCCGGATGGGGTTCTCTTGCTGACGGCAGGCGCAGACGTTCAGCGCGACCGGATCGAGGTCGACGTCTGGGGTTGGGGCCGCAATCTGTGTTCCTGGCTGGTCGATCACGTCGTTCTGGAGGGTGACACCGCCCGGCCGGAAGTCTGGGCGCAGTTGTCGGCCTTCTTGGGGCAGACATGGGAACACACCTCGGGCTGCCGGATGGCGTTGGCGCGGATGGCAATCGACTCCGGCGATGGCGTGACGACCGATGCCGTCTATTCGTGGGTGCGCGCGGCCGGTCGTGGTCAGGTGATCGCCATCAAGGGCGTGGCGGGGTTTGACCGTTCTACGCCGGTGGATGGACCGACCTACGTCGAAGTTACCGAAGCCGGGCGCAAGCTGCGCCGGGGCGTGCAGCTTTGGAAGGTCGCCGGGGCGGTGTTCAAGTCGGAAACCTACCGGTTTCTGCGGCTGGTCGCCCCAACCGACGAGCAATTGGCCGAGGGCGGGGAATGGCCGCACGGCTTCGTCCATATCCCGAAAGGCACCACGGCCGAATGGATGAAGCAGCTGACCGCCGAGCAGCTGATGACGATCAAGACCCGGCAAGGCTTCCAACGACTGGAATGGCAGCAGACCCGCGAACGCAACGAGGCGCTGGATTGCCGGGTCTATGCCCGTGCCGCCGCCTGGCTGATGGGCATTGATCGTTGGGACAACCACCGCTGGGAGCAGTTGGAAGCCCAACTCGACCGTCCAACCGGGCCAACAGATGCCCCGCCCGCCGGACAGCCGAACCGGCCCGTACCGCCGACAACTGCAAAGCGACCTGCCCCCTGGATGGGCACGAGAAAGAAATGGTTCTGACATGGCCTGGACACAAGCTGAGCTCGACGCCCTGAAACGGGCCTATGCCGCAGGCACACTGCGCGTGACCACCGATGGCCGGACGGTCGAATATGGCAATGCCGCTGACCTCTTGTCCCGTGTCCGCATCATCGAGAGTGAGATGGCACAGGCGATCGGTGCGCCCCTGCCCGTCGCAGGCTTTGCCAGCTTCCGCCGGGGTGTGCGGTGATCGCCAAGACCCCGCCTGTGATCCGCTGGGGCCTGATCGACAGGGCGGTGGCGCTGATTTCGCCACGGGCGGCGTCCCAGCGCTATGCTGCCCGGATCGCGCTGGGCAATCTGCGCCGGGCCTATGACGGCTCGGCCAAAGGCCGCGGCACCGATGGCTGGACCACCAGCGGCAAGGCGGCCGATGCGGAAATCGGTCTCGCCGCGCCGCTGCTGCGCGACCGGATGCGCGATCTCGTGCGCAACAATCCCCTCGCCGCGAAAGCCGTCGCGGTTCTGGTCAACAGCCTTGTGGGCACCGGCATCCGTCCGCGGGCGGCGGGCGCGGACAAGGCCGCGAACAAGCTGGTCGACGATCTTTGGGCGCGCTGGGCGGATCAGTGTGACACAGATGGCCACACCGATTTTCACGGGCTGTTGTCCCTGGCGATGCGCGAAACCATCGAAGGCGGCGACGTTTTCGCCCTGCGCGTCCGCCGCCCGCGGTCCGCAGGGCTGGTGGTGCCTTTGCAGATCGAGTTGAAAGAGGCCGATCACCTCGATGCCGCCAAGTTTGAGGATCGCTCTGGTGGGGCGCGCATTCGCTGCGGTATTGAGCATGACAGCGCGGGTCGGCGGGTGGCCTATTGGATGTATCCCGATCATCCGGGCGATGCGGCCCCGGTGTTCAGCCGCAGGTTTGAATCTGTCAGGATTCCCGCTGACAGGGTGGCCCATTTGTTCGAACGCCAGCGCGTGCAATCGCGCGGCGTGCCCTGGGGCACCCCGGCCATGGCGGCGCTGCGCGATGTCGACGATTGGCAGCGCGCCGAGCTGGTGCGCAAGAAGACCGAGGCCTGCCTCGTCGGCATCGTGTTTGGCGATGATGAGACCCAGCAGTCGATCGCGCCGGTGGTGCAGGATGCCGATGGCAACCGCATCGAGCAGTTTGAGCCCGGCCTGATCGCCTATGCACGCGGCGGCAAGGATATCAAGTTCAACCAGCCCGCCTCGACCGCGGGCGTCTATGAATGGCACCGGGTGCAATTGCACATCATCGCGGCGGGCTGGCGCGTGCCGTATGAGTTGATGACTGGTGATCTGTCACAGGTGAACTTCTCGTCCAGCCGGGTTGGCCTGAACGAATTCCGCCGGATGGTGGAAGCGATGCAATGGCAAATGATCATCCCGATGTTCTGCCAGCCGATCTGGGCTTGGTTTTGCGAGGCTGCCTTTGCCGCCGGGCTGATCCCAACCGCAGACGTGCCGGTCGAATGGGCGCCGCCGAAGTTTGACTCGGTGAACCCGCTGCAGGATGCCACCACCGACCTGTTGGAAACCCGCGCCGGGTTCTCGACCATCGCGCAGCAGATCGCCAAGCGCGGCTACGATCCGCGCAAGGTGCTGGAAGAATGGCAGGAGTTTGCGCTCCTCGCCGATGCTATGAACCTGATTTTCGATTCTGACCCCCGCAAGGTCAGCCGGGGCGGGCAAGTGCAAAGCCAAGACCCCGGATCGCTGGACGCCGAGCCCGGCAAGACGCCGCAAGACCCCAGCCAAGCCTGAACGGAGCACCCACAATGCCGAAAGACATCATCGATCTGCCCCTACAGGGGCGGATGGCGTCCGTGCGCGCGGGTTCGGTCAACGAAGCCGCCCGTACCGTTGAAATCATCTGGACCACCGGTGCCACCGTACGGCGCGCCCGGTTCTGGGACGAGGCGGTCGACGAAGAGTTGTCGCTGGAGGGATCAGCCGTCCGGCTGGACCGCCTGAATGGCGGCGCGCCGTTCCTGAACTCGCATGACGCCTGGTCGCTGGACTCGGTGTTGGGCGTGGTTGTCGACGGATCGGCCCGGATTGCAAATGGCCAGGGCACCGCCACGATCCGCTTCAGCGAGCGGGCCGATGTCGAGCCGATCTTCCGCGACATCGCCGGTGGCATCATCCGCAACGTGTCCGTCGGCTACCGCGTCCACCGCTATGACATCACCAAGCGCGACGGCGCCCCTGAACTCTGGCGCGCCGTCGATTGGGAACCGCTTGAGATTTCCGCCGTCACCATCGGCGCCGATCCCGGCGCGCGGGTCCGGTCCGACACCACCCGCACGGCCACAATGAACACATGCACCCTCACCCGCCATGCAACCCCAACCTTGGAGGCCACTATGCCCGATGATATCCAATCTGCGCTCGCATCTGCAGCCACTGTCCGCGCCGTTGATCCGGTGATCGCGGTGGTGGCGTCACCTTCCCCCGCGCTTGCCCCGGCCGCACCGAACGCCGACGCGATCCGCGCCGAAGCGCAGCGCGCCGCCGCAGATATCCTGACCCTTTGCCAGCGCCACGGTCTCGACAACATCTTCGCCGCCGATCTGATCGGCCGCGGGGTGTCGCTTGATGCCGCCCGCGGCGCTGTGTTGGACCGTTTGGCCGAGGGCGATACCGTCGGTACCCGCACCGGCGCGACGGTTCCGGCGGCGGCACGCGACAATGGCGCCAGCGAAATCGCCTATCGTGACGCCGTCACCGACGCCCTGCTGCATCGCCATTCCCCCGGCCTGCACAAGCTGACCGATGCGGCGCGCGAGTTTCGCGGATTGAACCTGCTGGACATGGCCCGCCACGCCCTTGAACGCCGGGGCATCAGCACCCGGGGCCTGTCGCGGATGGAACTGGCGACCGAGGCGCTGCAGAAACGCGCCGGGCCTGGTTATCATTCCAGCGCCGATTTCCCGTTCATCCTCGCCAACGTCGCCAACAAGACCCTGCGCTCGGCCTACGATTCCACACCCCGCACCTTCACCGCCTGGGCGCGGCAAGCGACGATCACCGATTTCCGCCCGGTGCAGCGCACCCAGCTTGCCGGGGCCCCGGACCTCTTGCGCGTGCCCGAAAGCGGCGAGTTCACCTATGGCACGATGGGCGAGGGCCGCGAGGTCTATGCCCTGCTGACCTATGGCCGGATCATCGGCATCACCCGCCAGACCCTGATCAACGATGATCTCGATGCCTTCACCCGCATCCCGTCCGCCTTCGGGGCCTCGGCGGCGGACCTTGAGTCCGATCTGGTCTATTCGATTCTGACCTCCAACCCGCTGATGGGCGACGGCGTGGCGCTGTTCAACGCGGGCCACGGCAATCTCGGCACGGCTGGCGCGATTTCCGAAACCACCCTGGCGGAAGCCTACCGTCTGTTCGGCAACCAGCGCGGACTTGAGGCGCGGCAAATCTCGGTACAGCCGCGCTATCTGATCACCCCTCCGGGCAGCCGGTCGGTCGAAGCCCGCAAGAACGTCACCGCCACCACCCCGAATGCGGTGGCAGGCGTGAACGCTTTCGCCGGACGGTTGGAGACCATCGAAGAGCCACGCCTGATCCCGGCCGCCGGAGCCGATCCGTGGTTCCTCGCGGCCGATCCGAACCGGATCGACACCGTGGAATATGCCTATCTCGATGGCAGTAACGGCGTTTACACCGAAACCCGCATGGGCTTCGAAGTCGACGGCATGGAGATCAAAGCCCGCCACGACTTCGCCTCCAAAGCCATCGACTGGCGCGGACTCTACCGCAACGCTGGCGTCTGATCCTCCCCATCACCCCCAAATCTCAGGAGACCTAAGATGAAAAACTTCATCGGCGTGGGTAACCGCGTCACCCTGACCGCTGCGGCGGTCACCACCTCCGGTCAACCCGTGCTGATCGGCTCGCTCTTCGGCATTGCCGAAAGCGCCGCCGCGATCGGCGAGCCACTGGTGGTTGTCATGAACGGCATTTACGATCTGACCAAGACCGCCTCGCAAGCCTGGACGGTCGGCCAGCTGATCTACTGGGATGTCGCCACATCGCGGGTGACCAACGTGGTGGCCACCAACAAGCTGGTTGGCGTGGCGGTGCTGGCGGTCGGGGCCGGTGCGGGCGAGACCATCGGCCGGGTCCGCCTCACCGCGGCCAGCGCCAATTGACCGCCTTCGACCTGGCCACGGATTCGCTCTTCGCGGACCAGAACCTTGCCGTCGATGCGCTGCTGCGTAGCGGCAGCAGCGGCCCGGCACAGCCGATCCGGGTGATCCGGGCGATGCCGGACCAGTTCGCCAGCTTCGGCGACGGGCGGTTTGTGGTCGATACCGTGCAGCTGAACATCCGCCTCGCGGATGCGCCGGTGCTGTCGGCGGGCGACACGGTCGAAATCGCGGGGCAGTTGCACGAGGTGCAAGGCACCCCAACCCGCAACACCAACCGCTTGGTCTGGCTGGCCGAGGCGCGGGCGCTGTGAAGCTGCTTGCCGACATTCAGGGCGATATCAGGACCATGATGAAGCAGGAGTTGGATGCCGCAGAACGCGCAGTGACGGCCGGAGTTTCCGAAGCAGCCAGTGGCTTGCAGACAGCATGGCGCGGCCAGATCACCGGCGCGGCGCTGGGCCAAGGTCTCGCCAATTCGATCCGCAAGAAGCTCTACCCGACGACCGGCGCTTCGATCCGCGCGGCGGCAGTGGTCTATTCCAACGCATCCAAGGTGGTCGATGCCTTCGATCGCGGCGCCCTAATCGGCGCGAAGAACGGGTTCTGGCTGGCGATCCCGACAGCCGCGGCCGGAAAGAAAGGCGTCGGCAACAAACGGATCACCCCTGGCGGCTGGGAACAGCGTACCGGTCAGCGCCTGCGCTTCATCTATCGACGCGGGCAGCCCAGCCTGCTGGTCGCGGAAACCCGGCTGAACTCCAAGGTCCGGGCGGTGGCATCGAAATCCAAGACCGGCCGGGGTTTGGCCACCGTGCCTATCTTTCTCCTCGTTCCGCAGGTGAAGCTGCCCAAGCGCCTGAGTTTGGAAGGTCCGGCACGCGAGGCGGAGGCGCGACTGCCGGGGCTGATCGTGGCAAATTGGAAGGAAGTGCAACTGTGACCGATCGATGGACAGCGGGCCGTCATTGGCATATATTGCCAATCAAATGAGGGAATGTGCCATGGCCACCAGAAATGTTGTTCTGACCGAGACCCAGTCCGATCTCGTCGACCGGCTTGTCGCCTCCGGCCGCTATCAGAACGCGAGCGAGGCTCTGCGCGCCGGTTTGCGGCTCTTGGAGCGGGAAGAGGTGGAACTGGGAGCGCTGCGGGATCGGCTGTCCACCGGCCTGGAACAGGCCAGAACGGGCCAGCTTGCCGAAGGGACTGGCGAGGAGGCGGTTCGCCGTGTTTTTGCCCGCGCAAGAACCGCCGCGTGATGCCCCGCCCTTGGCGGCTGACGCGACAGGCCGAGGCCTCGCTGGTCGAAATTGCGCGCTGGACACTGGACACCTTTGGGCCGCGACAGGCCGCCGCCTACGAAGAGGATCTAATTGCCCGTTGCAGTGAAATCGAGGACGGCACGGCCCCGTCACAGGATTGCCGCCGCTTGATCGCGCAGGACCTGCCCGAGAATCTGCGCTTCACCCGATCGGGGCAGCATTTCATCGTGTTCATCGAGGATGCCACGCAAGTGATCATCGTGGATTTCCTGCACAGCCGTGCCGACTTGCCTGGCAAGCTGGCCGCCCTGCCCGACCCGAAATCCGGGCGCGGGAACTGAATTGGAGTAAGAAGACAAATTGTCGATTTCATACTACAGCGCGAGTTTGGCAGATTTTCTCCTGCAGTCACCGATGGAAATTCTCGGCGAACTGACCAGAAATCATCGCCATGATCTGGAGCACCAGCAGCGTGAGGCATGGCTTACCCAAGTCGACATCTTGAAGGATCAGCTGGCAGCTCTCCCTGATGGCGTCGTGCACTTCGAACTTATCATTCCCCGGATGGGGAAACGTGCCGACTGCGTGGTTTTGATCGGCGGCATCGTGTTCGTTCTGGAGTTCAAGGTCAATTCTGCGAGTTTCGATCGCTATGCGATCGATCAGGCGCACGACTATGCGCTCGATCTGAAGAACTTCCACAAAGGCAGCCACTCGGCGCCAATCGTGCCAATCCTCATTGCGACCAAATCGACGGCGAAAGGTGGGAATCTCAACTTCGCAACCGATCTTGTGGCACAACCACTTCAGGTTGGCCCGACATCCCTGGGCGCAGTCATTCTGCAGGCGCTGCGCGACACGCCTTCTTCATCTATAGGCCCTGCAGAGTGGGCAGCGAGCGGCTACCAGCCCACACCAACGATCGTCGAAGCTGCTCAAGCGCTTTATCAAAACCACGATGTCCAGGAGATCGCGCGCTCCGATGCTGGTGCCAAGAACCTTCAGGAAACGGACCTAAGAATTTCGCAAGTCATCGAACGGTCAAAGGCCGAAAACCGCAAGGCGATATGCTTTATCACGGGCGTGCCAGGCGCCGGCAAAACACTTGCCGGCCTGAACATCGCGGCCAAGCGCGCCTCCGGCCACGCCGATGAACATGCGGTCTTTCTCTCGGGAAACGGCCCGCTTGTTGATGTCCTGCGCGAAGCGTTGGCCCGCGACCAGGCGGATCGCGAAGGTATAAACAAGTCTGAAGCTTCGCGCCGCGTTCGCACCTTTGTTCAGAATATTCACCATTTTCGCGACGAGTACCTGCAGGACCAACGGGCGCCTATCGAGAAAGTCGTGGTGTTCGACGAGGCGCAACGGGCCTGGACGAAGGAACAAGCATCAAAGTTCATGCAGACGAAGCGTGGGCAGTCAGGGTTTTCGCAGTCCGAGCCAGAATTTCTGATCAGCGTGATGAACCGCCACACGGATTGGTGCACCGTCGTCTGCCTGATCGGTGGCGGCCAAGAAATCAACACCGGTGAGGCCGGCTTGGTCGAATGGCTCACCGCACTGAGCGACAGGTTTCCCGACTGGGATGTGTATGCCTCATCGCTGCTGGACGACCGACACTACACGGTAGATGGCGCAGCCGTTGCACTGCTCCAAGACGATCGAGTTACCAAATGTCCGGAGTTGCACCTCTCCGTATCGATGCGATCTTTTCGCGCAGAAAAGCTCTCTGCCTTTGTCGGCGCCCTGCTGGATGGCAATGCTGTAGATGCGCACGAACTCCTGGAAAGCATCAAGGGCCGTTACCCGGTTTGGGTCACACGTGATCTCGGCGCTGCACGCGATTGGCTCAAATCAACGTCCCGCGGCAGCGAACGCTGCGGTCTTGTTGCTTCCTCTGGCGCACATCGTTTGCGCCCCGAGGGCATCCATATCAAGAGCGGGGTCGACCCTGCGAGCTGGTTCTTGAACGACAAGTTCGATGTCCGGTCGTCTTACTACCTCGAAGAAGTTGCCACCGAATTCGATGTCCAGGGACTAGAACTGGATTGGGCTGGTGTCTGCTGGGACGCTGATCTGCGATTTGTTGGGTCTGATTGGGAGGCCAATGCCTTTCGGGGCACCAAATGGCAAACGGTCAGGGCAGAAGAAAGAAAGCTCTATCTGAAGAATGCCTACCGTGTTCTGTTGACCCGGGCGCGGCAAGGCATGGTGATATTTGTGCCCGTTGGGGACGATGCAGACCCGACGCGCCCACCTGCCTTTTATGATGAAACCTACGCGTTTCTGCTTCAGTGCGGCGTCCCGAGCAAGCCGTCACAGGTTGCTACGCTGCAACAGGAATGACCTGACAAGCACTGACGCTATCGCAGAATTCCGCAATCTATTGGGGTTGATCTTGTCATGGCCACCATCCGTGAAACCGTGCTCGCCGCCCTGTATACGCAGTTGCAGCCGCTTGCTGCCCTAGTTATGCGCGACGAAGTCCTTCCCGAACGAGTTCCGGCTTCAGGGCTGATTATCCTACGCGATGGTCAACCCGGCGAACCCGAGGTCACGCTATCGCCACTTCGATATCACTATCAGCATCGTGCCGAATTGGAGGTAGTGGTTCAGTCGGGAGCTGGGCGAGAGACCGCCTTTGACGCATTGGTCGCTGCGATCGGCGAGGCGTTGGAAGGCGACCGTACGCTTGGCGGTCTTTGTGACTGGATCGAACCAGAAGCCGTTTCTTCCGTCGATCTGCCAATTGAGGGCGCAGCAACGCTGAAGGCCGCGGTCATCACCGTTGTGCTGCATTACACCAGCACAGGTCCCTTGAATTAGGTCGGCGGCTCAACACGTGCCGTAAAAACCGCCTGAATAGCGGCAATATTCGGTTGCGACGCCGGCGCGTATCATTTCTGCGGCAATGTCTCGTCCATCGGGCAAAAAGCACTGGGCGACGAAACGGCCATATCGATCCAGATCGAGCACCTGGCAGTTTAGTGTCCTGCCTGAAATCAGAGTTTTCAAAGTCGCCGTAGCGGTGGAACCACCTGCGTGATCCCACTCGGGCGCATCGAGGCCCCAAACCCGAACTCTGCGGGACTGCCCTTTGATGGTGAAAGTATCACCATCAAGCACTTTGCTGACACGGGCCTCGAAAACTGTGGGCTGTTGGGCGACCGCGACGAATTGCTCGGGCGCAGCAACAAATCCGGCAAGTGCTACGAAAGCTATGAGAACGAAGCGATAAATCATCCGCGGACGATGCCGCCGATGAGATCTGAGGGCAACCCTCGAATCGAAGCCACCAAACCAAAAGGATGAAACAACATGGCACGTGCGCAAGGCGCGCGGGCGCAGATGGCGCTTGCGTATGAGACGGTTTACGGCACCCCGCCGGGCAGTGGGTTCCGGCTGATGCCCTTCGCCCGGGCGACGCTCGGGTCGGAGCAACCCCTGCTGGAATCCGAACTGCTTGGCTATGGCCGCGATCCCTTGGCTCCGATCAAGGACGCGGTCTCGGTCGATGGGGAGGTGGTGATCCCGATCGATGTCGAGGCCTTCGGGTTCTGGCTGAAAGCTGCGTTTGGCCAGCCCACGACCGCTGGAACGACGCCCAAGACCCACAGTTTCCAGTCAGGCAACTGGACCCTGCCCAGCCTAGCCGTTGAGGTCGCCATGCCGGAGGTGCCGCGCTTCGCGATGTATTCCGGTTGCGTGCTGGATCAGTTGTCGTGGCAGATGCAGCGATCGGGCCTCCTGACCGCGACGGCCCGCCTCGTGGCGCAAGGCGAAACCATCGCCGCCACGACGGCCGCAGGGACACCCACGGCGCTGGGCCTTCAGCGCTTCGGCCATTTCAACGGCACGGTAAAGCGCAACGCCACTGTGCTGGGCAATCTGGTCTCGGCCGAGATCACCTATGCCAACAACCTCGACCGGATCGAGACCATCCGCGGTGATGGCCGGATCGACGGCGCCGACCCGACCAAGGCCGCGCTCTCGGGGCGCATCGAAGTGCGTTTTGCCGACAGCACGCTTGTCACGCAGGCGATCGACGGCAGCCCATGTGAGTTGGAGTTCAACTACAGCCTCGGGGCCAATGCGAGTTTCACCTTCACGGCGCATGCGGTTTACCTGCCGATCCCCCGGATCGAAATCGCCGGGCCGCAAGGGGTGCAGGCCAGTTTTGACTGGCAGGCCGCGAAAGCCACCAGCCCCGCCCGCATGTGCACCGCCGTACTCGTCAACACCCTCGCAGGATACTGATCATGATCCGACTGAACCTGACCGCCACCCCGCAGTGGCTGGACCTCGCCCCCGGTCTGCGCCTGCTGGTCGGCCCGCTCACCACCGCACTGATGATTTCCGCCAGGGCAGACATGGCCATCGAAAGCCTGCCGGAAAACGCCACAACCGAGGAAATGGCGCTGGCTATGGCGAAGGCGGTCGCCCGCCGTGCCATTCTGGACTGGGAGGGCGTTGGCGACGATGAGGGCAACATTGTTCCCGTCACGCCCGAGGGCATCGACGCCCTGCTGGAAATCTGGCCGGTCTTTGAGGCGTTCCAGACCGGCTATGTCGCAAAAGGCCTGATCCTGGACGCGGAAAAAAACGTCTCCGCGCCCTCGCCGAGTGGTCCTTCGGCGGGGGCGACCGGTATTGCGCCGCATGCGCACCCTGCGAGGGCCGCGGGGGCAATTGCCCGGACTGCCCCGCAAGGTTGAACCGCCCGCAAACACAGGACGGTTGGCAAGTCTGGGATCTGGTCGGCCGCCTTGGCGGCCAGTTGCGTGTGATCCCGGGCGCCGTGCTGGGCTGGGATATGGGTGCCACCCTGACTTTGGCCCATGCGCTGGGCATCGACACCCTGATCGCCGCCGAACTGCTGCCCGAGATCGAGGCGGTGATGGTGCGCAAGCTGAACGAACAAATCGGAGAGAACCATGGCTGAGAAAAAAGTCAGCGTCCGCCTTTCGGCGGTCGGCGGTCGGCAGGTGCGCGCCGAGTTGGAAGGCATCGGCGATGCCGGGGCCCGTGGCTTTGGCCGCCTGTCGTCAGAAATGGAGATGGCGAACACCAGGCTTGTCGGCTTTGCCCGCAAGGCCGGGATCGCGCTTGCGGCAGTGACCGCTGCAGCCGCCGCCGCTGGTGTTGCGATGATCCGGTCGGGCCTCGACACCATCGGCGCACAGGCCGACATGGCCGCCTCGCTGAAAACCACAGTCGAAAGCCTGCAAGTGTTGACATGGGCCGGGGAACTGGCCGGGGTCTCGATGGGCGAGATCGAACAGGCCACCAAGAAGCTGACGACCCGGCTGTCGGAGGCGGCAGCTGGATCAGGATCAGCAGTCGGCGCCTTGCAGCGATTGAACCTGACCGCGGCCGAATTGCAAGCCATGCCGCTGGATCAACGCATCGTCGCCATCCAAGAAGCGCTGGCGCGTTTTGTGCCCGAGGCCGAACGCGCCGCCGTCGCCTCCGATCTCTTCGGCGATCTGGCGGCACTGGCCTTTCTGCGCATCGATCCGGCGACCCTGCGCGAAGCGGCGCAGGATATGCGGGATTTCGGGGTAGCGGTCAGCGAAACCGATGCGGCGCAGATCGAACGCACCGGCGATGCGCTCGCCAAGCTGGGCCTGATCTGGCTCGGCCTGACCAACCGCCTCACTGCCGCGGTCGCCCCGGCACTAGAAACTGTGGCCAATGCCCTGGCGGACATGGCGCGCAGCACCGGCCCGATCGGCATCGCGATCACCGCGCTCTTCGACAACCTCGAGCGGCTCACCACTTACGCCGCCACCTTTGCCGCGGTCATGGCTGGGAGGTGGGTTGCCGGGCTTGCCGCCGCAGCACTGTCCGTCCGCGGTCTTGCCACCGGTCTCGTGATCCTTCGGGGTGCCCTGATCCGCACCGGGATCGGCGCGCTGATCGTCGGCGCAGGCGAGTTGGTGTTCCAATTCACGCTACTGGTCTCCGGCGCGGGCGGCTTTGGCAATGCCATGGGGCTGCTGAAGGACGTCGTGGTCGAAGTCTGGGAACGGATCAAGATGGGCGCTACGGCTGCCGGGGCTGCCGCCAGCGCCATGTTCTTCGACATCAAGGCCGATGCGGCCAGCGGCATGCAAAGCGCGATCGAGAGTGTCGTGGGGTTCGGCAACACCGCCGCCAACACATTTGAGGGCGCATTCGAGGCCATCAAGGCGATCTGGGGTCTTCTGCCCGCCACCATTGGCGATCTCGCTTTCCAGGCGGCCAACAGCCTGATCGAAGGCGTCGAGAGCATGCTGAACGGCGTGGTTGCCCGGATCAACGGCTTCATCGAAGGGGTCAATTCCGGGCTGGAAGCGCTGGGCTCCGAGCGCCGCATCACTTTGCTGGGCGATCTGGATCTGGGCGAGATCGAAAACCGCTTCGCCGGGGCAGCAACACGGGCCGGGACGGCGGCCAAAGACGCCTTCGACAGGGCATTTGAGGACAACCCCTTGGCCGTGCCGGACTTGGGGCTGAACAATATCGCCCGCGAGGCCCTGACCTCGGCAAACACCTACCGCACGGCGGCCAGTGATCTGGCGGCCGGGGCGCTCGCCCCACTTGCCAGTTGGCAGGCGTTGCAGGACGCGGTCGCCGGTGCAGGAACCGAAGGCGAAGCGGCACTAGAAGGTGCTGCCGATGCTGCCAATCAATTCGACGAGTCCATCACGGCGGCCGGACGAGCAGCGGGCGGCGCGGGCGCAGTGGCCGCCGACGGCGCAGAAGCAGCGAAAACTGGCTGGGCGGCCGCCGTTGCCACGCTGGCCGACTACGCCGCCAAGGCGCGCGACATCGGTGGTGATATCGGCCAAACGCTGGTTGGCGCCTTTCAGAGTGCGGAAAACGCTGTCGCCGAGTTCGTCAAAACCGGCAAACTCGACTTCAGCAGCCTCGTCACCTCGATGATCGCCGATCTCGCAAAACTGGCAGCACGGCGTTTCATCCTCGGGCCGATTGCGAATGCCTTGTCGGGCGCGCTGGGCGGCGCGGGCGGGTTGTTCGCGGACATCCTGCATTCCGGCGGCACCGTCGGCATGGCGGGTGGCCGCCGCATGGTGCCAGCCCTCGCCTTCGCAAACGCACCGCGCATGCATTCTGGTGGCTGGGCCGGGCTGAAACCAGATGAGGTGCCTGCAATCCTGCAAAGGGGTGAGCGGGTGCTGTCGCGGCGCGAGGCGGCGGGCTACGGCCAGGGGCAATCCAGCGCCCCCGCCGTGAACGTCACGATCATGTCGCGCGACGCCGAAAGCTTCCGGCAATCGCGCACGCAGGTCGCAGCCGACATCGCCCGCGCGGTGTCGGCCGGGCGGAGGGGCATGTGATGGCATTCCACGAGGTCAGGTTTCCCGACAACATCAGCCGCGGCGCGCGGGGTGGGCCGGAACGGCGCACGCAGATTGTCGAAATGGCCAGCGGCGATGAGGAGCGCAACGGCTCCTGGGCAGACTCGCGGCGGCGCTATGATGCCTCTTATGGTATCCGCAAGGCCGACGATCTGGCGGCGGTCACCGCATTTTTCGAAGCACGGCGCGGGCGGCTCTATGGGTTTCGGTGGAAGGACTGGGCCGATTACAAATCCGGCCTGCCGTCCGCCAGCCTCGCTCAGACCGACCAGGCCATCGGTGCAGGCACGGGTGCGGCGACCACATTCCAGTTGGTCAAACGCTACACCAGTGGCGCGCAGTCCTGGACACGGACGATCACCAAGCCAGTCGCCGGAACTGTCGCCCTGGCCTTGAACGGCGTGGCCCAGATCACGGGCTGGACGGTCAATACCACCACCGGCGTCGTAACATTCGCTGCGGCCCCTGCTCCCGGCATCGCAATTACCGCTGGTTTTGAGTTCGATGTGCCGGTGCGCTTCGACACCGACACACTGGACGTGACCCTCGATATCGAGCGGCTCGGCTCGATCACATCCATTCCCCTGATTGAGGTGCGCCGATGAAACTTCTCTCTGCTGGCATGCAGGCCCATCTCGATGAAGGCACCACAACGCTGGCCTGGTGCTGGCGGATCGAACGGGCCGATGGCGAGACCTTTGGTTTCACCGACCACGACCACCCGCTGGAAATCGCGGGGATGCCCTATGAGCCCGACACTGGCTTCGCCGCCTCCGAAATCCGCGCCAGCGCCGACTTCTCAGTCGACGGGCAGGATGCGGAAGGCGCGCTGCGCTCGGACCGGATCACCGAGACCGACATTCTGGACGGCCGCTGGGACAACGCGGCGATCGAGGTCTGGCGGGTGAACTGGGAGGATGTGGCACAGCGCGTCCTGATGCGGCGCGGCAATCTCGGTCAGATCAGGCGTGGCAAACAGGTGTTCGTCGCCGAGGTGCGGTCGACGACGCATTTCCTCAATCAGCCGGTGGGCCGGACCTACCAGTATTATTGTGATGCGGA